>CAZHSN010000140.1:0-10085 GCA_964535125.1 uncultured bacterium
CGACCGTCCGCCCGGCGTCAGCGCGGTTACGCTTGAGGGAACAGAGGGTCCAGATCCATGGCCAGTTTCCGCAGCGCCCCCTTGTCGCGGGTACTGATCGGCCGATACCGTTCCGCGATATCCAGCGCCTTCGGGAACAGGTTCTCATCGCCGGTGGAGACGGCCGCGACCACATTGGGCAACGACAGCGTAAATCGGAACGCCCGCTCGGCCAGTGCGGGATCTTCGATCGGCTCATACCAGCACTTGGGGTGGCCGCTGCGGTCGGCATCCGGCGCCCATTTCTGCATGGCGAAGGTTTTCAGCGCCAGCAGCGCGGTTCCCTGCTTGCGGGCTGTTTCTATCAGCTTCCAACCGAAGTTACCCTTGTACAGCGAGGCGAAGTTCAGCGGAAACAGCACACTGTCGAACGGGAAACGCTTAAGCAACTCCACCGCGGCGGCCTCGCCATGTGCGCTGAACCCCAGGTAGCGTGTCTTCCCCTGCTCGCGGGCGCGCAGCAGGGTCTCCATCGCGCCGCCCGGTGCGAATACCTGCTCGACCTCCTCCAGGGTGGTCATCGCATGCATCTGGTAGAGGTCCAGATGGTCGGTCTTCAACAACTTCAAGGACCGCTCCAAAGCCTCCTGTGACTCTTTGGCGGTCCGTTTTTCCGTCTTGCTGGCGAGAAAGATCTTCTGGCGGAAAGGCCGGATCGCCGGTCCCAGCCGTTCTTCGGCGTTTCCATAGGTTGTGGCTACATCAAAGTAGTTGATACCGCGGTCAAACGCCGCTTGCGCGGTGCGGTTGGCCTGCTCCTGCGGCAGGTTCATCACGACGATACCGCCGAACCCCAGTATCGTCAGTTCATCACGGTGTTTGCCGTATTGCCTCTTGGGAACCATGGTTTACTCCTTATATGACTGTGCATTTGCTGCCGTATTGGGGAAGAATATGTTGGCTGTAGATGAAGTATACCCGCAGCACACACCCACTTCATGGAGACCGAACGTATGGATGCCCGCGAACGGATGCTGACCGCGGTACAGAATGGTAAACCGGACCATCTGCCGGTGCAGGTGCATAACTGGATGCCGTATTACCTGAACAGATACCTGGGAGGTATGGACTGCTACCAAGCCTACGAGCGCTTCGGCATGGACATGGCCATCTACACGGGCCCCCAATGGATCTATGATCCGAAGGATCTGGAAAACTGGCGCGTGGAGACCGTTGAAGTTTCGAACGTGAATGGCGTGCGCAACTGGTTGGAGATTGTGCATACGCCGAAGGGCGACCTGCGTACGGCGTTTGGTTCTAACGAGATCACCACATGGGAGACCGAGCCGCTGATCAAAACGGCGGATGACTTCGACCTGTATGACGCCTATTACCCCGTGCCAATCGGCGTGGATGGCGCACCGGTGCGCGAGGCGCTGAACCGAGTGGGTAACCGCGGTATCGTACGCGGCATCATCTGGTGCCATGGACAGATGGGCTGCTGGCAGAGCTTTTGTACACTGGTGGGTACCCAGGAGGCGATTCTGTTCGCGATGGATGATCCCGACTGGGTGCATCATGCTGAGAGCCGGCTGCTCGACAAACAGATGCGGGCGCTGAGTCTGTGGACGCATGACGAAGTGCCGTTTGACCTGATCGAGTTAGGCGGTGGTGGCGGCAGCAACACCGTGATCAGCCCTGCGCTGCATGCCGAGTTCTGTGTTCCGTACGATAAGCAGCAGGTCGATACGCTGCATGCGCTGGGTTATAAGGTGGTCTACCATCTGTGCGGCGGATTGATGAAGCAACTCGACAATGTACTGGCGAACGGCGCGGACGGACTGGAGACGATGACCCCGCCGGCGATGGGCGGTGACTGCGACCTGGCCGAAGCCAACCGCCTGGTGGGCGATCGCCTGTTCTTCGTGGGCGGGTTTGACCAGAATGCCGGGTTCGAGAAGGGCACGCCGGCGTCTGTACGCGAGCAGGTGTTTCGGCTGCATGCCGCGCGTCCCCAGGGCGGGTATATCTGCTGCCCCAGCGACCACTTCTTCTATGGCAATCCCGATAATATACAGGCGTTTGTGGACGCCGCACGCGAGTGCGTGTATGACTGAGAGTGGCGCGAACGGAAGAGACGCACACCGGTAAGTGGAGTGACAGAATGCGACTGACAAACAGACTGTGGGTTCTGCTGAGCGTTGCGGCGTTGGCCGTATGCGCGGTGTTCTTGTGCGCGGGATGCGCCCAACGCACCGAGCAGATCCGACTGACGGTATGGGGACCGCAGCCGCCGGACCGGATCAAGGGATGGCAGGCCGCCGCCCGTGAGTTCGAACGGCGCAATCCCGGCGTGCGGGTGGAGATGCTCTCGCTGGGAGCCGGCAGTATGAACCCGCAAAAGCTGATGACCGCGATCGTGGGTAAAGCGCCGCCCGATGTGATCTACCAAGACCGGTTTACCGTGGCCGACTGGGCGGCGCGCGATACCTTTATGCCGTTGAACAGCTTTCTGGAAGCCGACAAGGGACAGCCCGGTGCATTCGATCCGGAGCAGTTTTATAAGGCCGCCTGGGATGAAGTCGTCTATAAAGGCAACGTGTACGGTATCCCGGCCGACATCGATACCAGGCCTCTGTTTGTCAACCTGCGTGTGCTGAGGCAGGCCGGTCTGGGACCGGACCGTATTCCCAAAACCTGGGATGACCTGGTGGAGTTGAACCGGTTATTGACTAAACGAGACCGGAACAACAGCCTGACACAAGTCGGGTATATACCGAATTTCGGCAACAGCTGGTTCTACCTGTACAGCTGGCAGATGAACGGTGAGTTCATGAGTGCAGACGGCAAAACCTGCACGATGAACAACCCGCAGTCGCAGAAGGCGCTCCAGTGGTTGGTCGACTTCTACCGCGACGCCGGCGGTGTCGAGGAACTCACCGCATTCCAGCAGGGGTTCAAGGGCAACAGCGAGTTGGACCCGTTCCTCATCGGTCAGGTGGCGATGAAGGTCGACTGCGGGCAGTTTGTGGGGTATATCGCGCGATATGCGCCGGACCTGGAGTTTGTCTGTGTGCCGCCGCCGGTTCCTGCCGAACGGCTGCAGCGCAAGCCTCCCTTCGACTCAGGCCCGACATATCTCTCCTGGTCGGGCGGTTTCTCCTGGGCGATACCCCGCGGAGCGCGGCACGCGGAGATGAGTTGGAAGTTCATCAAGTTCATGGAGAGCCTGGAGGGGTACCGGACGGTGTTCAACGCGCAGCGCGCGTACAACAAGTCCGTTGGTCGACCGTTCGTACCCTATTTCAGCGCCAACCAGGTGATCACCGAAACGATGCTGCGCGAATATGCCAGCAGCAACCAGCGGCTGAACCAGGCGTTGCGCAACACGGTGGACCTGATGCCGGTATCGCGGTATCGCCCTGTCACGTATGTCGCACAGCGGCTTTGGGACGAGCATAACCGGGCGTTTGATAACGCGATCCGCGGCAAGCAATCGGTGGAACAGGCGCTGGCTGAGGCGCAGAACACCGTGCAGAAGGAGATGAACAAGTTCACCATGCGGATGCGGTATCCGCTGCTGGACTGGCGCATACCGGTATCCATCGGGCTGTTGATCCTGCTGGTGATCGGTGTGTTATTCTGGAGACATGCGCGGCAGGGCTACAGCGGATCGCGTATGGCGCGCAGCGAAGCGTGGGCCGGGGTGCTGTTCGCCATGCCCTGGATTCTGGGCTTCCTGGCGTTTACCATCGGGCCGATCATGGCGTCACTGGTGTTCAGTTTCTGCGACTATGACGTGCTGCATGCGGCGCGCTGGGTCGGGCTCAAGAACTATCAGGACCTGTTCGGCGAAGAGTGGTACTTCACCGGCAAGTCGCTGGCGAATATCGCCTATCTCACCGCCATCGGGCTTCCGTTGGGTATGCTGGTGAGCCTGTCGCTGGCGATGCTGTTGAACACCAATGTGCGCGGGATGCGTTATTACCGCACCATCTACTATCTGCCGTCCATCATGCCGATCGTGGCCAATGCGGTGCTGTGGCTATGGGTGCTGAACCCGCAGTTTGGTCTGATCAACGTGGCCTGGCGCGCCACGTTGACCGAGTGGTTCGGCATCGCGGCACCCCTTTGGCTGGGTTCCGAAGCGACATCCAAACCGGCGTTGATTGTAATGGGGTTGTGGGGCGCCGGTGGAGGGATGATCCTGTGGCTGGCCGGTCTGCAGGGTATACCGCGACACCTGTATGAGGCCGCCGAGATTGACGGCGCCGGTTGGTGGACACGGCTGCGGCATGTCACCATACCGATGCTCACGCCGTATATCTTCTTCAACCTGATCATGGGTGTTATTGGTGTGCTGCAGTCTTTCGAGGCGCAGTACATCATGACCGGTGGTGGTCCGGCCGACTCCACGCTGGTGCCGGTTCTGCTGCTGTTCAACAACGCCTTCGCTTACTTCAAGATGGGTTACGCCTCGGCCATCGCCTGGGTGTTGTTCATCATGATCCTGATTCTGACGCTGCTGCAGTTGAAGGCGTCTCGGAAATGGGTCTATTACGAAGGTCAGGAGGGCAAGTAAGCATGAACAGCAAGTCCCGTCGACAGCGTATTCATACGGCGCTGATCCATCTGGTGCTCATGCTGGGGTCCGTCGTGTTCCTGACCCCGTTCGTCTGGTTGCTCTCGACATCCGTGAAGGAAGAAGAGGACATGCTGCGCTACCCGCCGGTTTGGGTGCCGCGCCGGCAGGAACAGGTGATGGTCGATGGAAAGGCCCGCGGCCTGTCTCTGATGGCCGTTGACGGCCGATCGGTCCGGGTCGCCGAGATGGAGGAACTCGAGGACGGCTCCAAAAAGGTGCGCATACTGGACGGCCAGCCGGATGCCGGTGCGGTGGTGATCGCGGTTCCCGGTTCACTGACCAAACAGAAGGTTGTCGGGTTCAAGTGGCGCAACTACACGGACGCATTGGACTTCCTGCCTGAAGGTACGATGCGCGGTCTGGTGTTTCTGCAGAACACACTGATCATCACCTTGTTGAGCATCCTGGGCACACTGGTCAGCAGCAGCATGGTGGCCTATTCGTTTGCCCGTCTCCGCTGGCCGGGACGCGACACCATCTTCGCGGTGCTGCTGGCTACCATGATGATCCCCGGTGCGGTCACCATGATACCGGTCTTTCTCATCTTTCGCTGGCTGGGTTGGGTGGATACGCTGAACCCGCTGTGGGTGCCGGCGTTTTTAGGCGGGCCGTTCGCGGTGTTCCTGCTGCGTCAGTTCTTCCTCACCATCCCGCGGGATCTGGAGGAAGCCGCCCGATTGGACGGCGCCGGATATTGGACCACCTACTGGCGGATCATGCTGCCGCTGGTGAAGCCCGCGCTGGCGACGCTGACCATTATGACGTTCATGGGCAGTTGGAACAACTTCATGGGGCCGTTGATCTACCTGAACTCGCCCGAAAAGATGACGCTCAGCTACGCGCTGCAGCTGTTCCAGGGGGAGCACAGTACCGAGTACGGCATGGTGATGGCCGCATCGACCATGGTGATGCTGCCGGTATTGGCGATCTTCTTCTTCACGCAACGCTACTTCATCGAAGGCATCGCGTTGACCGGCATGAAGAACTGAGACCTGACAGGTTAACGGGCGGCGCACCATGCGCCGCCCGCCGGGCATCCCGTAACGGTTCGCGTCTATTTGCGGCCCATCATCATGTTCAGGTCTTCTTCCAGCGACTGCAGTTCCTCTTCGTGCATCACCTCGTCCGACAATATCTGCAGGACGATGTTGTAAGTGACGTCGTCTTTACCACGCGTCATTTCCAACAGACGGGTGTAGACATCGATGGCGCATTGCTCGCCTTTGATGTTCTGCGCCAGCAGTTCGCCCACGAACGGGTCGTTGGGGGCGTCGTATCCGCAGTTGGTCCAGTCCATCCAGTCGGACGGGGTCGTCAACGGTGTGCCGCCGAGTTGTATAATACGCAGCGCCACCATGTCGGCGTGCCGCGCCTCATCGGCCGCGTGTTGCGTCAGTTCTGCAATCACGGCTTCCTTCATCGGTCCTTTCGCGACTTTCGCGCCCAGCCAGTACTGGTAATGTGCCAGCCACTCATCGGCGAATGCTTTGTTCAACTCCGCCAACAGATCGTCCAGCGACAACCCGACGATCTCGCGCCCTCTGCTACCCATGATGTGCTCCTTTCTGTGTCCCCGGGCGATGCGCCGCGGGTGTATGCGTATGGTTGGTGAATGCTCGATACATTACGTGCTATCCGGCGGGGATGGCCTTTTCGGTGAACACGCGGTACGTGCGGCCATCCGTGACAATATCCACGTGGCCGTGCTCCCAGGTGCGGTAGATATGTTGTGTGTACGGCTGAATACGGGCGTGTCCGGCAATACCTCGCGGGTCTTCAGACAGCCACTTCGGCATCGGATAGACGGTTACCTCCGGGCGGACTGCCTGCATCCAGGCGGCGCCGTTGCTGCCGGCTCCGGCATGGTGCGCCGCCTTCAGCACCGTGCTGCAGACCGGATGGCGCGAGTCGAGTACGCGCTGCTCCTCCTCAAACCCCTGGTCGCCGGTCAGCATGGCGGTAATGGAACCATGGGTGATCTGCAGCACGATGTTGTTGTTGTTGACAAAGTTGGGCACATCGATCTCCGGATGGGCGATGTCGATGACGTGCGCCGTCGCCCCTCCCCCCAGCGCCCAACGGGCGTGCAGACGGGGTTCGGTCAACCGGATCCGGCGCCGATGACACAGATCGGGCAGCGCCCAGATCAAACGCGCCCACGGATCGGCATACATGGACTCCTTCTGCCGGTACCTCTCTATCGAGAACGGGCTCCAGATCACCTCGTCAACGGTAAGCCCAGGCCAGTCAATCAGTTCCTCCACACCGCCAAAGTGATCGTCGTGCAGGTGACTGATGACCAACCGCCGCAGCCTGCGGATGCCGCATTGCGCCAGCATCGGTGCGATGATTTCGCGCCCTGCTCCGGCAACGCCCGCATCTACCAGCATGGCCTGACCCGTTGGGCTGACGACCAGCGTCGCGTCGCCGATGGTTGCCGGGTTGACATTGAGAAAAAGGATATGGGTCAATCCGGGGGAGGTGTTCTCCCACAAGGGGCTCCAGTTGTGTTGGGTCACTGCAGCATCTCCAAGTTCACTCTCACCCTATTGTGGCACATCCGTACCAGAAGCGGAGGCGCGCGGGAGTATTACATGCGGTATCATGATGGCATACCACATTGGCTTGTAAACTAAACTGGCATGCATACTGAGCTCACAATGGAGGCATGATGGCTTCGCTGGAACGGATAGCGAACTCCCTGTACCGGTGTCTGGATGGATGCTGCGCCTATGCGCTGGTGTCCGGCAAGCAGGCGTTACTGATAGATCCCGGTGACGGGGCAATTGTCGAGGCGCTGCGGGCGATCGGCATCGACCGCGTGGAGTGGGTGTTGCATACCCACGCGCATCGGGATCTCTGCGGAGCGGACCGAGCGCTGGTCGCAGCAGGCGCGCGCCTGGCGGCGCCTCAGGGAACCCGTGCGTTGTTCGAACAGGCAGAAGCCGGTTGGCAGCGCCGGCAGACGTACTTTCTGTTCTCCTATGGCGAAAAGCTGAATGTTCCGTTGCGCGATGTGCCGGTAACCCGCGAACTGAGTGATGGCGAGCGCTTTGTCTGGCGTGACTGGGAGCTGCAGGTCGTGGCGACACCTGGTCACACGGAGTACGGCGTCAGTCTGGTCGTGGAGCGCGACAACCAGCGGATGGCGTTCATCGGCGATCTCATGGCCGGAGAGGGTACCGTCTGGGAGTTTGACGCGCTGCAGAGCAGTTATGAGGAGTTTATCCAAGGGCCGGAGCTTCGTCGGATTCCGGACCTGTGCGCCTCATTGCGCCGTTTGGCCGCTTGGAACCTGGATCTGCTGCTTCCTGCACATGGAGCCCCGATCAACCGCACCAAAGAAGCATTGCAGTTATTGCAGACACGGCTGAACGCATTGGTGGATACGGCGAAGTCTACGCGCTACTTCGCGCAAAGCGCCGCATCGCTGCCCGAGGTGATCCCGCTGCATACCTGCGCTATCCAGTATCTGGTTCCGGACGGTAAGGGCGCCGCGGTAATGGTGGACGCGGGCTTCTATGACTGGGATAACGGGCGCGTCAATCTGTTCCATCTGTTACAGCAGACCCCGGTCAAGCGCATACCCATTATCATCCCGACGCATATACACTCCGACCACGTCGCACTGTGTCGGGCCATGCGCCGGCGGTATGGCTCAAAGGTGTATGCGCATCAGTGCATAGCCGATGTGCTGGCGCGACCAGAGCGCTATTGCGTGCCTTGCCTGTGCAACCAGCCGATTCAGGTGGATCGGGTGTTCCGCGACGCGCAGTCGTTTTCATGGGGCGGCATGCGTTTCACCATGTACCACTTTCCCGGACATACCTGGTGGCACCAACTGACGCTGCTGGAGGCGCACGGGAAGCGGATCGCGTTTACCGGAGACACGATCGATGATTTCACGCACGTGCGCAGTATCGACACGTTTAACCTGAATCTCATTGGGCCGGGCATTGGCGCACACCGTTGTGTTGACCTGCTGGAGCGGTTGAAGCCCGACTACCTGTGCACCGGTCACTGGGGTATCCATGCCTGGAAGACCGATTACATCGCGCCGATGCGCGCCTGGGTAACCAGATGGCAAGAGCAGTTGCGCGAACTGAGCGAGCGAGACGACCCGAACTGGGCGTATGATGTACGCTGGGCCGATCTGCTGCCGTTCCGCTCTGTGGCGCATGCCGGTGACGTGATCACCATGGACGCGGTGCTGCGCCGCCCCGTGCTGCGTGACGGCCGGCTGGATGTACGGTTGGACCTCCCAGACGGATGGACCGCCATCCCTGTGGTGCAGCGGCTGTCATTCGGTGATCCGCAGCGTCACGCCCGTTTCCGCATCACGGTTCCCGCCGAGGCAGCCGCCCGGCGGTACATGGTAGGCGTTCACGTGCATGTGGACGGGGAGTCCATGGGGGTGATGGGATTGGGGTGCATTGATGTGGGGCAGGACTGGAGCGTGGAAAACCGGGACGCCTCCATCGTACCCAACGTCAGCACACCGGATTACGGTCTCAATGCCTGACAGGTACGCCCGGCCGGGTTCGACCGGGCGCACTACTGAGCACCTGGCGCTATGGACGGATGATCGGGCTTTCGATCGACACCAGCGTGATGTCGAATGTCAGGTCCTCTCCAGCCAGCGGATGGTTGGCGTCCAGCGTGATTTGGGTATCGCTGACCGCGCTGACCATCACCGGTACAATACGTCCAGCCTGGTCGCGCAGGCTAAGTTGATCACCCACTGCGGGGTTCATTCCATCAGGGACCTCTGAACGGGCGATGTTGAGCACCATCTCGTCACTGTGCGGTCCATACGCTTCGTCACAGGGGATCTTGACGGTTTTTGTCTCCCCGACGGACATGCCCATCACTGCGGCGTCGAAGCCTTCAATGACCTGTCCTTCACCCACCGTGAACGCCAGTGGCTCGCGGCCATCGGAGCTGTCAAAGATTTCGCCGCTGTCCAGCCGGCCAGTGTAGTGCACCTGCACATTGCTGCCGTGTGTTGCCTGGCTCATAGGTTGTCTCCTCACGGACCGGCGCATCACCTGCCGGTGGGCTGTTGGTCCTGTTGGAGTATACCGGATTCACCGGATACCTGCGCCTCGCTGTCGCCACGCGTGCCTGTGCAGCCTGCGGCCGCACAGGCACGGGGCAGTGGATTTGGGGGGGGACCGCCCTTTTGGGGGTGAGGCGTTTCGCTGCGCTCAACGCGGGGGTGAGGCGGCCCTTGCGGGCCGCGGGGGTGTCGGCGCTGCGCGCCGGGGGTGAAGCGCGGTGCGTGTGCACGCCCCGCCCGGGAAGGTGCGGCGCTGTCGCGCCGCGGTTGCGGCGAAGCCGCATTTTGGCCGTTGTCTTCTGCACACGCGCGGCGAAGCCGCAATCCGCGTCGCGCCATGCGCGGCCCACATTCCCCGCGCCGCAGGCGCTTCACCCCCGCAGCCCGCAGGGCTGCTTCACC
>CAZHSN010000141.1:0-10080 GCA_964535125.1 uncultured bacterium
CTGACTCGGGTCTTTGGGTTCAACTTGAAGCCCGACCACGGGGTCGCACTGGGCGCTGCCATCATTCCGGAAGACGAACGCCCCCCAGCAGAGCCCGACGCCCCTCCGCCAAACAGCCAGTCATCCTGAGCATTCAGCCCCGCTGCGCACAGCAGGACCACAGCGCCTACTGACGCCCATCTCTTAACGTCCATCTCGTCCTCCAGACCCGCGCATGCGGGGACCGTCTCCACCGCGGCGTAACCCCCGGTCAACCGGAGCCGGCGTCGGCGCGCCCATGACGGGCGGCGTCATTCCCGGCATACCCATGGGCATACCGGGCATCATCGGGGCGCCACCACCCATACCCGGCATGCCGGGCATATTGGGCATTCCCGGGAATGCGGGCATTCCCGGAACGCCAGGTGTAGTGCCAAGACCAGGTATCCCCGGCAAGGTGGGCAGCCCACCCGTAGCCGGTGCGGCTGTGCGCTGCTGCCGCTGCGCAGGGGCTGCTGCCGCAGACGAAGCGGTCACCTGCTTCACCGGCACGTCAGCCACCCGGCCGTCATCCGCTCGCAGTCTCAACATATCGGGACTCACCGACGCCAAGGCAGCACCTTTCCATCGCTCGCCCGGCCGAAGAAACACGAAGTCGCCTGACCGGCTGTTTTCGAGCAGCGCGACCGGCACGTTGTCGACTTCGGCCATGCCGGCATATGTCCAGCCGACCTCACCGCCGATCAGCGCTTCCGGCACGCCTCCCGGTGTGCCGGAGCCCCCCCGGGCGCTGAGCACAAGCGGACGAAACACATCACGAGGGGTGCCCTGCAGGCGTTCGAAACGGACTTTAGCCACCGTTTGTTCCTGCGGTTCCCGCCGGGATCGTGCAGATGTCGACGTCTGCAAACGCCGGGCATCCGCTGGCGGCGGTGCTTTCGGCTCTTCCCAGGTATATACCCAGATCAACACCGCGACAGATCCAATGGCGGTGATCAACACCGGTTTAGATAGCTGCGCCACTGACGGCCTCCTTGGCACGGACAGCGCCGCTGGCGGCTCCGCGGGTATACACAGTCAGGCCGATCCCTGCTTTGATCCCTCCCGAGCCGTCGTCCGTTCCGGATATCTGAACTTGGTTCACCACCACCCTGCCGTTCGGCTTCTCCAACAGATCAAGCATCCGTACTACCACGGCATAGCTCGCCTCCACGGATACAAACAGCGTGCTGACAGTGAGTCCATCCACCTCACTAACCCGTTGCGGCCGGAATGTGGTGACACGGGCCCCTGCGGTGGAGGCAGCCTGTGACACCAGAGCCAGTACCCCCGGCTCGACAGCATCCGGCCCGCCGGTCCACAGATGCTGCGACAGTTGCTGCTCTAACCGCTCAACCTCCTGCCGTTCGGCCAGCGCCCGTTCAGACGCGGCTTTCACATCGACGGAAGCAGATTGCTGCACTGGCCAGAGCGCGAGTGCAACACCGGCAATGCCAATCAACACTCCCAGCACGACCAACACGCGACCGACGGGCAGCGATCCCGTATGCAAGCGCTTCATCGCCGGCCTCCCGTTCTTCGGCCGCCTGGCAGCGCCTGTACGCCCGTGGCGGATGCTGTTATGGAAAACTGAACAACAGCGCTCTCGCCGATCTTGCCATCGTTAGCGTAGAGCAGACGCACGTCTGTAAATCGCGGTGATCTTTGCATGGCCAGTACCATCGCTCCCACCGACGCCTGTTTCATCGATGCTCCGCGGATAGAGACCGGTCGTCCCCGCTCAACGGCCACACTGGTCAACCAGACATCCTGAGGCGTACACTGCGACAATGCACGCAGCACATCGGCCGCCGGCTGGGACGGGTTCATCGCCTCGCTCACGACCTTCATCTGCGGCTCCAGAACATTGCGTTTCGCGGTATACCCCGAGCGTGTCTTCTCAATGGCGGCGACAGACTTACTGAGCGCCTGACGGGTCTGCATCACCTGCCGGGTGTCCCGTGTGAAACGCCAGGCGCCGCCTGCCAGCAACAGCACCCCAATTGCCAGAACCGCCACACCTATGGTCATGATCCGCGCGTTGGCTGCGCGTATGCGCCGCAGGTGGTCCTCGGGCAGTTCCAGGCCCTCGCCCAGGCGCCCGGTATCGGCCCGTCCCATCCAGCGCAGCGGGCTGTCTGCCTGCCCCTGCGCTCCAACAATCTCGGCGCCCGCCGTCAACACCGGGGGCGTGTCGGGCATACCGGCTGCGACAGCGGCGCGCCTGGCTTCATCCAGCGCCTCGTTGTCGGTCAACGAAGAGGGCGCCAACCGTGAATATCGCAGTTCACCGTCCCGGACGACATCAATGCCCCATCCGGTGGCGGTACGCTCCAGAAGCACCCCGTCGTTATACCCGGCTTCCCGCAACGCGTACGGTGAGCCCAACGCAATTGGCAGCACCGCGTCCGCGCGTAAGCCGATGCTCTGCAGTGCGTCGCGCAGCGCCCGCAGATGGGTGATCTGCATCGCATACAGCACCACCACGCGTCCATCCCGGGTTCGCTCGCCAGTCAGTCTCACACCCCAAGCCATCTCCTGCAGCGGCAGCGGAAAGAGCTGAGCGGCTTGCAGCACCAGCACCTGCTTGATATCCTCCAGCGGCGCATCGGGGACTTTGACCTGGCGCACAAACACCAGACGTCTCCCTACGGCGACACACACAGCCCCTCTGAACGCGCCGGAAACCGTACCAATACTGGACGCTTCCTGAACACCGCCGGTTACGCTGTCCATCCAGCGCACCCCGTCCGGAGCCCACTCCAGCACGTGCCTTCCGGTCGATATGTTCCTGTCCTTTTTCACGTCGCCCCCGATAGATCGATTTCGTCGCTTGTTGCGCTGTCCCAACCCCAGTACGCTGCCGGATCGGCGTATGGCGCTTCCCAAACACGCCGGATCACGGCTCGACCATCGCGCACCTCTATGAGCGCCTCCAGCGCGACCTGGACATCGCCGGCCCGGCCCAACGCCCGAACCAGAAACGAAGCTGTTGTCAATGTGCACCGGTCTGCCAGTGCAATCCAGGACTCCATGTCCATTCCTGCCACATCGTTCAGGTCGTCATAACTGCTGTACCCGGATGACTGACCATCTGCGATGGCTTGAGCCACAGCGGCTGACAATCCCGGAATGGTGCTGATGACTTCATACGGGGCCGTATTGAGGTTCACCCGTCCCTGCACCATTGTCGCCGTACCTACAGCGGTCTGATCCAGCAGAAGAGCCGCTATATCCGGAGTAACCGCAGGCAGTTGCAGTATCTCTTGCATGGACGTAAAACTGCCTACCTGAGTTCGCACCTCGATGATCTGTTGGGCCAATTCCGGCGGCAGGCCGCGCTCCACTAACTGCTGCGGCTGGGCGTTGTTCAAGTCAATCAGTTCCTGCCCATCGGATGATCGCACTGGGGACTGGCTCCACACGGTGCAGAAACGGGCCAAAGGCGACATGGCGTCTCCGTCTTCCCGTGTTCTGCCTGTTGCCCCCTGCATGTCACCATAGACCAAGCGGGTGGTAAAGTGACGGATCTGCAGCAGTTCCGAGGGCAGTTGCAGAGGTGACAGCGCCGCATGATACGGATTGGTCAGCGCCTCGTAGTACTCGTCTTTGGCGCCCTCCGGACGCGCGCCGGAGGCGGATTCACGCCAATCCAACAAGGCGTCCACCTCATTCTGCAGCAACCCGGCCGCCAGCAGTTGTGCCTCATCGGCGTGATTCAGGTTGAGCAATGCGCACGCATCCATCACCTGAACCCGGAACGTCGCGCCGTCCAACCGGTATGTGGTTGCCCCCGAGAGCCCGGTGATCAGCGGCTCGTCCCCCAGCGTCACCACTCCATCGGGCATGTCTCCCACTGCGGCCATCGCAACCGCCAACGCGCTCTGAGCGGCGATCCGGGCGCGCGACTCACTGCGCTGCGCCCAGTGCCGCAACGCCACCGAGCGAAACGCCACCGCAACGGCGCCCACCGCCGCGACACCGATGGCCAGGGCCACCAGCACGATCAACAACGCCGCGCCCCGATGTCTCATGGCGTCACCACCGTGGTCTGCTGCTGACTCGTCGGCTGGGCATTGGGCAGCGTCACCGTCAGCATATGGGTATCCGGATCTTCATCCTCCAGCCACCAGTACAACCTCACCGCGCGCGGCAGGGCCGGGGTTGCCATCGCATCGGTGTCCCACTCTTCCAGCCACTCCACTCCATCGAAAAACTCCAAACGCAATGACAGCGCCTCTGGGAACAACAGGCGCTCCTGACCACCCAGTTCGGGGTCATCATCGGGTGGCGTTTGGAGACGGAGAAACAACCCCTCGCCAGTCGCGTGTGCGCCGACAGCGACCGGGCTGATCCCGACTTCACTGATGCCGCCTCGCACGCCGTACTGCTGATTGGCCGTCTCGAACTCCTCTTCTGCATCGTCAATCAGTATTGAGAGATCCACCGGAGAAGTCAGTGCGGTAAACGACAGTGTATCGATACGATTGCCATCGGAACTGGTGGCGCGAAACCAGCCTTGCCGCCCATCGGCCGGCAGGATAGCCGACCGGATCCAGCGTTCCAAGTCGTAATGGAAGCGGTTGATCCGCATCGCTTCCCGGTCGCGCTCCCGGAAGCGCCCCTCCGCCTGTAATACCGGTATCAGCACGGCAGCCGAAGCCATGGCGACCACCATGGTGAGTGCAATCACTACCAGCAACTCGAACAGCGATATTCCAAGCGAGCGGTTCATGGCGCGGGCATCTCTGTGGTGATGCTTACGTCAGGCGGACAGAACACGCCGCTGACCACCACCGACGGCTCATTCCGGCCGGCAGGGTGGGCGGTCACTGTCAGACGCTCTACATCAGCCAGCGCGGTGGTCTCCACCTGGGCCGACCAGATCACCTCAGTGCGTCCATCAACTAGCAGTGAACCGTCCAACGCATCGCCTGTTGGTTCGTCACGAGACACGATCTCCTCGTAGACAGATACGGCGGCGCGATGTACCCGATCTGCCATCTGGAGAGAGCCGTATGCGCGTGTAATGGCTCCGAGTGAGGCGGACACGGCGGTGAGTCCGACGCCGACAAGCGCCAACGCCACCACCACCTCAACCAGCGTAAACGCGCGCTTCATGGCGTGGTGATCTCCGCGCGCGGCGCCAACTCACCTGCGGACCACCAAACATCGGCGGCCTCTATGGCGGCAGGAAGTCCATTGACGGTATAACTGTCGCCGTCTGCTGTGGTCACCAGCGTCCACTCAGGGGAGTCACCGACACCGAAGCAAAGCCGGGAATGGCGGGAAAGGCCGAAGGGTGTGAACGATACCATCCAGTCATCCACCGGTGTCTCCTGGTCATCGATATAGGCCCGCACCACGTTTAAGCCGTCCGGGATGCGCACTCTCTGCAACGTGACCGGATCAATGGCGCCTCCGGTGGACGCGGTGGGATAACGGACCACCTCGATAGGGCCTCTGGCGCTTGACAACCTAACAGCGACCGCTCCCTGACCGCTGCGCGCCATCGCGCGTGCGGCCGCTACGGTATCCTCCAGGCGGGTACGAAAAGCCCGTTCGTTGGCGGTCCGTATCATGCCGGGCATAACAGGAACGATCAGCGCCACCAGCAGCATCAGCACCACCAGAGCCACCGACACTTCCATCAATGTCATACCACGGCTATTCCTCATCGGCCCCTTCGATGATGTCGGACGCATCGCCCTCACCTCCCGGCTGTCCGTCCGAACCAAAGCAGATCAACAGGAAGCTGTCCTCGCCGTCCGGCCCTGGATACTCATACATGTATTCATTGCCCCAGGGGTCGGTTGGGATTGCCTTCGTGGTGTAGGGTCCCTTCCAGTTCTGGACATCGGCGGGGCGTCGGCGCAACGCATTGAGCCCCTCTTCTGTGGTAGGGAACCGATCGGTGTCCACGCGGAACTGCTGCAGCAAACTGCTGAGGGTGGCCATGTCGGCCGCTGCCTTGGCGCGTTTACCTTCGGCGGCACGGTTGATAACCCGCGGAACGATCAACGCAGCCAGCACCGCCAGAATCAAGATAACCACCAGCAGTTCGATCAGCGTAAAGGCACGCCGTGAACCAGTCCATCGAGTCATCATGTCACACCTCCCGTGCGTGAAGGCCGCTTACCGGCCTGAGATAACTGCTATTTCACCAGGTTCTGTGCTTCATAGATCGGCAACAGCACAGACAGGACGACAAATCCCACAAACACGCCCATTCCCAACACAATGACGGGCTCCACCATCGACATGAGTCGACGCAAGCCGGTATCAACTTCGAAGTCCAGGCTGTTCGAGACCCGCTCCAGCATATCCGGCAGGTTACCGGTCTCTTCGCCGATGGCGACCATATGCGTCAACACAGGCGGGAACCCGCCCACCTGCTTCATCGCTTCCGCCAACGGGTTACCATCACGTACCAACCCTTCCAACTGCTCGGAACCGGTCTGAAACACCCGGTTACCGGTTGACATCCCGGCAAGCCGCAGCGCCTCAAGTATGGGCACCCCGCCGAACACCAGAGTCCCCAGTACCATGGCGTAACGTGACACCACCGACTTGGTCACCACCGGACCGGCAAGCGGCAGCTTCAGTATCCAGGCATCCCGCAAGGCCGCTCCGCGCTCTGAACGGACCCACAGCCGGTATACGACAACCAGACCGATCAACACGCCCACCACGACGGGCCAGTGAGCCATGACACCCTCTGTGCTGGCCAGCAGCATACGTGTGGTGAACGGCAGATCGCTGCCCAGATCTTTGAACACACCCGAAAGCCGAGGAACCACGAAGAACATTAAGAAAAACACCACACCCACCGCGGTAAGCGCCAGTATGGACGGATACACCAGCGCCGACACCAACTGACTCCGCCGAGCGACCTCGCGTTCCAGCAGTTCCGCCAGCCTAGTGGCGACCGGGCCAAACTGACCGCTGGCTTCACCGGCTTTCAGCGTTTGTACGAACACGTCGGGAAACACCTTGGGATGCATGGCCAGGGCAGCCGATACCGACAGACCGCCTCGTACCTCAACCAGAACGCTGCCGATCACGGTGGCCAGCGCCTGGTTCTCGGTCTGTTCGCTGATCACCTGCAGCGCGCGATCCAGCGGAAGCCCCGCGTTGGACAGATCGGCGAGACGGCGGGCAAAGAGGGCCAATTCGGACTTGGAGATGCGTGCGCGCTTGATGGCCCGCCCGCCGGCAGTCGACGCATCCTCCTTCATTTCGACAACAAACACGCCCCGGGCGTTGACGGCCGCCACCGCGGCTTCCTGATCCGCAGCCTCCACCTGACCTGTGATCCGCTTCCCGGTTGCGTCCAGCGCTGTATAACCAAAGCGAGGCATCGTTAAAAGTCCTCACGCTGACAGACCCGCAGCACCTCTTCGGCAGTCGTACGGCCTTCCATGGCTGTCATCCGGCCGTCCGCCAGAAGCGTCCGCATGTAACCCAGCCCGGCCACATGGTTCTTGATGTCGGAGGCACTGCGGCGCTGCACGGTCATCTGTCGCACCGTCTCATCGACGACGATCATTTCATACAATCCCTGCCGGCCGCGGTATCCGGTTCCCTGGCAGTTATCACACCCCGTCCCTTTACGGAATGTCGCGCCCCGGGCTTCCTCCTCGCCGATACCGATGGAGGCGAGCAGATCATGGGCCGGCGTAACCGGAGCGGCGCATTCGGGACAGACACGGCGCACCAACCGCTGCGCCACCACACCGATCAGCGAACTGGCGACCAGGTAGGGTTCCACACCCATATCCAGCAGGCGCGTGACCGCTCCCGCCGCGTCGTTGGTGTGCAGGGTGCTGAACACCAGGTGGCCCGTCAGAGCCGCATGGATGGCGATCTCCGCGGTTTCGTGGTCACGAATCTCCCCGACCATCACCACATCCGGGTCTTGACGGACGATGCTGCGCAAGCCATTGGCAAACGTCAGACCGATTGCCGGGCGCACCTGTATCTGCCCGATGCCGTTGATGCGGTATTCCACCGGATCTTCAATGGTCAGGATGTTGGTTGTCGGCGACCAGATCTCCTGAAGCGCGGCATACAGCGTGGTGGACTTACCCGATCCGGTAGGCCCCGTCACCAGAATGATCCCATGCGGCTGAGAGATCAACGCCCGGAACCGAGTCTGCGTGTCGGGACGCATGCCCAACTCTTCCAACCCGAGCAGCGCGGTCGACTTGTCCAGGATTCGCATCACGACGCGTTCGCCGAACACGGTGGGCACGATTGAGACACGCACATCGATCGGCCGTCCGGCGATGGTCACCTTGATACGTCCATCCTGAGGCAGACGGCGCTCTGCGATGTTCATTTCGCCCAGAATCTTGATACGCGACACCAATGCGGCATGCATCCGGCGCGGGGGACGCATCATTTCCGCCAGCATACCGTCAATCCGGTAGCGCACGACCACCTCGCGCTCATAAGGCTCGACGTGCACATCACTGGCGCCATCCCGTACCGCCTGAGCAAAGATGGCATTGACCATCTGAACAACAGCGGTTTCGCCTGCCATCTTTTCCAGGTCGGCGAGGTCGGTCGTTTCATCAACATCAACACCGTTCTCCTCACCGCCTAACCCGGCCAGGATCTGCTCCAGAAAGTACTCTTCTATCTGCGCACGCAACGCCGCCGGTTCCACCAGCACCACACGCACCGGCCTTCCCAGCAGCACGCCCAAATCGTTGGCGGCAGCCATGTTGTCCAGGTTACCCACCGCAACGACCAGCGTATCGCCGTCCTCCGCCAACGGCAGCACCTGATTCCGCAGCGCGTATTCGCCCGGGGCCAGGGAGATAACCGCGCTGTCCGGACGGAATGTACTGAGATCGACCTGATACACCATGGGCTTTGCCGGTTGATCAGATGCCGTGTTGGGGTTCACAGCCACACCTCGAAGCGAGATACGCAGTAACGCTTGCGTCTACCATACAGACGGGATATGCGGGCCGATGGTTCACCGTTGGGCATCGGACAGCAACATGCGCAGATAGGATGACTGCTCCATCTCATGACTGGTCAGTACGCCATCATTTCGGACGCCACACCAGGCGGCGCGCTCAATCGCCCGTAACAATGCCTGCAGGCGATGGGAGGGAGCATAAATGGGGCCGTGCAGCCTGCGCTGGCAACACAGCACCATCGCATGGCGGTTCGGGCGATCATGGCAGGTGATCTCCGCTGCCGGCAGTGTCCACAACCACCCATCACGGATCAGTATCAGGTAGTCCGCAGCGACCAACACCATGTCTCCTATGCGGCCACGCCGCGCGACCCAGCGGACCAGCGTGTACAACCCGGTACCAATCCCTCCCAGCCACGCCATCTCCCGATACCCCTGCCACCAGAGCGCCGCAGCCAGCGCCGCGGCGCCGGCCACAACCAGTGTTTCCGAATAGCGCTGCACACGCCAGGGATGCTCTATCCGACAGGATGCAGGCGTGATGCGCGCCAACATCCGAAGCGCCTGTCTGGTGTCGCCCGAAAGCTGCTGGACACGGCGGGCACAGCGGGTACGCGGCCACCCATCCGCATCAACCGGGCTTACCGGCAACTGGTAACGGGCGAGTTGTTCGTGTTGCCGCTTCACTTCTTCCCAGGCGGCGTTCAGCCGCAACAGCCGTTCATGGGCCGCGCGGCAGCCGGCCGGGTCTGCTTCAGCATCAAGCCGATCCGGATGATGCTCCCTTACCAACGCCCGCCAAGAACGCTGAACGTCATGAAATGGCGTGTCGGGTGTGACTTGGAGTTCTGAGTAGGGATCCTGTTTCATACCATCATGCCTGGCTTGTGTGATGCGGCCGATCGGGTTACCATACATCATAAGTATAGTCACGGAGGGGTTATGTTACATCATCCGACGGTGTCGGATTCCGACGCAATCAGCGCGATCCTGGCCTCCGGCCTCTATATAGTGCTGGCCATCGCCCGGCGCGACGGGCCGCCGCATCTGGTCAGCATGAACTACGGCCATCACGGCGGGTGCATCTACCTGCACTCCGGGTTGTCCGGCAGCAAGGTCACCGCGTGGAC
>CAZHSN010000142.1:0-9965 GCA_964535125.1 uncultured bacterium
GCACGATGCTCCGGCTGGTGAGTTTCTTGAAACCCGTATGGCCGCAAGCTGCGGTGCTGTCGTTGCTGGCCTTTATCAGCACCGCGCTGGGGCTGGCGCCGCCTTACCTGCAGAAACCCTTGATGGATCGTGTGCTGGCGCCTGCCCAGCCGTTGCCTGTAGATGACCGCATGCATATGCTGGCCATCCTGACCGGCGTGTTCGTCGCCGTGCAGGTGCTGGTACACGTGCTGGGCGCCATCAGCGGTTGGCTCAGCGCATGGCTGGGTAATCGATTGACGCATGACATCCGCACGCGGTTGTTCCGGCATCTGCAGTTCCTGTCACTGGGGTATTTTGACAAACAGCAGATGGGAACGGTCATCAGTCGCGTGAACCAAGACACCGGCAATCTGCAGCAGTTCTTGGTGTGGGGATCGCAGGATCTGGCGATAAACCTGTTGCTGTTGCTGGGTATCGGCGTCATGCTGTTCATAATGAACTGGAAGCTGGCGCTGGTTGTGATGCTTCCGGCGCCGTTGGTGGCGATCGCGGCACAGCGGTTCTTCCGGTTCATGCGTCGCTATATGCGCCGGCTGTTCCGCCGTTGGGGGCAGGTGAACTCGATTCTGAGCGAAAGCCTCAACGGGTTGCGCGTGGTGAAAGCGTTCGCACAGGAAGACAGGGTGATCAGCCGGTTCGACGCTCGCAGCGCCGCTCTGGCGGAAGCCGGTGTGCAGGCCGAGCGCGGATGGGCATTTGTGTTCTCTGGGATCTCGCTGTTGATGACGCTGGGAACCATGGCCGTCTGGTATGTGGGCGGGCGTATGGTGCTGTTTGAGGGTATGACTGTGGGAACCCTCATCGCCTTCATCACGTATGTGGGTATGTTCTACCGGCCGCTGCAGGCGCTTTCGATGCTGATGAACTGGTTCACACGGTCGATGACGGCCGCCGAACGGATCTTTGAGGTGCTGGACACACAACCCGAGACGGAAGCGACGCGCGATCTGCAGCCTGTAGAGCGCATTGAAGGGCGGGTGGAGTTCCGTGATGTCACATTCGGATATGAACCGCACCGGCCGGTGTTGAAGTCGGTAAGTTTTCGCACCGACGGGGGCGAGATGATCGGGTTGGTGGGACACAGCGGCGCCGGCAAGAGCACTGTAATCAATCTGATCTGCCGGTTCTACCAGACCCAAGAGGGCAGCGTGCTCATTGATGGAAAGCCCATTCAGGAGTACCGGATGGAGGACCTGCGTCGTCAAATAGGGTTGGTGCCGCAGGACACGTTCCTGTTCAGCGGCACTATCGCGGACAATATCGCCTACGCACGCCCCGGCGCTACGCGAGCCGAAGTGATCCGCGCGGCGCGCATCGCCAACGCGCATGAATTCATCGTGCAGAAACCGGACGGGTATGAGACGCTGATCGGCGAAGGGGGACAGGGCCTGTCCGCGGGTGAGAAGCAGCGGCTGGCGATTGCGCGGGCGGTGCTGCACGATCCACGCATTTTGATCCTTGATGAAGCCACCTCTTCTGTTGACGTGGAGACCGAGAAAAAGATCCAGGAAGCCATAGACCGGCTGATACGCGGTCGCACAACGGTGGCCATTGCCCATCGCTTGTCCACGTTGAAAAACGCGGACAGGTTGATTGTGCTGAAACAGGGTGAGATCATGGAAGTGGGCACCCATGATGAACTGCAGACAAAAGAAGACGGGGAGTTCAAACGTCTGGTGACCATGTATCAGGAGGTCTCCCGCGTACACGCGGTGCAGAGGTAGCCATCGGATGAGGCATCACGGACACGGACATAACGGTGGGCATTCGGGAGCGCCACCCGCGGCGGGCGGTGATGCCAGCGGGCATGCACGCGCTGAAGTGAAACCGCTGGACCCGGATGCCGATCCTGCCGTGGGGCGCCACCTGAAGGCAGGGGATCTGCTTGAGTTCGCCAAGGGGCGGCTGCGTCTGAAACCCGAGGGGGCAGAGGAGTGGATACCGGTCATCGCGGTGCGGATGTATCCGCTGAGCGAGTGGCGCCGCTGGATTTCGATTCTGGACGACACCGGTCGCGTGGAGTTGTGCTGGATCGAACGGCTGGACGATGTGCCGGAGCCGTCCCGGTTGGCCATTGAAGCGGAACTGGACCAACGCTATGTGACGCCTGTGATCACGCGGATACTGGAGTGTCGGGAGTTGTCCCCGCGAGAACGCATCGAGATTGTAGAATGGCGCGTGGAGACCAACCGGGGGCCGATGCGGTTCGTGGTGAAGCATTCCGAAAGCATCAAACAGCCGCACAGTGGCGCATTGATGATAACCGACGTAGAAGGCCGCCGGTTTGATATCCCTGATGTGGATGCACTCGATGCCAACAGCCAACGCCTGCTGCGCGACCGCACCTGAACAGGTCGGTGCCGCGCGTTTAGGCCTACAATATATCATGTGGCCATCACGACGCAGCCGCGCCGCGATTGGACCGACCAAAGGAGAACCGCATGAAACGCGTGTTATTGGCGCTGGCTGCGCTGGTGTTCACCGCCACGGTGTGCATGGCGCAGGCCAAAGACTTTACTGCTGACATGACCCAGTCGGCGGGTGCGATGCAGATAACCGGGAAGACCGCCCGGAAAGGCAACAAGCAGCGTACGGAGATCAACTCGCCGATGGGCAAGCAGATCATCATCGTGCGCGGTGATCTGAAAAAGGTATGGATGATCTCTCCCGATCAGAAGTCGTATGTCGAGCAACCGATCCCTGAAGGGCAGAATGTCGCTCCCGAAAACTGGCGCAAGATGATGCCCAAAGAGGCCAAAGTGAAGAAGGTCGGTTCTGAGAAGATCAACGGCCATCAGTGTGACAAGTTCACCGTTGCTGGCGGACAGGCCACGCAGACGCTATGGGTCAGCAATGTACTCGGCTTTCCCATTCGCATGATCACCAATGTGAAAGGACCGGATGGCAAACCGGCGGAGGTCCGCATGGAGTACACGAATATCAAATTGGGCGCTCCTGCCGACAGTCTGTTCAACCTGCCGGCCGGTTACAAGAAGACCGACATGCCCGCAGGCATGATGGGCGGAGGCCCCGGCGGACCGAGGCCGGCGCCGCCTGCCCCGCGCTGAAATCGCGCGGCTGATACTTGAACTGGACAAGCCGGAGTCACGCTGAATGCGTGACTCCGGTTTTTCGTAAGGGCGATGCGCGGCTTGACGGTGTCCGGTTTACAGATTCTGGTAGTCGGGGTTCAACTGACTCAGCATATAGTCTTGAGCCTCTTTTTCGCTGTTGACCCAGACATTACCCCAGTAGTCCACCATGAACGGATACTCCTCGCTGGGATTCCATTTCAGTTTCGGTACGATAGTCTGCTTTAACTTGTGGGCCTTGGCGTGGCCATCGGCGAATATGTAGTTGCTCATACCCCCGTGCTTTGCAGATACATATTCGGGGATGTAACCTCCGTACCACAGAAGGTTGGTGACGTCCATGTTGATCGTGCCACCGGTAGACTCGACGATCAGCACGCCGTCTGCGGGACTGGCATATGCCGACATGGAGAAGTTGTTCCGGCCGGAGTCCTGGTACATGGCATATCCGACAGCATGCTTCCATTTGGGAGGCCAGTATCGGTCTTCGGTTCCATCTTTGGGGCGCGCCGGGCAGGCGAAGACCGCCATGGCTTTGACGTACGCATACAACGCGTCTTCCCATGGACGTAAATCAAAGTCAAACCCTGTCCATGTCCGTGTCCATCCGGATACCTCCCCGGCAGGGGCGTACCATAGAATCGGCAGGGGATACTGCTCATCATAGTCCTGTGCATACATCATCATCGCAGTGCCGATCTGTTTGCAGTTGGATAGGCACGTCGTTTTGCGGGCTTGTTCACGTGCTCGTGCGAATACCGGGAACAGAATGGCCGCAAGGATGGCGATGATCGCGATGACGACGAGTAACTCGATCAGTGTGAAACCCGGGATGGAATGCCGTCTCATGAGATGTCCTCCTTTGTGTGTTGAGCTGAGACGTCAGGTGTATGTGGGGATGAGCGCTATGTCCGGTCCGATGATTGTGAAGTCCGTAGCCTCGTGATGAGTTCGACCTCACGGATGGGTAGATCAGGGACTTGTATTCGGTCAAGCAGCAGTTGCCATGCGTGCTGGCACATTGCGTCTGTAGGTAACACCACGGTGCTGATGCGCGGCTCCAGATAGTCGACGTCAACAATACCGTCGTGCCCTACCAGGCAGACGTCATCCGGCATGCGGACACCGCGGTCCCAAAGGGCGCGATGCAATCCTATGGCGATCTCGTCATTATAGGCCATCAGGCCCTCAGGACAGGGATTGGTGTCGAGCCAGTTCAGGAACGCTTGCCAAGCGGATTGCCGGGTGCGTCCGGGGAGAACGACAACGGCGGGTTCCAAGCCTGCCTCGCTCATCGTTTCCTGATAAGCTCGGTAGCGGGGTTCGCTTATGTCCACACCGTACTGATCACAGATAAACGCTATACTGCGACATCCGCAGGCAACCAGATGCTCGGCAGCCTGCTTGGCTCCCGGGTACAGGTTCATGTGTACGTGGTCCAGGTGTTGCGCGGTGTCAGCGCCCATCGTCACGATGGGTATATTCGCTTGGGCATACCGCTGCATATACTCCAGCACATAACGCACGGAGTCGAATGCCAGAATACCATCCACCGTCCACTGAGACAGGCGGCGCAAATGCTCATCGCGGTCGCGCACCACAGCGGTGTCAGTGATCATCATGTCATATCCGCTGTTATAAGCCAGACGCTGAGTCTGGTCGATGATCTGTGAATAATAGGTGGGACACAATACGGACATCCACAGAGCCACCGTATTGGCGCGTCCACTGCGCAGCGCCATCGCCGCGCGGTTCGGGGCGTAACCCATGAGACGAGCGGTGTCACGCACACGCTGTGCGGTCTCCTCTGAAATGGACATCTCCGTGCGGCCGTTTAAGACGAACGACACCGTGGTGGGGGATACGCCTGCAGCCTTCGCTACATCATTGCGTGTGACTCGTTTTGCCATGTTGGTTGATCTCCGTGAGCTAACACGAGTTACTAACTGCTGTTAAGTTATCTTACATCGCAGCGCTTGTCAATACGTTCCGCACGCTATCTTCCGCGAATTGTTGTGAATCGGAACAGGGCGCAGTCATCTGGATCCAGCACGCAACATAGGCGTCTGGATACTGGCGTCTTCATGTTTGTCCAGACCTCTTCACACTGCGCAACACGAGGCCAATGGATCCCCAACGTCTTGAGATCGATATCCCGTTGGGTCCGTTTGTCGCTGAGGTTGAACACCGCCACCCAGTAGTGGTCCTGGTCTGCGCGTGTGAACACGTCGCACGGTGTTGACCCAGATCCAGGGTGTGATGGTCTAAATGGCCTTGCCTGTGCACCCAGGCGGTTGACAAGTGTATTACAAAGCACCCTTTTGGCTGCCGCCGTCTGATCGGTGCGCCGTGGGTCGATGCAGACAATCAACGGTGACCCGAGTACGACCATCGCGGTGAGGCGGCTGCGCGCCAGAGCGTCGTTTTCCAGCGGAATACCATCATTTTGCTCAAGGGTGAAGATACCGGCGTCGTTATACTGGTTCATCCGCCATGCACGCCACCAGTGCCACGTCGCGGCTGACAGTATAAAGTGGTTGAGAAACGCACCTGTATGGTGGATATCAGAAGTGACTAGATGACTGTGTGTATACCCGCCCGGGAATAGCGGGCCGATCTCCAACTGAAGGAACATCCGGCTGCCATCGGGGTAGACGGACTCCTCCTGGATCATCTGCATGCCGTACGCAAATGCCTGCAAACCGGTGCGTATGTGGTTCAGATAGCGACGGCCTTCACAGCACCCGCCGAGCATGAAGTCCAGCTTTACATAGCGCACACCCCATCGCTTAAAGCGTGAGAACAGATCATGTATGGACTCGCGTATAGCCGGATGTGTCGGGTCAACCGGGTAATAGCCGCCGTTGAGCTTGGGATGGATGCGGCCGTCGCGCAAGCGCTGTACTACATCGCCCCATCGGTACTCGGACGGGATGCCCCAAACGCGTGCATCCATGTCGTCTCCCCAGTACGCAAATGGGCAGGCATACGCTCCCAGAGTCTGATTCTGGCGCGTCAATAAGCTGCGGAACTCTCCAATGCGCTCTTCCACTCGGGTGGACCAGGCATCCAAATGTATGTTCTGTGAGCCGTCTGACGCCTGATAACCTGCAGGGCGCAGTTCGTGGTGCATATACCGCGCGCTGGTGATGGCATCGTGGAACTGCATCGAGGTGTGATACGCCCCCCAACTGCTCCATCCGATGGGGGCGGTCCCTAACCAGGTAACAGGAGGGTGCATCTTGTGGCACACAGCGCCGAACGACTCCAACCCATCACGCCAGTCGTCATGCCAGCCGATCCATACACGCGGCGAGTCAATCGTTGAGCCCTTAAGCGGGGTATGCGTATCGTAATCTCCAGTGGCTTCAGGAGACGCGGCGCCGCCGTAAACGGTCAGAACCAGGAGTCTGCCGTCAGATCCTCCCGTTGTGATCCCGGTCTTCCAAAGCCGTTGGTCCGGATCACCGATGATCAGCGCTCCCGGCGCGTCTCCGTCCGACAGCAGGCCGCCAATCTGATAGCTGGTCGAACCGCTGTCCACGGAGCGAGTTTGGGGGCGTTCGTCCCATGTGTCGTTCTTGAACGGCATCCATACCGAACGCGCGAGTGACCCGCCCGGCAACCGCACCGCGTCGGGCGTCACACTGGTAAGGGGTGAAAACAGACCGCACTCAATCTCTGTGTCATCATCAGCCAACAGCGATGCCTGTACGGCGACCCATTGCGTGCCCTCATAGAGCCAGACGCGTTGAACCATCGCCGGCAGTTCGGGAGCATGTCGCGTGACGGTACACAGCCAACCGCGTCCGTGTGTGTCACGGAACCGCTCACAGCATGTGGCAGCACTGACATAGTCTGAACTGAGCAGCGTGGCGCCAGTCAATCGGGCGAGGGCGAACCAGTCAGTGATGCATGCGCCTGATGACCACCTGAGGGCCATACGGCCGTCTGCGCCAGAGACGGTGAGTGATGTCTGTCCAGTCCTGACCTCACGCCTTGTGCCCGCGGAACCGTTCGAACGCAAGGCGGTCGTGTAGTCGATCAATGTGGGTGAGCAGTTGTGACCTCTGATTGATAAACGGTCCACTTGATGAGCGCCTGGCAGTACATGACGATAGAGGCCATCAAGATCCGCTGTCGGGAAGCAGGGCGCCATACCGATGCAACGGCCATCAATCATCAGACACATGACGCCGGGTTCGGCGGATCGATAGCGGATGGTCAGCGTTGTGTATGTCTGCATCTGGCTCCCTCCGTATTGACAACAAGAAACTAACACGAGTTAGTTATGTTTGCAGTATACACGGGAATACGCCCAAGTGGATAAGACAGCCGCATTGGAGGCATGAAACGCTTGATCTACACCGATGGCCACGGCGGTGAGCCGGCGCAGTCCCGATACAGCGGGCTGACGGCACATCGGAATGCATGCGATCTGGCTGACGATGCAGTCCGCGTTCGCGACTTGGTCCTCACCCGGCATTGGTACACTCGCCCGGCGACGGCCGGTGTTACATGTGGTAACCAACGCAGCTTGGCGTTGCCAGAAATGGAAGGTTTCCGTTGATGACCGGATAGCGCTGCGCAACCGACTAGGGGGCGCATTACCGTATTGGTGGATACGGCTGCATGCAGAACCGGCGCCTATGTGCTTGCTGCTGACAGGGCGCTCACGAACCCACACACGCCAGATGGATAGCTATGATGGTTACGCCGGCATTGCGCGCCGTCTTGCTGGCAGCTGAGTACACCAAACAGAATGTAACAGGTTATCTCAGGCGGCGTTTTGCCCGTGTGGTACTGGTTGCCGGCTGCACATCCTAGGAAACATGCGCGCTCCCGGGCGTTATGAAGCGCCCGGGAGCGATGCGCGCAGCGGTCTACTTGGCCAGTCGGATGGCGTGAATGCTCAACCCATCGGGTACATCCAGCGCTAGGCCGGTCAGCCCGCCTTCGTATCCGGGCTGTCCAGCCAGCTTCACGGTGATCCATTGATTGGCGCCCGCGCGCAGCGGGACAGTGACGGAACGGTTTGGTTCCCACCAGGTGTTCCGCCAGGCGGTCCATTGGCTGGGGCGTGTGCTGGCAGCTTGCGGAGGCATCCCGCGCCAGAAGACCTTGATCTCGCCGGCTGTTCGGGAGGTCACGCGCAGGCGCAGCGTGCCGGCGGTCTCGGAGCGCCAGAATGTGAACGGCCCGATCACCCGCACGGGGTCACCCGGCTTGTTGGCGATCACGGTAAGCCCTCTTCCCTCCAGCGGCCAACCCGCATCTTTGCCATTGGCATAATGCCAGCCGTGGCGCGCCGTGCTGAGATCCCAGGCAGGCAGGCCTTTCTGTGCGTACCGGCGGGCTTCCGTGCGGATGGCGTCGACATCGCCCACCACAAAGACGCACGTGTATTCATAGACGATATTGTGGTCCAGTATCTCGGTGGTGATGGGTGACATATAGCCCGTGTTGCCCGACTTCTCGCCGCCCTCTCCCCGCCGGCCGGAAAAGCCGCCGTGGAACTCCATGGCGTGGGGAACGCACACGCCGATGCCGGTTCCCTGGTCGTTCAACAGAGCGGCCCAACCCTCGGTGGGCAGGTAGTTGACCCAGGGCCAACCCTCCCGGTGATCGTTCCGTATCTCTGACACCGCGCCGCCTGTGAACGGCTGGTCTCCAATATAGGCAGTAAGGCGGTGCCATGGGCCGTTTGTGTAGACCGCCGGTACCTCCTGCGCGCTGCCGTGGTATTGCGTGGTGTCACTGCGTTGGTTGGTCAACCGGGCGCGATACCGGAACTTGGCCCCGCCAGGAAGGGGTTTGATCCATGTCTCCATGATGCACTCGCCCGGGTCGTTGTTCATGGGCCACAACATCGGGATGGTCTTGACATAGAGTTCGCCATTCTGAACTCGGTGCTCCAGCACTTTTGAGCCGTTGTGGTACGCGTCACCGGTCTGGATGGGATTCCACGGGAACGAGGCCCAATGGGGACTCTTTTCTTTGCCCGCCCGTTGGTAGTTCGGCGGCCCGGAGTAATACGACTGCTGTATCTGCCGGCCCAGATCCGCCGAGTTAATGATGTTCGGACCGTTTGGCGTGGCGACATACGTAATAGCGCCGCCCCATCGGGTGTTGACACCGACACGGATGTGCGGACTCTCGACGAAGACATCTGCCACGGGCTCTGCCTGGCATCCGGTTGTCACTGTCATGATGCAACAGCACACTCCTGCGACTTTCAAATTCATGGGGATTTCCTTCTTGCGGTTTTGATGCCGTAGCCGGTACGCGATGCACCTGTATGTTTGGGTGCAGGCATCGATATTACAAGTATATTACCTCAGTCTGTGGGCCAGACTGAGGTAATACACTCCGTCTGGTAACCTCTAGTCGCCGATTGCGCCGAAGCTGCGGTCGATGATCAGGTAATCAAAGAGAGTCACCTGGCCATCGCCATCCAGATCCGCCATAGGATTGGCTGTGCCGAAGGCAGAATCGAGTACCAGATAGTCGAACAAGGTAATCGTATTGTCTCCATCCGCATCGCCGTTGATGAGATGAGCGTCGATATGGTTTAACGTCGCATAGGCCGGTTGACGGGTCCATAACGCATGCGGAGCGCCGATCCTCACCGTATACGGCGGCAGGCTGTATACGGTTACCGCATAGTCGCCATCGGGGGTCAGCGGTGTGATGAACCGCTCAACCGGGTGGTCGGCTACATTCGGATCCCATATCTGTACATAGGCCTTGTCAAATCCGGTCAGCGGTTGTGAGTCGATAGTTATCTGGCCATACACATCAGATGAGGGTGTGCGCAGTCCGATCAGCGAC
>CAZHSN010000143.1:0-1228 GCA_964535125.1 uncultured bacterium
ATCACCCCCGCCACGCCGCTACTGAGATACAGGATGCCGGAGAGCAGCTTCAACGTGGTGGTCTTACCGGCGCCGTTAGGGCCCAGAAACCCCACCAGTTCGCCCTCCTCCACCTGAAACGAAACCCCGCGCACCGCATGCACATCCACCCGCTGCCGCGTCACTAAACTGCGGATCGCCCCCAGCGTTCCCGGGTCTTTGCGATGCGTGGTATACGTCTTGCTGAGTTGGTCGACCTCAATCAACGCCATCCCCCGGCCCTCCCGCGCCGAATACAGGATATCCCAAGCGATGCCGGGCTGGCTGAATGGGCCGGCCATCGCTGAGTCGAGGCGCCTACCCCATCACCTCCCGGGTGCGATCGGCCAGCGCGGCGACGTCCGACAGTTCCGCTGTACCCAGAACGAACAGGAACCGCGTATCCGGATGCGCCTGCCGCAGATAGGCGGGGATCGACTCGAGCGGTTCCCAAGCCTGGATCAGCACCGTGTGACCGCTGAACGTCTCAATGGCGGGACCGGGACCGGGCGCCTGCCAAACACGGTTCAACCCGCGCAGATTCTCGATGCGCCGAAACTCTGTATACTGATGATCCGCGGCGGCGCAGCAGTGCATGAACAGACCGCCGAACCGGCGGCTGAGCCGCTGCAGCCAGGGCAGGCAGAACCGCCGGAACGCCGCACAGCTGAGGCTGCCCGCTTCATCCTCGCTCAGCCAGCAGCCCAGTTCGGGAGGCGCCCACGCGTACGGACAGTGCGCCAGAGAGACAGGCGCCAGTTCCTGCAGGAACCGCTCCAGGAACGACTCCAGCAGCACACCGCACCGGTCCACCAACTCCATCACCGCGTCCGGCTCTTCGATCATCGCCGCGAAAAACGACTCCTTGCGCCACACGAGTGCGGCGATGTCAAAGGGGCTCTGGATGTCCGGCACGCCGATCGGGGCATCCGGTCCCAGCCGGCAGCGCAGCAATCGGCCCAGTTCCCACACCCTGTCCAGTGGCGCCGAGTCGGGTGTCGGACGGGGCAGCTGACTCAACTCCTCCGCACTGTGAATAGCCGGCAGCGCGTGTGGCAGACTGTCTTCCATGATATGCAACGGCGCACCAAACGCCGCGGCGAATAACCCGGTGCCGCTGAAGAGGCTACAGTGAGGGACCGCGTCGTCGTTAGCCAGGTCGTGTGCCCGGACGCGGTGTAGATAGATCCGTTCAAACAGATCTGCCCAT
>CAZHSN010000143.1:1328-9802 GCA_964535125.1 uncultured bacterium
CAGGTCGTGTGCCCGGACGCGGTGTAGATAGATCCGTTCAAACAGATCTGCCCATTCGGCAAGCGGCCTGTCCGAACAAAGAAAGTCACCGGTGCTCCATTCGAGTCCAGGACAGCCGGCGTCAAGGATCAGGCCATGCCGTTTCGCGTCACCGAGCCACAACGACTCAAGGAAGATCCGTGCGTTGTCAGCCATCCACCGCTCCTCTGTGTTCGCTGCTTCAATCCGGAGGTTCTCCGCAGGGTTGCCTGCATCCTGCCCGTCGCAGTACATAATGTAGGTAGAATGTGATCTGGCACGTCTGTTGCTTGATCAGTCATGCCATCCCCTGTTCCTCACGAGGAGCCTGCCGTTGCCGGTCAACCGCTATAACCCGTTTCCTATCACCGTCCGATCATGCCTGCGGCTCTGCATGCTGCTGTGCCTGTCGAGGCTTGTCATGCCGGTATGGGCCTCCGCGGCTCCCTCAACAGACAACGGGACCGTAGTCCGCATCGGCGTGCTGGCGCATCGCGGGACAGAGCGATGCCTGCACGACTGGACACCCACCGCCGAGTATCTCTCCGGGCGCCTGGCCCCCCGGAGGTTCACAATTGTTCCGTTGGGGTTCGACCAAGTGGCCCCTGCGGTTCGGTCCCGCCAAGTGCACTTTATCGTCTGTAATCCGCAGTTCTACGCAGTCTTGGAACATCATGGCCTGGCGCATCGCGTAGTAACGCGCCTGTCCGGGGTCGGTTCAAACACATCACCTGTGTTTGGAGGCGTTGTCTTGACGCGCGCTGACCGCACCGACCTAACGACACTGCAAGACCTGCGCTCTGTGCGGTTTGCTGCGGTCGACCCGCAGTCCTTTGGCGGCTGGCTCGCCGCAGCACGCGAACTGCATCGCGCGGGCATCCCGTTGAAAGCGTTCACACAACATGTATCGTTTCTGAAAACACATGATGCCGTCGTGCGTGAAGTGCTGGCGGGCCGGTTCGACGCCGGCACCGTACGCAGCACGCAATTGGAGTCCATGGCCAGCGACGGCGTGATTGATCTGGCCGATGTCCGTGTTATCCATCCGGTTACCAAGTTCAAGTCAAGACATCCCTATCTCCTGTCAACCTCTCTGTACCCGGATTGGCCGCTGGCAGCCGTCACAGGCGCGCCTGACGAGTTAAGTAAACAGGTGGCGGTGGCTCTCTACGCCCTGTCGCCCGGTCATCCAGCAGCAGTCGCCTCAGGCGGCGCCGGATGGGCGATCCCGCAGGACTATTCGACAGTGCATCAACTGCTGCGCGAACTGCACCTCCCGCCATATGACCAGCCGCATCAGATCACACTTATTCAAGTCTGGCGCGCCTATTGGCCATTGATTATCGCGATACTCGCCGTATCATGCGTAATGGCTGCGTTCCTGATCTATGCTCATATCGCCAACTCCAGAATTCGAGCTGCAGAACGCAAGTTGCATGCAGCCAATCAACAACTGGCCGAACAGGTGCAGCAGTTGACCCAGGCGATGCAGGAGATCAAGACCCTGCAGGGCATTGTGCCGATCTGCGCCAGCTGCAAGCGGATCCGTGATGATGCCGGCTATTGGAACCAAGTGGAAGATTACGTGCGTGACCACACCGACGCCACCTTCAGCCATGGCATCTGCCCGCAATGCGCTAAAGAGCTATACGCACAGTTCCTCAAACCCGATGATCCGCTGCAGTGAATCCTGCGGTTCATGATACCGGTATCCCGAGCTGGTAAAAGCAGAATGAGCGGCAAACGCCCCTCGATCGCCCAGTTCTACAGCACGGAGCTCTTGGGCATAAACATCAGTCTATCCGAATCCCAAGAATGAGTGACATCAACGGTCTGCTCCAATATGTGCCGGCCAAGCATGGTCGCGCGGTTTTTGTTCACTTTTTCGGCTTTGTGGTATGCACCACCAATACACTTGGGGCATCCATTTCGGCAGTCGCACTTTTCTGCAATGGTAAGCCCATACTTTAACACATCGCGCCACTGAGTGAGCATCTCTTTACATATTCCAATACCGCCAGGTACCGTCTCATATACATATATGACACCCTTCTTATCACAATAAGTGTCTACATCGTATCGGTCACATGGGATCACAAATCGAACCCCTACGCCCAATAGATACTGCAGGGTCATGAAGTCATCGACAGCCCAATCGGTATTTGTGAATTCGAAACGTGTTGCGTATACAATCTGGTTATGCGCTATATTGTCTTCATCATAACGTTCGATGACCTCTCCTTGCTCATTCTCGACCACATAGCCGCTGCGCACCTTATTCACATCGATTTTCGCGTAGGCAACAATATAATGGCCTGACCAAATATACCCGTCAACCGTGTCAGATTCGCGCACTGACTCGTAGCATATTGGTCTTGTCGTCAACCCATGTGGTGCAGGTTCTAGCATAATCTCTTTTGCCGAGTGCGTGATCACCTTGTAATTATGGCCTCTATGCACATATATTGCACCTATATATGCCTCTTTAAATGCGTGCATTGCTGATATTTCGCCAATTTCTTCTTTGCCACACACTAACGTGTACCTTTTTCCACCCGAACCTCGTATGTCTATATTTTGATATCTGATGGCTCCAGACAGCACCCCTTGTTTAGCATATTCATTCGCCATTTCCGCAAACCTATTGCCTAAAATGGACGCGTCATAAGGACCGGGCACATCTCTCAACAAATAAGGTATATGCTTCGCAATGATTTCTTCATTATCTGAGCCTACAAATATGCGATCAACTGGTCTATTCACAAACTCTTCGAGATGTTCTGCATAAAACTGATCGTACGGATTGTTCTGAGCAAGATGTAAAATATACGCATCTTTATCAAAGGATCTGCCGACACGCCCTATGCGTTGCCAAGCCGAAAAGACGCTGCTAGGGAAACCAGCCAGCACACATACATCCAGGCACCCGATGTCAATCCCAAGCTCTAATGCACTGGTGCTGAATACGGCTTTACACACGCCCGCTTTCAAGTTGTTTTCGATTTCTCGCCGTTCTTCTGCAGTATAGCCTGACCTATACGGCACAATGGTTGTATCCACGCTGTCAACAACTCCGTTCTTTAATGCCCCTTTCCGAGTCATTTTGGATATTTCTTCTACAGCCTTTCGGGACTGACAAAAACACAGGACACGCATTCCAAGTTTCAAACAGGACAGCACCGCATCCGAGACTCTATACTGATACACCCTCATCTGCTTGTAACTAGGTATTGTCTTTAAGTTAACGAATATAAAATGGCGTCGCGCATGGATATCACTGCCGGAAGAAACGTATACACAACGCCTATTCGTCAGGTTATATGCGTGCTCCAGCGCATTCGAGCACGTAGCAGTGCACAAGAACAACTGACATTTAACTCCCATGGAGTTCAGAATAGCTAGGAACCGCTTGATAATACACGCAAATTGTGCGCCAAAATACCCGCGATACTCATGCATTTCGTCAATGACTATGAATCTCAGCTTTGACAAAAACCGGGCCCACTGATCGCTATACTGACAGAACGACATATGCAGCATCTCAGGATTAGTAAATATCATACTGGGAGGATCGTTCTTTATGATTTTTCGGGCATCTTGGGGAGTATCACCATCGAATATCCAAGTGGTTGGAACTGAGTTGCCAAACAAACCGTTCACATTCGAATACAGGTGTTCAACTTGTTTCCGTTGGTCCACACCCAGTGCTTTAAGCGGATGAATAACGAGTGCTTTGGTGTCGTCCCTTTGCAGCATGCGCTCCAGCACCGGCAACGCATACGCCAGTGTCTTGCCTGAGGCCGTCGGTGCACTGAGAACGACATCCTGGCCGCTTAGTGCTGCCCGAATCGCCTCTGCCTGATGAGCATACAGCTCATAGATGCCCATTGAGTGCAAAGCATGCACCACGGCGTTACTGAGCAGCCCATCGATCAGGGCCGTCGCAGGCCTGCACATCTCCTGCGTATAGGTCGATATCAAGTCAGACTCAGGATGTTCTTTGTCTGCCAACCGGATCACACCATCTGAATACAGTTGCTCGATCAGTTTTTTCATAGCGTCCTCACAGATTGTCTTTTGTCTTGCTTGGTTGACATACAGCGCAGGCTGTACGGGCAATCTTAGCCTGCTGCGGCAGGAATTCCTGCTTCTGCAGGCTTCTTTTTCTGCCGACTACTAACGCGAACCGTGTACCTTCCGCGCTTTCTGGAACGCCAAATAGGAAGCGCGTGGCGTGAGATCCCGTTCGCACAGACCGAAACCCGGTTCTCCCATCGGATCGGTGATGCTTAGATAGTTCGCCATGGTGATGTACCGGTACTGCGGGCTGGCCAACTCCTTGAGCGTACGCTCCAACCGACGCGCCTTCTCCGCTTCATCCTTCAACGCCCAGCCATACTCGCTGATCCAGATGCCCTTATGCGCATCGCCGCGCTCCACCATTACCCGGCGTATCTCCTGGATGGCCTGATGATGCAGCGTGCCGTTCGCATCGTATGGGTGGATCGATACCGCGTCAAACGCGTCGCGTCCTCCGTGCGCATACACACCCTCCAGGTACTCATGCCCGCGCTCCACACCCTGGTTCAGATCCAGACCACCCAGTCCCAAAACGCAATCCGGATCTACCCGACGCATCACTCCCGCCCATTCGACTAACCAGCGTGTATACAACGCGCGGGTGTTTGGCGCTTCATGTCCATTGGAGCAGCCATCGTTGACCCAACTGCATCCGTTGGGTTCGTTCCAGAATTGATAGTGACGGATGCGGCCTTTGTAGCGGAGGGCCACCTGGCGGCAGTACTGACGAAACGCATACACCGCCTCTTCAGGCGGCGGAAACCTGTACCCGATACCCGGGTGGTAGCGCGCGACCAGATCTGGTATCGCCCAATCCGGAGTCAGCCCCATATAAGCGAACATCCGCAGTCCATACCGCTCCGCGGCGGCCACCTGATGGTCCACGTAGTCCCAATACCACTGTCCCGGTTGCGGCTCCAGATCGATCCATGCCAAGTTGATGCCCGTGTGCGTGCCGCCCATGTCCCGAATACGCGCCATGGAATCCAAGTCGTAAGACCATCTGCTGCGGTCTGCAGGCCAGATCCAGGCAGCCCAAACCATGCCGCAGCCATATAACAAGCGGTTACCCGGTGTTGAACTCACACCCGCCTCCCTGACCGCCATCGGATGCGCGGCGGTATCTTGCCCTACTGATACGCCGCTGCGTAGCTGTATCCCTGCCGCGCACCCAACAACTGCCTGCGGTAAACTGAAGTCGTGAATACCCCGGATCATCGCATCAGTTCACCGTCTGCACGGAAGGCGTCCGCGCCTTTCCATGTGATGGCGAAGCCCGCGGGCGCATCCTGTAATCTGCGATGCGCCTATTGCTTCTACCTGTCGCGCGCCCAGTTGTATCCCGATAGCCCCTTCCGTATGCCTGACACCGTACTAGATGCCTATATCCGCCAGTACATACAGGCACAACCCGCGGGGGAATGTATGTTCGCTTGGCAAGGTGGCGAGCCAACGCTGATGGGATTGGATTTCTTCCGCCGCGCCGTGGAGCTGCAGCAACGCTACCAGCCGCCCCTGATGACCATCGGAAACGCGTTCCAGACCAACGGGGTACTCCTGAACGATGAGTGGTGCGACTTCCTGCACCAGCACCGATTTCTGGTGGGACTGTCGCTGGATGGCCCCGCGGAGATGCATGACGCCTGGCGACGAGACGCCGGCGGACACGGAAGCCACGCACGCGTGTTTGCCGCGTTGAAACGGCTGCAGAGGCATCAGGTCGACTTCAACGTACTCTGCGTGGTGAACGCCCGAAATGCGCAGCATCCGCGCGAGGTGTACTCATTCCTCCGCGATGCCGGAGTGCAATTCGTCCAGTTTATCCCCATTGTGGAACGCGATGCAAACGGCGATGTGACCCCGTGGTCGGTCACACCGGAGGCATTCGGATCCTTTCTCTGCGGCGTCTACGATGAATGGATCCGGCGCGACGTGGGGTCGGTGTTCGTGCAGCAGTTTGATACCGCGCTGCAAACCTGGACGGGGGAGCCCGCAAGCCTCTGTGTCAATGCGCCGGTCTGCGGCCGCGCACTCATCATTGAACACACCGGTGACATCTACGCCTGCGATCACTTCGTGGACCCGCCCCATCGGCTGGGCAACATCCTGGAGACGCCGCTGGTTGATCTGGTCGAGTCCGAACAACAGCGCCGGTTTGGACTCGCGAAACGCGATGCGCTGCCCGGTCAGTGCCGGGAGTGCCGATGGCGCTTTGCCTGTCATGGCGCTTGCCCCAAAGACCGGTTTGTTTCAGACCGCAACGGCGAACCGGGCATGAACTATCTCTGCGCGGGATACACGCGGTTCTTTTCGCACATCGAACCAACGATGAACCGTATGGTGACGCTGCTCCAGCAGGGGCGTGCGCCGGCCGAAGTGATGGGCCGTCCGCCCGGACTGACCGCCGGGCGGAATGACCCGTGTCCCTGCGGCAGCGGCCGCAAGTTCAAGCGCTGCTGCGGCCGGTAGCTCAGCGCTCGGGCGCACCCCAGCGTTGAGCCCGCACATCCTGAACCCGCAGCGGCGCATCACGGCGGTCTGCGCTGACACGCACGAACACCTGTCTGGCCGCATACCGAACATACGGTGTGATGCGTGAGACCGCCGCTTCGCCGCCGGTCGCCGTGAAACGCACATGCAGCCGACCCGGAATGGCAGCGGCCTCGGGGTAATGTAACGCGGTCAATGCAGGACCCAGTTTGTGATGCGCCTCCAGCGACGCGCCCATCGGCCACCACGTCTTCCCATCCGCCGAGCCCTCGGCCAGCCACGCACCCTGCGCAATCACTTCGAACCGCACGGAAGCGGCTGGCCCCACGTCGATCACTGTACGCCATGAGGCTCTCTCAGGGATCTGCCTCGGCGACCGATCCGCGTCCAAGCCGGGGTTCATGGACGTGCGGCCCCGGGCATCGACATACAGAGACGGCATCGGACGGTAGGCATCAGCAGACCCACAGCACCAGGATAAGTCGATAGCCGCTTCGCGCATCTGTGTGGACGACCAGACATCACCGTTCACCCATGTGCGGCCATCGGGCGACAATTGCACCCGCGCACTCCCCTGCAGTTGTACCCACAAGACGCCGTGTGACCGACCGCCTGTGTCGACTCGCCAGGCATGGACACCACCGGGGGACGGCAGCTGCTGTACCGGCGCATCCTCCACGGGCAGTTCAGGAACCCGTCCGTCTCCGCCGGCAAACCAGGGGTTCTGCATCGGCAGATAACCGGGAACGGTGATCGTCCCCGCTTCGTCATACCTGGGAAAAGCGCCCATCGCCACCGGTTGCGGGTCTTGCTTCCATCCATACGCACGCAGCGCGAGACCCACATACTCCGGGTTAGCGTCGTCCTGGAACCAGGGTCCATTCCCTCCGTCATGCCATAGATCTTTCATCGGTCGCGAACCGCTCTGCCATCCGGCCTGAATGGACGCGCTTAACAACGCCCGGCAATCCTCCAGACGTCCGGCCGCACCCCATACACCCATCGGCAAGGAACCGAAGTAGGTGTCGAACCCGCCAGGGTCCTTGATCAGTTCGGTCCGTCTGCGGATCCCTTCGTGGTCAATGGTGTACACGCGGTGCGCCCGTTCAAACGCGGCCAAGTAGCCGTCGTCTCCGGTGGCTTGCCAGGCCGCAAAGCATGCCTTGACCGCATTGAAGTGATCCCATCCACCGGGCCAGGCGGCGCCATCGTACCCCACTTTGTCGGAGAGCATGATCGCCATCGCATCCCGAAGCCATCCCCGGTATTTCCGTTGCAGCGAGTCGAGTGTTGCCTCCTGTGCATAACGCAGCATCCAAGCTGCGGCGCGCACCGGAAAGAACGCCCGATGAAACCGGCGGCCCGCCAGATGTTCTGTCAACATGGCGCTGGCCGCGGTGTCGGCCCAGGCGCCGGCAACGGCGGCGAACGGGTCCTTCTGGTGTGCCAGCGCCCAGGCTCCCGACGCCAGCCCGGCGGGCACGGCGTTTATCATGGTCCAGGCAGGGGATGGCCCCAACCCCAATCGGCCGGTAAGCACAAAGCGCGCGAAGTTGCCCAGGCAGGGCGCCGTGGCCCGGGCTGCGAGGGCGTGAGCCGCCTCATCCTCACCAGACAGTGCTTCGGTGAGCTGGGCAAGGGCAATAGCAGAAACCGCCTCTAGAGAGACTGGAGACGGTAGGAGGATGTCGGCGAGGCTAAGGATGCGGCCTGCGGCGAGGTCAAAGACCAGGGTATCGACGTCCACTTGGAGCGATGCGTCTCCGATGGTTCGCATGATGTCAATTCGGTAGCACGCGATGCCGGGGCAGGGCTCAAACGAGGTGGTCCTCATCGCCACCCGGGGGGCAGGAGTTGGCTCGTCAGCAGGCAGAGGTTGTGGGAGG
>CAZHSN010000144.1:0-9624 GCA_964535125.1 uncultured bacterium
GGCCGGCTCAGGCACCGGCGAGGTCACCTGAAACGGTACGGCCTTGTACGTGAGCGTTCCGTCATCCCGTATAGGGCTCCATACGCCGTTCACCAGTTGCAATGCGTTGCCGGAGAAGTCCTGTCCCGGATAGGTCACGGGTGGGACCCAGGGGCCGCTGGGAAGCTCTCCGTACAACTGCCAGACGAGCCAGTAGGCGCCGCCTGAAAGCGGTATCGGATCGAACGAGGCGGTGATCAGCTGTATCCGTCGGTCACTATTGGTCATATCGAAGTCATTCACACGGTAGATATCTGTCAGCGTTACTCCCGACACCGCGTTCGTGGCCAAGTCACCCCATACCACTTGGGCTCCCGGTTCGTTCGGCGCCCGGTCATACAGGGCGATGTACAACTCCATGATCGACACGCCGACCGCACCTGTCTGGTATGCGAAAAAGTTGAAGCCGTCGACCAGCCACGTTTGCCCGTGCGGCACCACGAAGTCATCGGCCACGGCCACAGTCGGCACTAATGCGCCGAAACCCAATGTGGACAACCCGTTCGCAGTGTCCAGCACACTGGCGTCCGCACCACCGGGCCCTTGTCCGGGGTGAGTGACCAGTGGGCCGTTGTCATAGATCACGAATGACTGCGCGGATGCCTGTACAGCAACGACTAGAAGCACCGCCAGGCAGGTTATAACAGAGCGCATTGCGTTCATCGGAACCTCCATTGAACTCGCCACGTATACACCTAGCACGAGTATTGCAGACCATAGTTTCCTTGGCGGGCCTTAGGGCAAGCAATTCAGGAAACTGGCTTGGTCGGATGCATAGTTGGGTGTAACGGCGCTCACCCAAGCACGCATCGCTAGAGACGCCGTCCTAAGAGGCTCAGATCCGAGAACGAAATAGAAAAGCGGCCCCGCGGGTACTTCCCGTCGGGGGCGCTGCAGTGAACCAAGTATTGGCGTCGTGGATCTGAGACCCGCCGGTCTACCGGCGTTTACGCCGCATGAAGGCCAACATACCCAACCCGCCGCCAAACAGCATTTGGGCCATCAAGGCTGGCTCAGGCACCGGCGAGGTCACTTGGAACGGTACGGCCTTTTGGGTAAGCGTACCGGTATCCTGGGCGGCGGCCCAAGAACCTTGGTATAACTGTACGGCATTCCCTGCGAAGTCCTCTCCTGGATAGGTGACCGGAGGCACCCATGGACCGCTGGGGCTGGTTCCCGTGAGGCTCCAAACCAACCAGTAGGTCCCCCCTGTAAGCAGCACCGGTTCAAACCGGGCCGTCACCAACTGGATGCGTCGAGCCGTACTCGTCATCGTGGTGTCGGAGACCCTGTAGATGTTCGTCCACGAGACGCTGTCGAAGAGATTCACATTCCTGTCGCCCCAAACGACCTGCGCACCCTCTTCCGCAGGGGACCGGTCATAGATCGCGGCGTACACCCCGTTCAGCGTCAGCTCCGTAGCGCTGGTCTGGTATGCGAAGAAATTGAACCCATCCACCAGCCAGCTCTGCCCCTCGGGAATCGTAAAATCATCGGCCAGGGCGATGTCCGGCCAAGCGGACCCGAAACCAAGAGTACTCAAGCCGGCGGCGCCATCCAGCATGCTCGCGTCTGAGCCATCGGGACCTTCGCCCGGGTGCGTAATGATCGGCCCGTTATCGTACACCACAAATGACTGGGCCGAAGCTTGCAGTCCAACTATCACACATAAGGCCAGGGAGACGAACAGCAACTTGAGAGTCTTCATGACGGCCTCCTATCCTTGGACGTGTCGAGCAGTATATCGCCAGTATATCACTTTTGCCGGCCTTTCAACCGTTTTCCACACCCAATTGCGATGATATTGCACCGATTTTCAGATCACTTTGGCGGGATATCACACACCTGTCCGTCGCTCACCCCTGTCCAATGGCCAACCGTCGGCGCATCATGTGATGCCCTTTCGCCGGGGGCGTCCATCCCCAGCGCGGACTATAGGAGTAATAGAGCCATCCGGCCAACGCACCGGGAGCGTCTGGCACATACGTCGGGTGCCAGACCACTTCACGCCCTTCACGGACAATGGTGCGCACAGGCCAGAAACCATACCGGGTGGACAGCGGCCACCGAACGCCATCTGTGGAGAACGCAGCGTATAGACCGCTGCGCACCATCTCATGGTTTTCGCGCCACGCGTTCAAGCAGTAGATCATCAGGTATCGGCGCACGGCCGTGAGGTACGTCACCTGCGGAAACACCGCGTCCACATCGGGCGCACCGTCAGTCAGAACCGGGGTGTCTCTACCGCCCAACCCCGACTGACTGAAGCCGCCATCGCTGTACTTGCGCCATTCGGTTGGCCGGGCGAGGTCCGGCAACCGGCATCTGGCCAGGCAGATATCCACGGTGCGTCCACGCAGTCGTTCATGCGAGGTGTAATACATATAGATGTAGCCGCCCACGCGCAGCAGGCACGGTTCACCGACGCCCTGGTCAGCGCGTGCACCGGGTGCTTTGGTGCGTTCGCCGGTCAGAATCTGACCTTGCTTCGCGAATGTCACACCTTCATCAGCCGAGATCGCCAACCCCAGACTGCAGTAGAACCCCGGTATCCCGCTACCAACGGATCGCATGCTTTCCTGGTCCTCCGCATGGTATACGGCTGCCAGCCGTCCGTCGGGCATCCACTCCGCGCCGTTGATACCCGCATATCCGTTGTCATACGAACCGGGAGGCCCAGGTTCCAGAACGGTTCGAGCGTGTGTGAACCGTCCCATCGCCGGGCCTTCCAACAGGACAGATCCGGTGCCGGCGGCACAGAGCACGCGGCACGTGGGCCGGGTGCGTACCAACGCCAGCCGCCCGTCCGGAAAAGCCCGCAATCCCAGCGCTCCGTCATCCAGGACCATCTCCGGTTCGCCCAGTGTCATCGTGAACCGGCGATCTGTGGGTGTTATCGAGTGCATCGCTCATCCTCCGAGGGCGCGGCAGGACGACGGGTGGCTAACTGGGATATGCCGGGGTCACGGGGATGATCACTCCCGGTACCCCGGCGTGTCACCGGGCGTTCAGTCCAGCAGACTGCTCAACCGGTCATCCAATGCGCCCTGATCCACCACAAATGACTGCAGCGCCGCCATGGACATCAGGTCATCCAACGGCATATCGGCCGGCCAGTGAGACAATACCGGGATCTTGCCGTCTGTGCGCGCCAGTGCACGGGCTTCGTCGGTCCACTCGGCGAACAGGTCCACGCCGCAGTCTCGGCTGAGGGTCACGAGATCGGCTCCGCACTTGAGGCTGTCACCGGCAGCTACAGCGCGCTCGACTAACGCCTCGAAGCGGTCGCACACCTGCCACAGGCCCGGCACACGCGGGTCGTTAACGGTCACCGGAAGGGAATCGGACGCATGTACCGTCACCGGATCGTCATCGTTCAGGAACTGCTGCGCTGCTTTCGGCGGAATGGTATGCACATCCACACCGGCCAACAACGCCACCTGGTCACCGTTACGCATACTGGCTGCGATCAACCGGGTACCGCTGCGGCCGGCCGCCCGCAGCTTCTTGAGAGCTTCCCATGTGGCCAGCGTTACCCGCTCACCCACGTTGTCCGGATTGCCGATACCGTTGTCTTCGACAACCGCGTTCAGCCTGCCCAGGAAGACATTGACAAACGCCGGCTGGCTGAAACAGGCCGCCAGCACATTCTGGCGTGCCGAGAAGCCCAGGGTGTAGTTAATGGGCACCCCGCACTGTGACAGCTGACGCACAACCAAGTAGCCATCCGGTGTCAACGGAACCTTGATGATGAAGTAGTCCGGGCAGATATCAAAGTAGCGCAGACCAAAATTCACGCTGGAGTCCACATCGAAAGCGAATGCCGGATGCAGTTCAACCGAGACCTTCACACCGAACCGCTGCACCAGGCTGAGCGCCAGTCTCGCATTGGCCAGGAACCCGGCCTCAACAATCAGTTCTTGCCGGCTGAGGTCTGGACGGGCTGCGCGCAGTTTCGCGGCGGCATCGCGCACGAATCCATCCAGCACGCCTTTTTGAATCACTTGATTGACCAGGGTGTTATTGGTGGTCAGCGCGCCCACCTCCGGCGCCCAGGCGGCAGCCGCGGCGTCGGCGTCTCCCGTGTCCAGCCACGGCTCTGTACCCACCGCGCGAAGCTGTGCGTAACGCGGCTGCGACGACGCCTCCGTATGCCCTGCGCCGCCGAAACCCTCCAGCGCCAGTTCGCGTACCAGTTGTGTCAATAACGGATCTTGGTGTTTCGTATTCGCCATGTTCCCAACCTCCATGCTGCGTGTTGTATCAGTTATAGTATGGACCGAACGGGGTGCGACCGACTGCAGCAGTCCCTTCGCCCTGTGCGCGCCTCACTCCCCATCGGCAAGAAGGCGTTGCGCCAGTCTGCGCATGGCGCTGCCCATGGGCAGAGATGCCAGGTCGTCACGGCCAACCCAGCGAACATCGCCCGCTGGTTCACCGGTCACGGTACACACCACCGGGGTCAACGTTACCCGGTAGCGGGTAACGGTGTAGCGGATCTCCTTCAGCGGACGCCCGGCTTCCCCCATTAACGCCAGCGCGCCTAACGCCCGGATGGCGCCCTGTTCAGCCGCCTCACCGGCGTTAAGCCGCACACTGGGCATCTCCCAAGAGTGCAGCAACGGTGAAGTATCCCGTCGTCTCACTAACAGCCGCGTCCCAGAACGCACCACCGCACAGGCTTCCGCGACTGGTTCCGAGGCCGTCCGTGTCACGCCGGGTGGAATGACGCCGGTCAGGCCGTCTTGGCACGCGATGCACCAGTCGCGGATCGGGCAACGCGGGCACTCCGGCTGGGAAGGCGTACAGACCATCCCGCCCAGATCCATCAGCACCTCGGTGAGGCGCCGCGGAGAGGCATGATGGAGCAGTGCGGAAGCGGCTTCGTTCAGGCGGTGTCTTGTGAACGCAGCGGTCAGTGCGCCGTTATCACCCGTGAGCCGGGCCATGATCCGATAACCGTGTACATCCAGCGCCGGCTGCGGCAAGTCATACCCGATCGCCAGCACACAGCCGGCCACATAAGGACCTACGCCGGGAAGCCTCAACAGCGCCTGGTAATCCGCGGGGACTGCGCCGTCATAGCCATCCCTAAGCAACCCAGCGGTAGCCCACAGATTACGTGCGCGGGCGTAATACCCCAACCCCGACCAAAGCGCGACAACGGTGTCGCAGGTGGTCTCCGCCATCGGCACAGGGGAGGGAAACAGCGTATGGAAGCGCCGCAGATAGGGTCTGACTGTCGCAATGGTGGTCTGCTGAAGCATCATAGTGGCCATCAGCACCAGCCAAGGCGACGGCGGAGTCTGTGGCCAAAGCCACTCCGGATCACGGGCGCCATCCCACACGGACAACGCCCTGGCCACCAACGGCCAGGGCGTCTCATTCGGTGTGTTCTGCTGCGGATCAGGCGCCTTCAAGCTTATCCATGCAGCACTTTTTGTACTTCTTGCCGGACCCACAGGGACACGGATCATTCCGCCCCACCTTCAGACCAGTGCGAGCGGCGCCCGACTGGCCGGGGATCGGACCGCTGCGGGGTGTCGCCGCAGCCGACTGCCGGTTCTCCTGCGACGCTTCCGGCCGTGACTCTGCTGCCGGAGCCGGCCGTTCCTCTTCCACGGGCGCGATCTGTATATGGAATATCCAGTTGACCACTTCGTCCTGCAGGGAGGCCATCATGGACTGGAACATCTCGAAGGCTTCCTTCTTGTACTCGACCAGCGGATCTTTTTGCCCGTACCCCCGCAGGCCTATGCCGTCGCGCAGGTGATCCATGTTCGCCAGATGCTCCATCCAGCGGTCGTTCACCACACGCAGCATGCACCAGCGTTCCACCGCATTGCTGCGTGCGAGGATATCCGGAAATGCGTCGTTCAGCACCATCCGGTTCAGGTGCAGTACCCGCGCTTGAGTGGCTTCGCCCGCGGCCAACACCTCGTCACGCATCGCGGCGGTCTCTTCCGTCAGTTCTACCAGAGATGGCAGATTCTCCACCGCGAACAGGTCAGACTGAAGCACCGCGTTAAAGTCCTGATACAGCAGCGTATGCAATGTTTCATCCAACCCAACCGACAAACGCGCGGGCTTCCAGGCATCCAGCAGCTGTCGGGTGATCGCGCTGAGGTGGTCACGCAGCAGCGCGCAGAATGGCCGCTCCGGATTACGCAGTTCCTGCGCCAGGCGTACCGGATCGACAAAATCGCCGACGTTGAACAGCCACCAGCCTTCTGCACGGCGTTGCGCATATCCGTCTATCATCCGTTCAGTCAGCCAACTGGCCAGTTCAGCAGGCGGAACCTGTTCCAGTTCGCCGGGTTTCACGAAACGGGATGCGACGAACACCTCGTCCATCCGCCGCATCAAACCTTCATAGTCAACCTCAACGTTACGGCCATCCTGGGTGGTGCACTGACCGACGGCGAAGTCGACGATATCACCGATGAACCCTTCGATGGTGGGTTGCAACGGATGGCCCTCAAGTATCCGGCGGCGCTCGGCATAGATCGTACGCCGCTGCTCGTTCATCACTTCGTCGTATTCCAGCACGTTCTTGCGGATCTCGAAGTTGTAGGACTCGACCTTCTTCTGCGCCCGTTCGATCATGCGGGACAGCATTTTGACATCAACCGATTGGTCTTCTTCCCACATACGCATGAAGGGTGAGTTGGTGCGGTCGCCAAATCGACGCCACAACTCGTCTTCAAAAGACACATAAAACCGCGACTCGCCCGGGTCTCCCTGACGTCCAGACCGGCCGCGCAACTGATTATCGATCCGGCGGCTTTCATGGCGCTCGGTGCCCAGCACATACAGGCCGCCCACCTTGCGGACCTCATCGGCGATCCGGGATCGCTCCTGTTCGGTACTGGGAGGCGGCGGAAGCGCCCGTCCCCGGCGGAACGACTCACGCCGCTCCTCTTCGGCCTCGGCGTCCTCGGCGCTTAACTCCCGAACCGCATCCGGCGGCAACACATTGCCGCCCAGCAGAATGTCAACACCACGGCCTGCCATGTTGGTGGCGATGGTCACCGCGCCCAAGCTTCCCGCTTCGGAGATGATCAGTGCTTCCTGTTCATGGAACTTGGCGTTCAAGATGCTGTGGGATACACCGTGCTGCAGCGCCTCCCGCACCGTCTCCTGAGCATCCGGTGCGTCGATCAACCGGGCTATCTCCTGCAGGTTTTCCGGCAGGTTCATGTCGGGAACCACACCCAGTTCCCGGGCGATCGGGGTCAGCGCACTGATGTTCAGATCGGGGATCGGACGGTTAAGCTGTTGGCGCATCTCTTTCTTGCGGTCATTGCTCAGCTGTTTGTTCTGGTCCAGCCGGTCACGGCAGACCAGTATCAACGACAACACCTTCAGCCGATCGGCGCGCAGCCTGTCGGATACTTTCTCGGACATCTCAATGGACCGGGTGCCCACCAGCACCGGCTGACGGCGGCAGAACAGGCGCAGGATATCCTGCGTAATGCCGCGCATCTTCGCCTCTTCGGTCTTGAACATGACGTCTGGCCAGTCGATGCGCTTGACGGGCTTATTGGTGGGGGCGACCACCACATCCAACGCGTAGATCTTGCGGAACTCGTCTTCTTCTGTTTTCGCGGTACCGGTCATACCGGCCAGCTTCCTATACAGACGGAAGTAGTTCTGGAACGTGATCGTTGCGAGCGTCTGGTTCTCCTGGCGGATCTGCACGCCCTCTTTCGCTTCGATGGCCTGATGCAATCCATCGGAGTAACGCCGGCCGAACATCAGGCGTCCCGTGAACTCGTCCACGATGATGATCTCGCCGTCCTTCACTACGTAGTCAACATCGCGCTTGAACAGCGCGTGCGACTTCAACGCGGCGGTGACATGGTGCATCAAGTCGGGGTTTTCAGAGAGGTTCGGCACGCCCAGCCCCTGTTCACAACGCCCCACGCCATCCTCGGTAAGCGTCACCAGCTTTTGCTTCTCATCGACCTTATAATGCGTTTCCGGCTCCAAGTGGCGCACCACGCGCTCCACTCGGTAGTACAAGTCGGTCGACTCACCGGCAGGGCCGGATATGATCAACGGAGTCCGGGCTTCATCGATCAAAATGGAGTCCACCTCATCGACAATCGCGAAGTTCAGTTCGCGCTGCACGATCTCCGGGAACCGCATCTCCATGTTGTCACGCAGGTAATCGAAACCAAACTCGTTATTGGTGCCGTACAGGATATCGCATGCGTAGGCCTGCCGACGGTGCACCTCACGCAGATGGGTATAGCGAACGTCTTTCGGTTCGTAGCCAGGTTCGTACACAAACGAACCGCCGGTCTCTCCGGTCTCGGCGCTTTGCCCCTGGATCACGCCGACACTCATCCCCAAGGCGTGGTACAGAGGGGCCATCCAGACGGCATCACGCCGCGCCAGGTAGTCGTTCGCCGTAACCAGGTGTACACCGCGCCCTTCCAGTGCGTTCAGGTAGATGGGCAACGTGGCCACTAATGTCTTGCCTTCGCCGGTCTTCATCTCAGCAATCCGACCGTCGTGCAGCACCATGCCGCCGATCAGCTGCACATCGAAGTGCCGCATCTTCAGCACCCGCAGACTGGCTTCCCGGCAAACCGCGAAGGCCTCGGGCAGAATATCATCCAGTGTTTCACCCTTGGCCAGACGGTCTCGAAACACATCGGTTCGAGCGAACAGCGTGGCGTCATCCAGTGACTTTATGTCGGGTTCCAACGCGTTGATCCGGTTAACCACGCGCTGGAACCGCTTGATATCTTTTTCGTTGGAATCGAACAGGCGAAGGATAGAGAGCATCGTGAACTCCTGGCGGGCGCAAAGAACATGCCAATCCAAAATGATGGTACCAGAAACATGTAGCACGCTGCGCAGACGCACGGCGCCATGCGGGACACACGGGTTACGGTACAGGTACGCGCCCCTGCGCAGCGGCAGACGACCCCATCGACACTCCCCATGGGATCACCCGGTTTGGTGCGGGGTAAATTGGATACGGGACTGCAGAGGAGGTTAGCACATGAGAGAGCCGCTGCCGGATTGGATGGAACGGTACCTGGAGCAAAAGACCAAGTATCTGGAGTATCTGAGAAGTCTCAACGAGCCGGAGCGGACGTATCTGGCGCTGGAGCAGATGGACCCGGTCGCGGTGCAGGAGAAGGCAGCGGCGGGTCTGCCCTTGACCCGCGAGGAGAAGATATACGAAGCCATACGTCAGAAGGTACCGTATTACATGACTCTGGACGGGCAGATGTGGACGGACAGCTGCGGGGTGATGACGCAGCGTTGGTGTCCGACGCTGGCGCATCTACCGGGAGTCCCGCCGATGCCGGAGATGTTGGACGAACAAGCGGCGCGCCTGAGGGAGGAGGGGCTGGAGCATCTGGTACCGTAGGAGCACCACTGGCGCCATCCAGTCATGACTCGGTGCGGCCGTCGCAGGCGCGCGTCAACAGCGGCCTGTGCGCGTTCTGACAGGACACAGACGCACCTGCGTGCGTGTAACACGCATAAAAACATGAAGGAAGACCGCCAAAACGGTATATAATGTACTAACCAATCGTGCTTGAAAAGCCGTGTCGCGGGAAG
>CAZHSN010000145.1:0-9618 GCA_964535125.1 uncultured bacterium
GTGCGCTCAACGCCCAGGTATTTCTTGCCGTACATGCTTTTTTCTACCCAGACACCATAGGCGGCGGCCACCTGGTTGTGATCGTCGGCCAGCAGGGTGAACGGTAACCCGTGCTTGTCAGTAAACTTCCGATGCGAAGCGGCGCTGTCTGGACTAATGCCGATGATCACCGCCCCCAGCGTCTCGATGCGCGCCATGTTGTCACGGAACGAGCAGGCCTCGCGGGTGCAACCGGGGGTGTCATCTTTGGGGTAGAAGTAGAGCACCACCCAGCTGCCCAACTGGTCGCGTAGGGAGACGATGGATCCGCTGGCGTCCGGCAGGTCAAAAAACGGCGCTTTCTTTCCTTCGCTGATAGGCATCATACCCCTCCTGTCGTTCGTCGGTCAGGCACGACCGGCGCAGATATCCAATGATACCTGCTTCTTCGGGAAAGTAATGCGAACGCTGCTCAACCGGGCCACACAGCCGTCAGGAAGTCCTTGAGGTGTTCTTCGGGATAGATATCGATGCCAAACAGGCACTTGATGCTGTAGAACACCAAGAACAGGAACGCGACACCTCCGACCAAGCCCGCGAATGCAGCGATGCACATCAGCATCTGCAGAAACGCCTGGCCAATGGCCTGTGGAGCGGATAGATCGTCGGATCGATCCCAGCGATGGGTGCGATAGCTGCGCACGCGTCTCCCCGCGGGATGCCGGCCGCTTCGTGACGGTCCTGTCCCTGTCAGCGCCATCTGAGGCGCTATGCGCCTTCAATATACCACATCGGTGCAGAGGCGGCCGGCTCGGTGTGGAACAAACCAATGGTGTACCATGTCTATTGCGTGTGATTGGGTTATTCACACCGAGAGCCTCGGGGGTATCGTTCGTGACGGGTTCTATGAAGCGTATCCTGCAGCTGACAGCAATCGATCTGGTTGCCGCATATCTGATGGTCTTCCTTGCCACAGTGCTGCGGTACGATTTCGCTTGGCGTACCATCCCGCTGGGCTCCGTCTGGATGACCTTGGTTTGGCTTCCGCCGTTGTATGTGGGCGCGATCGCCCTCACCGGTTTCTACCGCACACATTGGCGCTATCTGGGATCTCGCGACATGCTGCCGCTGGGATACGGCGTGGCGCTGGCCACCGTTGTGGCTCTGACCCTGCGATATCTGTTCAACGTCCCGATCCCGATCAGCATTCTGCTCATGAGCGCGGTGCTGATCGTTGTGGGGTCTCTGTTGATCCGGTTCGTACTCAGGACTTCCGTTGGTCTGTACGTTGGCAGTAACGGCAATAATGGACAGGAAAACGGCACCAGAGGGAGTGGCGTGGATCGCCGAGGACGCCGGCGCGTGCTGGTCGCGGGGGCCGGCGATGCGGGCGACATGGTAGCTCGTGATGTGATCCGGCACGGGGCGTTTGACTTGGTAGGTTTTGTGGATGATCAAGAGGATAAGCAGGGGATGGTGCTGCGGGGATATCGTGTTTTGGGGAAGTGTGACGCAATACCGGCACTAGTGGAACGTAAAAACATCCACGAGGTGTTTATCGCCATGCCGTCTGCCTCGGGCGATGAGATACGCCGTGTAATGGGTTTGGTGCAGCAGTGCCGGGCGACGGCGCGCATCGTGCCGGGTTTGCCGCAGATGCTGGGAGCGGCCGGTGTGTTGCCGATGCTGAGGCCGGTGCAGTTGGAAGATTTGCTGCGTCGGGAACCGGTAGAGACCGATCTCGAGATGGTGCGCGGCTACATTGCCAATCGTCGCATTTTAGTGACCGGCGGCGGCGGTTCTATCGGCAGCGAGCTATGCCGTCAAATCGCACAACTCGGTCCCGAAAGTATTACGATTCTGGGACATGGCGAAAACTCCGTATTCGAAATCCAGCAGGAGCTTCGGCAGGACTATCCGGCGGTGAAGACGGAGTGCTGGATTGGCACCGTGAAGAACTATCGGCGTATGGAGTACCTGTTCGAGTCCTGTAGACCCCAGGTCGTCTTTCATGCCGCCGCCCATAAGCACGTACCGTTGATGGAAAACAACGCCATGGAGGCGATCCTGAACAACGTGCTTGGTACCCGTAATGTCATGAATCTATGCCTGCGGTTCGAAGTCAAGCGGTGCGTCTTCATCTCTACAGACAAGGCGGTCAATCCCAGCAGTGTGATGGGTGCCACGAAACGCCTGGGCGAGATCATTGTCCAAGCAGTCGCCGCCAATCAGGAAGTGACTCAGTTCAGCATTGTCCGTTTTGGCAACGTGCTGGGCAGCCGTGGCAGCGTGATACCCATCATGCGCGCACAAATCGCCAAGGGTGGTCCGGTTACGGTGACAGATCCGGCGATGACTCGCTACTTCATGACGATACCCGAAGCCGTGAAACTGGTGCTTCAGGCGGCCGAATACGGCCGTCAGGCGGATGTGTTTGTGCTCGACATGGGAGAACCGATCAAGATAGTGGACATGGCGCGTGACCTGATCGCCCTGTCCGGTTTCGTCCCTGAGCAGGACATCGCTATTCAGTACACCGGTATCCGGGCTGGTGAAAAACTGCACGAAGAACTTGTGTACGACTATGAGCATGTGTATGACACGCCTCATAAACGCATTAAGCGGATGCAGGGTGATGACGGTAACCTGGTGCAAATGATGCGATCAATCGACCGTCTGATCGACCTGGCTGAGGAGCACAAAGTAAACGAAGCGAAAGAGTTGCTGCGGGATCTGGTTGCGAATGAACGTCTGGGTGTCATCACCCCGAAGGGCGACATGAAGACGCATTAACGTGAGTGCCATTCGGCACAAACTGTGAACGTTTGCACAAACTGGCGGTGGATGGGTATACTGGCGTTGGTGAATGATGGATAAATCAATCCCTTCCATGCGCCCCCGCCGTGTTCCCACCGCTACGCTGGAGCGGATGGCAACCTATTTGCGCCTGACAGCCGACCTGATGGCAAATGGTGTTACGATGATCTCCTCTTCCGACGTGGAAGAGGCGACCGGTGTGAGTGCGGCCCAGTTCCGTAAAGATCTCTCTTACTTCGGCGAATTCGGCACGCCGGGTGTGGGTTATCCGGTTACCGAACTGCGTCAGCGCCTGGCCGCGATCATGAACACAGACCGCGAACACCCGGTGATCATGGCTGGCGCCGGCAACCTGGGCCGGGCGGTGGCCATGTATGAGGCGTTACCTGAGCAGGGGTTCAAAATCGTGGCGGTTTTCGACAAGGATCCGCGCCGTATCGGGTCTCCAGTCGGCGGGGTGCTGGTTCAGCCGGCGGCGCGTTTGGGTGAGATCACACGCCAGTTGAAGGCCCGGATTGGCCTGATCGCGGTACCGGCTGAAGCGGCTCAGGATGTGGCTGCGCAGATGGTCGATGCCGGCATCATCGGCATCCTGAATTTTGCACCGGTCAGTTTAAAGGTGCCGTCCAATGTGATGGTGCGCAATGTCTCACTGCGGCGGGAGCTGGCGCTGATCGCTTATCATCTCAGCCTCGGAGAGGAACCCGCTTCGTGACTGGTTGGCGTCCCCTGCAGACGCCGCCGCATGAACTCCGCTTGCCTGTTACCCTGACCTGCGGCCAGTCGTTTCGATGGAGGCAGGAGCATCCCGACTGTTGGTTCGGGTATGTGCAAGATGAGCCGGTATGGCTGCGCCAGACCGAAAACGACGTGTTATGGCGTGGAACCGGCGCGCGTGACTTGAATGCCGATCTCAGGCGGCTGTTCCATCTCGACATACCGCTCAGCCCGCTGGTCGCCATGTGGTCGCAATCGGACGAGCGGATCGCTATCGCTGCCGCTCGGTTCACCGGCCTGCGCGTGATGCGCCAACCCCTCTTCGAGTGCCTGATCTCCTTTATCTGCTCTGCAAACAACCACATCCCTCGCATCACCGGAATGGTAGAGCGACTGTGCCTGGCCTATGGGGAACCGGTGTGTGGTCTGCCGTCTGATGTGCGGCGATTCCCCACGCCTGACAGACTGGCGGCTGCCGCCTCTGATGATCTGCGCCATCTAGGTTTCGGGTATCGGGCTGAGTCGGTGGTGCAGGCGGCGCGTGCAGTCGTCGATGCAGGACCGGATTGGAGCCGCCGTCTGCTGACCAGTACTTATACCGAAGCGCATGCCCTGTTGTGCGAGTTGCCTGGAGTCGGACCCAAAGTGGCCGACTGTGTCTGTCTGTTCGCGTTGAACCACACGCAAGCCATCCCGGTGGACACGCATGTGTGGCGCATCGCCTGCAGGGACTACGGGGTTGCGCCACTAGGCAGTTCGTTGACCCGCAGGCGCTACGAGGCGGTACGGGATCTGTTTGTTCGGCGGTTCGGGGTGTTTGCGGGTTGGGCGCACAACCTGTTGTTTGTGGCCGAATTGGACGCCCCCCAGTCCGGACGGCATCCGACATCGTGACGGATGCCGGTTTACTGGCAGGAAAGCTGCCCGCGGGGAACGAACACCTGAGTTGATATTCGCGCTGCGGCGTTTCTCTGGAGGGTGTACCGTGTCTTCGCTGTCTCAACTGGTGCTCATACCCACCCCGCGATCGGTCTCGGATATGTCTGATGTCTATACACTGGATGTCTCAGGACGGATCGGCCTGGCAGGCGGACCGGGACTGCTGTCCATCGGCCAGCAGGTTCAGGCGGACCTTGCCGATCATCACTGTTCCTGGTCGATCACAGCGGCTCCGGTGGCCTGTGGCATATGTCTGGCCTTGGATGCGGAGTTGGGCCATGAGGCCTATACGCTGGAGATCCGCGACGAAGGCGTCATCATCGCCGGGGGCGATGCAGCGGGCGTGTTTTACGGCGCGATGACGTTACGGCAGATCCTGCGCCAGTGCGGCTGCACGTTGCCTTGCGGTGTCATCGAGGATTCCCCCGACATGAAACAGCGCGGCATCATGCTGGATATCAGCCGTGACAAAGTGCCCACGATGCAAACGCTCTTCCAGATTGTCGATATGATGGCCGAGTTGAAGCTGAACCGGCTGGAGCTCTACACCGAACATACGTTCGCTTACAGCATGTATCCCGAGGTATGGATTCAGGCCAGTCCGATGACCGGCGAACAGATCATGCAACTCGATGCCTATTGCCAGCAGCGATATGTGGAGTTGGTCCCGAATCAAAACTCATTTGGACATATGCATCGCTGGTTGAAGATGCCCCGGTTGAATCATCTGGCCGAGTGTCCCGATGGTTTCGACTGGCCATGGGGCGGGCATCACGATGAGCCGTTCACGCTGGACCCCGGCAACCCGGGCAGCATTGAACTGATTGCTCAAATGTATGACGAACTGCTGCCGCACTTCACCAGCCGTAACTTCAACGTCGGGTGTGATGAGACGTTCGACCTGGGGCTGGGCGCGAGCAAAGAGCGCTGTGCCCAACTGGGTTCCGGGCGGGTGTACTTGGACTTTCTGCTTCAGATCTACTCACTCTGTGCGCAAAGGGGACGCCGGATGCACTTCTGGGGCGACATCGTGATCCAGCATCCGGAACTCGTGCCCGAACTGCCCAAAGATGTGGTCGTACTGGAATGGGGCTATGAGGCTGCGCACCCCTTTGCGGATCGGCTGCCGAAGTATGCCGAGTCGGGACTTGACTTCATGGTGTGCCCGGGTACGTCTACGTGGGGAACCATTACGGGACGCGTAGACAACGCGCTGGCGAACATACAAAGCGCCGCTGAGAACGGCTTGCGCTATGGCGCTGCTGGATTGCTGAACACGGACTGGGGCGACTGCGGTCATCTGCAATACCTGCCTTTCAGCTATCCCGGCTTTGCTGCAGGCGCCGCCTGGTCGTGGTGTGTCGAGTCCGCCCGGTCTCTTGACCTGAGCGCTGCGTTGAACCGGCACCTGTTCCGCGACCCCAGCGGTACCGTCGCGGATGCGGTGATGGACTTGGGCCGCGCCTACCTGCATGCCGGCACGCAGGTACCCAACAGCTCCGTACTATTCAGGCTGTTAGTGAACCCGGCTGCGGACGCTCTGCCTGAGGGTGTCACGCCCGACACACTCCGGTCAACCGTGGAGTTTGTTGATGCCGCGGCAGCCCGTGCGGCGACCGCGGCGATGCATATCCCCGATGCCGCGTTGGTGCGCGATGAGGTCGCTAATGGAGCGCGTATGCTTCGGCATGCATGCCGGCGGGGTATGGCGTTGTATGGCGGGGTACCATCTTCTGAAGTGCGGGGTAAACTGCTGGAAGAACTGGTGTGGGTGTTAGGCGAACATAGACGGCTCTGGATGGCCCGCAACCGTGAAGGCGGGTTGCAGGATAGCGCGGCAAGACTGCAGGAACGTCTGAGCGACTACACCGGCCGGTAATCCGCACTTGAACCGCCGCACAGGCTCCAACGAGTCCCTCAGTCGGTATGAGTCAAGCGGGGTCCGGTATGAGTCACGTCCGGACCCCGTCTCGGCGGCTGGTCGTGTATATGCCTCCATCGAACGGGACTTCCGCACTGCAGGCGTACAGGCGCGTTGGATATCGGTTGTCGATCCCTGGGGAGTGCCGTACTACAGATCACGGTGGCTGCCGACAACGTTCACCGATATCGACGAGCAGGAGACACAGCTCCGGCGTTTGATCCAGCGGGCACGCAGAACGGGGGCAGCGGTGCTCTCCTGGTATCCGCTCAGTTTGAACAAGGCGGCCGTCCAGGTCCATCCGGACTGGGCGCAGCAGATGCTGGTCGATATGGCGAATCCGGGTGTACACCGGGGTATCGAGTGCTGTATCCACTCGGGGTACGGTGCAGCGTTGATCGAGTTCGCCTGTGAGGCGATCGAACGATTCGGCCTGGATGGTTTCTGGTTCGATGGCTCTGCCTGGACGCAGATTTGGGAGCGGCCAGTCCCGCTGTCGTGTGTCTGTCGTCATTGCCGGGAGTTGTATCGAAGACAGACCGGACATGACCTGCCCACCCAGGTCGACTGGGCGGATGACGGCTTTCGTCGTTGGGTGGGGTGGCGATACGAGGCGTTTGGCGGGTACATCGGCCGATTAACTCAGCAAATCCATCGACGCCATCCACACGCATCCGTAGTCATCAACCATTACCATCGTCCACAGATACCATGGCAGAGTGCGGTTCCGATCGACCTGTATGACGCACCAATTGTCACGGGCAGCGAGGCGACCGGTGACGCCGGGGTTGATCTGGTGATGCGGCTGTGCCGGGCGTACCAACGCCCGCATTGCGAAGTCTGGACGCCACTGACCATCGGTCCGGATGCGAAACAGGATGCCGAGACCACTGAGTTGATCCATCACGCCGCGGCATGTATCACCGCTGGAGGTTTTCCTTCCTACGGCGGCGCGTATTCGTCATCTGCCGCCGATGTCCTGGCGCGGATTTCGCCGTGGGTAAACCCTCTGGTGCGGTATGTCGGCGGCGCGTCTCTCTCCCACGTCGCCATCCATGTATCGCAACAGAGCGAGACGTACTTCTACTCACGCCACCCCAAGGGTGTGAACTGGGAGACGGAACCCTACTGGCTCACGATCAATGGCTGGACGCAGGCGTTGAACGCCATGCACATGCCTCCGGACTACCTGTTTGACGCCTGTCTCATCGAGTCCGAGATGGCCCGGTATCGCGTGCTGATCCTGCCTGCGTCCCCGGCGCTTTCCGATGCTCAGTGTGCGGCGCTCTACCGGTATGTTCAGCAGGGCGGTCGCGTGATCTTAGGACCAGGCGCAGGGAGTTGTGATGAATGGGGTAACCGCCGCACGACTAACCCTCTGGAGCAGCGCTCTGGTTTCGGGTATACACACACGTCGCAACCCGAGATGCCAACGAGCGGTATCTGGGCGTTCGCACCAATGGACTCATCTGTCAGGCGCACGATCGCCAGTCCTGGCGGTGTGTTGAGCGCATCACCGCCGTGGCGCGTGTTGGCGATGGATGCTGACACCAGAGCGCCTCTGATCGTGCATCGGTCATGGGGTGAGGGCTCTGTGAGCGTGTGCGGGATGGCTCCGATGGCGGAGATGACCCGCTGGTACAGGATGCAGGACAGGGTCACAGCGGTTGAGCACATACCGCATGGCGGCCCCGATGGGACTCACGCACTGGAACTTCGGGATGGGCCAAACGCCCAGGAGAGCTTCTTCCCGGACCTGGAGATCACCGTGCAGACGATGCGGCCGCCGTTCTACCGTTCAGCAGGCATGCGCGTCTGGCTACGCTTGGAGTCAGACAGTCTCTGCGCCATGGAACTGCGCAGCCGTGCTCCGGCGCTGGGACCGGCGCTGACGCTGCATGGGGGCGGTCGAATCCGGTTGGGTGATCATGACGTCGGAACTGCCCCGGCAGGAGTCTGGTTGCGGGTGGAGCTTCAGCTGGGGTTAGGACCGGAGTCGACAGCCGAAGTGCGTATCACCACGCACGAAGGAGGCGCCGTGGGGTACGCTCGGGTTCCCATCTCCGGGCAGGGACTGGACCGATGTGATTGGGCGGTGATCTATAGTCCGGGAGAAGCTCCCGGTGCGTTCCGTGTGGCTGACCTGGAGATATACGGAGTCGGACCGAATGGAAAGGATGCCGTCATTCTGACTGACCGGTTCCTGTCGCATCGCAGCGGCCGCACCAGCGACTGTGACGCAGCGCAGGCTGTTGTGAGCGCGCTGCGTATAGAACCGCACCCGTGGATTCGCGTCGAAGCCCCGCCATCTGTTCGAGCCGGGCTGTTCCGCATGGACGCCGGTGTGGTAGTTCATCTGCACGATACCCACGGCGGGCAACATGATGTCCCCGCGGATCATTCTGTTCGGCTGGTTTGTACCCGTCCTGTCCTTCAGGTCATTGATGTACGCACACAACAACCGGTAGCGGTACAGCGCGCGAACCGTGGCTGGGTGGTTACCGCGCCACGGTTCGCGGTGCATACGGCGTTGATCTTGCGCGGCGTCTAGGCCGGTTGCCGGATCAAGGTAGCAGAACGGCCAGGCTGCGTGCAGAGACTGTTACCGACCCGTTCGAAAGCGGTTGCTCGCCATGTTCAGGCGTGACGATGCGCGCCGGGGTGAACGGAAGGCCGGCCGGTGTTGACGTGACCGGTTGATCAGACCGGTTCCACAACACGCACGCATAGGTGTTCGCAGACGCGTTGAACAACAAGCCGGCCTGTAGTCCCGGTGCCGATATGCGGTACCTATACTCGGGAACCGAGTCGCGTAATGCCGTGGGCAGCCGATGCCGCAGCGCCAACAGCGGGATCAGCGGTTCAACCGACCATGTGCCGTCACGCAACTGGGCTGCTATCGCTTCATTGAACAGCACATTCGCGCCCGTGAGCAGAGCCGATGAGACGCCTTGTACCGGATCGGCACTGGCGTCTGTGGTCGGACGCCATTCCGGAAACGCCTGGCGCAACGGTGAACTGTCTGGTGCGTCAGAGAGGCATGGCAGCCCTTGGGCGGCCGCCCAAGCGCGCGGTGCGCTTAACCAGACGCGGAACTGCTCGTTCAACTCTCGGCCAGCATGTGAGATGGCTTCGACTATCCGCTGCTCACCGGTCAGTGAAGCCGCATCGGGACGCAGCCCGGATCCCGGGTTGAAGTCCATGGGTTTACCCAGCGTTCCGGCAAGCACGACCCCATCGAACCC
>CAZHSN010000146.1:0-9582 GCA_964535125.1 uncultured bacterium
ACACAGGGTATGTCGCCGTGGCCGCCGGTATGGACCATGTCGTTGCTCTGCGCACTGATGGCTCCATCACGTGCTTCGGATCGAACTATGCGAGCCAGTGCAACGTACCACAACCCAACGCCGGTTTCGTTGCGGTCGGCGCCGGAATGGCCTTCAGCGCTGGACTCAAAGCGGATGGTACCGTGGTGGTCTGGGGAGACAACCGGTGGGGTCAGTGCAATGTACCCGCTGAGGCCACGCATGTGGTTCAGATTGCTGTGGGCGATGGTCACGTTGTCGCGCTGACACAGTCCGGAACCATCGTGTGCTGGGGAGCCAACCACTATGACCAGTGTATTCCGCCCGGCGACGGAGGTCCCTACACCAGTGTCGCTGCGTATGGAGCGCTGAGCGGGGCGGTCACGTCAACCGGTCAGTTGAAGCTCTGGGGCTGCGACGCCAACGTCCGAGAACTCCCGCATCCCAACACCAATCTCGTTGCGGCATCCCTTGGAGCGGATCACATCGCCGCATTGCATCAGGATGGTACGCTTCTGCTGTCTGCCGCCGCGGCCCAACCGCCGGTGGCCGACTTCGCAGCCATTGCACCGGGTTACCTGCACACCGTTGGTCTGTTGGCCGATGGCCGTCTGCTGTGCTGGGGATCGAACCGGTATGGACAGTGCACGCCACCATCCGCCGGACCCTTCATCGCCGTATCGGCTGGCGAAAACCACTCCGCCGCCATCACAACCGCCGGTAAGGTGGTGTGTTGGGGCGACAACAGCTATGGTAAATCGTGGCCGACAGAGCCTAACGGTCCCTATATACAGGTTGCCTGCGGAACCAACCACACGGCGGCGTTACGAACCGACGGGAGTGTAGTCTGCTGGGGACAATACGACTTGCTGTCGGTTCCGTGGCCCAACCGGGGGTTTGTGGCGATCAGTGCAGACAGGGATATCACACTGGGTCTGAAACAAGACGGCTCGGTGGTCTCCTGGGGGCGCACCGCGAATGTGGGGCGTCCACCGTATCCGAATTTCGGTTATGTGTCCGCGTTGACGGATGATCTGCACCAGATAGCCTTAACACCCGATGGCCGGATCGAATGCTGGGGATGGCAAACCAACTGGATGGATGTGGCGCCTACCCCCAACTATGACTTCGTGGCCATTGGCATCGGAAGGTATTGTTCCGCCGGGTTGAAACGGGATGGCGCCGTGGTTACGTGGGGTATGCCTCCACGTTCTGCACAGCCGCTGATAGCCGATCGGTTGTGGTCGGGAAACGGGCGGATCCTGGCGTCAGTTACCGTCATGCCGGTAGTCGGCAGAGCGATGATTGACGGCCGCCAGGCGCCTGCCGGCACATCGCTGGTGGCTCACGTGTGGCGCGAAGGAGACAGCGAGCCTGCTGAGATTGTTGAAGCGACCACAGAGTCGGATGGAGCCTTTCGCCTGGACGTGGTGACACCGCCACCGTACCGGTTATTTGTCGGCTCGCCGAAATGCCTGCGGGTGACATGCACCGTGACGCATCTGAACCGTTTGAGTCTGGCGGTATCCCTGCTGTCCGGCGATGTAGACGGAGACAATCGCATATCGCTGTTCGACTATTTGATGCTGGATCAGGCGCTTGGTTCGGGCAACAAATCGGCGGATGTCGATGGGGATGGTGAGATCACTCTGTTTGACTATTTGGTCGTTGATCGGAATTACGGTGCGGAGGGACTGTGAACGTGACCACATCACGCTATTTCCAGCATGTCTTGATTGTATGCCTGGTCTGGATTGTCGCCGCCTGCTCAGTCCATTCGGCGCCGATCCTGTCGTTAGTGGAGATGGGACCTCGTGAAATAACCGGTGAAATGGGCGGCGGCTATGTCGGTGCTGCGGTAGGGCGTACCCATGCCCTGGCCGTGAAGGCTAACGGTCATGTTGTAGGCTGGGGCGATGATCGGTGGGCCCAGTCGACGGCCCCTTTGGTTTTCTCTGGGGTCAAGAAAGCCGTCGTTGGTGATGGCTTTAGCGCGCTGCTGATACAAGACATCGGAAGTATCAAGATATTCGGACGGCAGGGCTATAACGTGATCGTTCCGCCGCCGAACAACTACGGGTTTGTCGATATCGCCGCCGGCAGCGGACACATAGTCGCCCTGCGCGGCTCCGGGGAGGTGCTCGCCTGGGGAGATAACTACCATGGACAGTGCATCGCGCCCGAAGGCACAGGCCCGTTCAGGAATGTCACGGCTGGCGACGCCCACAGCGCCGCGCTGCATCAAGATGGATCGGTTGTGTGCTGGGGTGATAACAGCAGAAACCAGTGCCATGTACCGACTCCTAACGCTGATTTCATCGCGATATCAGCCGGGGCTGCCCACACGGCGGGACTGAAGAGTGATGGCAGTGTGGTGTGCTGGGGTGACAACACCTATGGCCAGTGTGATCCGCCACAGAACAACGCTGGTTTTGTGGCCGTGTCCGCTGGTTACTGGTGTACTGCGGCGTTACGGGCGGACGGCTCGGTGGTCTGTTGGGGGCGCGATGCCATGTCTATAAACCTGGCAGCTTTTGCAGCGGGGCCGTATCGCTCGATCAGCGCCGGTGACGGGATCATGGCGGGGATCCGACGTGACGGCGCCTTGGTCTGTTGGGGCAGCGGACAGTCCGGTGTGGAGCCGCTGCCGCGAGTGACCGAATCGCCTCGGGACGTTGCACCCGGCCTGAATCACACCGCCATGGTGTGTGCTGACGGTCGCGTTCAATGCTGGGGACGCAATGCTGAAGGGCAATGCCAGGCGCCTGCATCGACAACTGGTGTTCAAGCCGTCGCGGCGGGGGCAGCACACACCGTGGCTCTCCGCGCTGATGGTCGCGTGATCTGCTGGGGAGACAATACCTATCGCCAGTTGAATGCGCCGACGAATGTTTCGCTGAAGGCCATAAGCGCGGCTGGGCATTACACCTTGGGCTTGACCCAGGATGGGCGACTGGTTTTTTGGGGGACAGCTCCACATGGACAAGATCAGTTGCCTGAACCGAATGGCCCGTTTGTACAGGTTGTTGCAGGTCTGACGCATGCCGCTGCCATCCGAGACAACGGCACAGTCGTCTGCTGGGGATCCAATGTGGCGGGGCAGTGTGACGCTCCGGACAATGTCACGTTCAGATCGGTGGCCATCGGTTTCGATCATACGGCGGGGCTGACCCAAGATGGCCGCGTGTTATACTGGGGCGGGGGTTATCAGGTTATGCCGTGGAACCCCGGGTTTTTGTCGCCTATCGTGGCGGTCTCCGCTGGCAGCGGTCAGACCATGGCGGTAGATGACCAGGGGCGGATCTATCGCATGGGGCAGAACCGTTACTGGAACAACGATGCGCCAACCACCCGAGGATACATCTCGCTGTACAGCGGAAACGGTCGGGTGATGGCTGTGCGCACCCTGCAAGCGATCGAAGGCATCGCCTTCTCCGATGACCAGCCCATGCGTGAAGGGACAGCGCTGAGCATCGAGATGCGCATCCCAACCTCTGCATACTCGTATTATGTGTCCGCTGCCGACTGCGCGATGGCTGACAGCCAGGGACGCTATTTGTTTATTACGCCACTGCTGCCTGGTCACGATGCGGCATTCCGCAGCGGACGACATCTGCAGATAACCGTTCCGAGTACGTCACTTCACCAACCATTGGATCTGCGCTTCATCAACGGGGACGTTGATGGCGACAACAGCATCACTCTGTTCGACTATCTGGCACTGGATGCTGTATTCGGAATGGTGGATGCAGACGCCGACCTGGATGGTGACGGGCAGGTGACGCTGTTCGACTATCTGATCGTGGACCGCAACTTCGGGGCGGTCGGCGGCTGAACGGCGTGAAAGACAGGGTGCCTGGCTGTGCCAGGCCAAGCGCCCTGTGTGCGGCACACCTAACGCAGCTTCTCTGTTCAGAGTCGGCCGGGGGCGGGCGTGCGGAGCGCCACCCGGCGTTCGATGTGTGCGGGTAAGCGGCCCCTTATTGTGTTGGCAGCAGCACCTGGTAGCGGTAGGGGCTGTCCGGTGCGGAGTCTCCGTGCAGGCAGGCTGAACTCCATTTCTCTGTCAGCCAGACGTTATCTGTCCACTGGAACCTCAGCGTGTGCCTTATCTTGGGTATCAGTCTGGTTGGTATGGCCATCTCAAGCATCTGGCTGTTTCTGGCTATCTCCGCCCAGTCCACGGTGCTCCACGCGTTGCCTTTGCGCACCTGAACAGAGGCCCGCCCCCGGCTGTCTCGCATCCGGTTGACGGCGACGTCGAAGCCCATGAAGCCGTTCGATCCGTTTCCATCGACATCCATTCGGCCGGTTTTCCCTGACAGATAGGGTCCAGCCGTTACTGCCCAACCTATGCCAGCGAAGCACATCACCGTCAAGATCGCGGTTGTAACGAGTGAATCGCGCGTGGGACTACTGTACATTGATGACGATCCGGGCAATCTCACCAGGCGCCATTACGAGTGTCAGCCGTCCCTGTTTGATATTCACCTGCTCCTCCGTACGGAGCAACTCCGTTTCGGTTATGTCGAGTGACTTAGGAGCCAGACGCACCACACGGGCATGTGTCATCGTTGTATTGGCCAAGGCTATCGTCACGTGCTGCTTCGTGGTGATGCCATTCACGGCTGTCACGGTCACCTGTCTGCTATTGGGAGACAGGGATGCACAGAGATCAACCAGGGAAGCACCTGCGATCTCCAACAACCGGTTGCCCTGGTGCGTCTTGTAGAGCTCAAACACATGCCCGGTGGTGTCAAATGCAGCCCCAAGAGGAGCGACCTTGATGGCGCCTTCATTCACAGGCATGAAGTAGCAGGCCATCTCGATGCCCAGCGGCTGTGCTTCGCGGCAGAGCATGTTCAATATGCCCGCGACATACAGCGCGGCGGGGACACTGCCCGTTCGGCCCCACATCAGGTTCCATTCGTCATAGACCACCCCCAGTCGTCTATCCGCCTGTTGATGCCTGTCCATAAGTTCTCTGGCCAGTTTCAGCGTTTCAACAACCCGGCTTCTCGGTGCGATGATCACCTGTGCGTAGTCCGCATCGGTGATCAGAGGTGTCTGGTCAAGCACATATTGGTGGACCGAACAGGCTCGCATGGTAGCTTGTGCAGCCTCCATCACCGGCGTGTTCCAGTCAGGCCAATCCACGCCAGTTGAGAACTGTGTACAGGGAACCAGGTAGATAGAACCATCGGCCTTCTTCATCGCCTCTGAGAAGCGCTTGTATTGCGTGGCATAGCCGTCAGCCTTCAGCAGATCACCCCGGCCAAACGCATAGATCTCGTTGCCCACGAACCACCAGCGCACACGGTATGGCGCCCTGTATCCCCGTTGAATCCGGAGGCGTCCCCACTGGGTGGACTTATCTCCGTTGCAGTACTCCACCCACGCGGCGGCCGATTCCGGCGTCCTCTCGCTCATGCGGACTGTAATAGCCGGTTCTGCGCCGATCTCGCGACACAGAGCCATAAACTCATCGATGCCGATCTCATGGGTGTCATAGTCGTCTGTGTCTGTCAGCAGAAACCACAGACCGGTCGGGCCGATCGGTGGACGCTGATCCACAGGGAGCAAACCATGCTCCCAGTCATAGAACTCGGCGTAACAACCGCCAGGGAAGCGCAGACAACCAGGCTTCAGTCTTTTCAGCAAAGCGATGACATCGCGCCGCATCCCATGAAACGCGTCCTTAGGCTGGATAGAGACAACTCCCAGCCAGTAGGTTCCGGGTGTCGTGCTGGTGATCTTGAGCGCACAGTTAGCCTGCGTGTCATGCGCTGTGAACTCGGCGCTTACCAACTGCCAGTCACCAGGTGTACACGCGGCCGTCTTCTCGAGATACACCTCCTGAGCGCCGTCCGTCAGGCGGACTCGAAGCATCCTGTCCGCATCGGTCTTAACCCATATCCTGACCGAATACCGTCTCCGTGAGTGAACCGCCAACACCTCATGCTGCTGTTGTATGCCGGTGAGGCTGCCATCTTCTGGAACCTCCACGCGGAGGCACCGGTTGCCGGCGTAACCAAACGAGGTCTCGAGGCGCACAGCGCCGTCCCTGCCCACCACCGTCCAACGTTTCGGCAGGTCGTTCTCCACCGCCGCGAACTTGCGGTTGGCCACCATTTCGGCACTGAGGCCGCTCCATACTCCTCGGCGCGTGATCTCCAGGTTGTGTCCAAACAGCAATGGAGATATGACACCCCCGGGGTTCTTCACGTCAAGCTGTACCGTGTTGCCGTCTTGGTTCATCGGGGTTCCCCTGTTGGGTGGGTTATTTGGATTGGCGGGCGAGGCGATGCTGGCTAACAGGCTTGCACCGATCATAGAGGTACAGCTGACCAGGAACCGGCGTCTATCCATGTCAGTCCTCTGAGAGTGCGTTGATGCCTGATACAGGCCATGGACTGCGGCATATCTCACTGCGCCATGTGCGCGGAAATGGACTCAGATGCCGGCTTGGATGGCGTTGGTGATGTCGGCTGATCGGCGTCATAGACAGGGCGCATGGCAGTGCTACGCCATGCGCCCTGTGTGCGGATGTACGGCCGGTTGAACCCTATTTGGGCGCTTTGTCAATATCCACGTCCACCGTTGACGCAACGCCGGTCACCGTCTTGATCTCCTGACGGGCCCGGATGATGCGGTTGCGGGTCAGCGGGTGTGTACGCAGGTTGGCGCTGACCAGATCCGAACTCTCCTTGTTGTCCTTCATGGTCAACAGCTTGTCAAAAAACTGTATCAGTCCTTCGGGGTTATAACCAGCCGCATGGGAGTACCGGATCGCCTTGGCGTCTGCCTCATACTCATCGTCGCGGCTGTACTTAAGCATGATCAATTCGCTGGCGATTACCGCGATATCTTGTGTGGACCCCTTGGTGAACGCGGCGATCAGCGTTCCGACCGCCATCTGACTGGACATCTGCTTAACGCCGTGTCTGGCCACAATGTGACCCATCTCATGCGCCAGTACGCCCGCCAGCATATCCTCGTTTCCCTTGGCTTCGGCGACCAGGCCTTCGAAAACATAGACCGGCCCGCCTGGCAACGCGAAGGCGTTGATGTCTTTGGATTTGAGCAACTTGAACGTAAACGGATAACTGGGCGCCTTTTTCCCTTCCGCTTTCTTCATGCCATCAACCAAACGGGCGCCGATCTGTTCCAACAGGCGGGCATCCTCTGTGTCGGTGACCACCTTGTACTTCTTTTCATATTCGGCGCCCACTTCTTTGCCGATCTGCACCTCTTCGCTGGGCGAGATCATGCTGAAGTTGCGGCATCCCGTGGTGGAGAGCGTCAGTGTGACCAGCAGTAAACCAGCCGCGATGTGAGCAATTCGGTTCATGGCTTTCCTCCCTGGCGCTCCGAGTCCGCGCCGCTGTGTTGGTGGATCAGACCGTCAATCGTTTCACGCAGCTGCTTCAGAACGCCGCTTCCGGTGCGTGTAGCCCCTGCGCCTACGTCCCGCGCCGTCTCACTCAACGTGCGTGTCGCACCATCAATGTCGCCCCGCTTCAGCATCTCAAGCGCCTTTGATGCGGCATCCAGCGAACTTGCAGAGGGTTTTCCGGGAGTCCCTGGCTTACCGGTTCGCAACGTCTGCACTTCCTTCTCTAATGTTATGACGCGGGCGCTCAAGGTGTCGATACGGGCCTGCATCTCCGTCACGCGCTGCGCCGTGGACCAGGCGTACCACCCCAGCGCAGCGACCAACACGAACAAGACCAGCTTACTCATGTCCTTCCCCGTGTGCGATTCGTTGAAATGCGCGGCTGATGCCACATTCTGAGTGTACCTTGAGTCTCCATGCGGGTGTGAGCCATGTCGGGTGAGCATTGACCAACCGAACCTGTGTCCGTGAGCGGGCGTTCCAGCGGAATTTATACGGTTCGGCGCCCCGTAGAAAGTCGAACACCGTGCAGCCCTCGGTGATCGCGACACGGATCGCTTCGCCGGTCAATACGGTCCCCAGGCCATACCGGCTCAGCTGCGTATCAAATCCACTGAGGTAGTAATAGGCGTCTCCGCCTGTATGGAACACATAGAGTACAGCCGTGATCCGATCGGCCACTCGAAGCACGTGCAATCGCAGCCAGCCGGCCGCCAGCGCGCGCGCTGCCCATTCCCGATGGAACGCCCGCACTTGCGGTGAGGCGAATCCACCTGGCATCCAGCGCTGCCGCCAGCGTCTATTGTGTAGATGGAACAACGCATCCATGCCGGTTTCCAGTTCATCGGCCGTCGCGACCTCCAGTCGCACGGGTCCCACGTCCCGTTCCAGAAGCCGCTTGCCATACCCGATGTTGTACCGGAGCTTCTTACCGATGGAGGCGGTGAATGTCGGCCAGTCGGAGGGGAGCGGCGTATACGGGCAGATGTCCTGGTCGACACATAACAGCCCCTGCAGGCGGGCGTTGTGAGCCAGCACAGAGTCTGCCAGAATCTGATGCCAGTCAAGAGAGTTGTGCTCCTTCAGGGTGAGTAACGTTTGCGCCGCTTCCTGTGCGGTGTCCGGATGGACAACCCACCCGGGGCGATCCGCCATTCCGGTGCTCATCCATCGAAGACATGACCCGAGCGGGGTGAGGGCGCGGTAAAATGGTGCGATCGCACAGATCTCGCCGTCCTGTTCGACCGCATAGACCATCGGACACCGCCTGCCGCCAAACCGGCGCCACCAGGCGGTGTTCCACTCCCAGGTTTGAAAGGGAGACACTCCCGGCAGTTGCTGGAGGCGTCTCCAAGACGCCTCCAGTAAGCCGCTCCAGTCATGGCGGTGAAGGACCAGTTTCACGTCAGACCGTTCTGAACGGTAGCGCCGTATCGGTGCTGCAACAGTCCGGCCAACTCAGGTGTAACGTCGGCAGACAGATGAATGCCGTCGTCGCGGTACTCGGTGTGGAACACACGGCCCTGTTCATGGCATTGGTTGAGAATCGCACCGCTGTCATACGGCAGCAGCACGTCGACGCGCCGCAGCATGCCGCGCAGCAATCGGATGATCTGTGCTATCAGATCGTCCAGTCCCTCACCGGTCTTTGCGGAGATCGCCACCGCGCCGGGGACATCTGCCACCAGACGGGTCAGCAGGGGGCGGTCGTGTATCTGGTCGATCTTGTTATAGGCGGTGATCACCGGTTTGGATCCGGCGTCCAACTGCTCCAGTACCTCCAGAACGGCGTCGTGCTGTACCTCGAACTCGGGATTCGAGACATCGACCACATGCACCAGAAAGTCTGCTTCGGTGACCTCCTCCAGCGTGGCATGGAACGCCGCCACCAAGTGATGGGGCAGGTTGCGTATGAACCCAACGGTGTCGCTGAGCAGTACGCCCCAGCCGTCGGGTAGCGTGACCTTCCGTGTCGTCGGGTCGAGGGTGGCGAACAGCATCGGGTCGGCCAGCACCTCGCTTCCGGTCAACGTGTTCAACAGGGTGCTTTTCCCTGCGCTGGTGTAACCGACTAGTGATCCCATGGGCCAAGGCAGACGTTTCCGTCCTGCTCGCTGCAGAGCGCGCTGCTTGCGCACCTCTTCGATTTCGCGGCGCAAGTCGCCGAT
>CAZHSN010000147.1:0-9575 GCA_964535125.1 uncultured bacterium
TGGGACCCAGGAATCCGAACACCACCCCGCGCGGGGTGGTGAAGGTGAGGCCGTTGTTGATGTATCACTGGAAGTCGGCCGGTTTGAGAACGCGCTCACCGTACCCGCCACGGCGGTAATTGAAGAGAACGGCATCGTCAGTGTGTTTGTTGTCCGCGAAGGGCGCACCATCCGGCTGCGTGTGCAAATACTCGGTCGGTCGACCGACACGGTGGCGGTGAGCGGGCTTAAGGAACGGGAGCCGGTGGTCCGTTCTGCCACTGAGGTGATCGAGGGACAGCGTGTAACGGCCCGCACTGCGGTGAGTTCCCGCTGATGTTCAGCCGGTTTTCCTGGGCGGTAGCCATCCGCCACATACGTTACGGCGTCGGACAAAGCGTGTTGACCATGGCGGTCGTGGCGGTCAGCGTCACCCTGATCATCTTTTTAGGGGCGTTGATCGGCGGGCTGCAGCGTCGCCTGATCAGCAGCGTTACCGGGAGCATTCCCTTGATCACCATTCGCCAGCCCGAGCGTCAACCGGTGGCCGTTTGGGAATTCGACCAATCGCGGGTGTATGTGGGCAACAGATTGTCGCTGCAGCAGCAGCGCAACAAGATAGAAGACTGGTCGATTTGGGCGGAACGGATACGCGGATTCGACCGGCGGATCACCGCCGTTTCGCCGACTGTCAGCGGCCAGGGGTTTGTCAGCCGGGGGACCAAGCGCATAGCTGTGGCGGTGAACGGCGTGCTGCCGGAGGTCCACAACGGAATTGTCGACATCGAAAGCAAGCTGGTTTCCGGGCGGTTTTTCGGCATCAGCCCGGGTGAGGCCTGTATCGGTGCTAAACTAGCCCAAGACCTGGGTGTCGGCCTCGGGGACAAAGTCCGCCTGACCAGCAGCGAGGACTTGTCATCCAGCTACACCGTAGCGGGGTTGTTCGAAAGCGGCTTCAGTGCGGTAGACTCCAGCACCGTCTTTCTGCCGCTGCGGGATGCTCAATCTCTCTTTGGACTGGGCCGCGCGGTCAACCAGATCGGCGTAAAATTCAACGAGATCTTCGAAGCCAATCGGCTGGCTGAACGCATGCGGCTGCAGATCCCTTATGAGGTCAAGAGCTGGATGGAAGACAACCAGCAGCTGTTGACCGGATTACGGGCGCAGAGCCAGAGCAGCAACATGATCCTGTTTTTTACAGTGATCGCTGCGGCCTGCGGCATCGCCAGTATTCTGATCACCGTAGTGGTCAGCAAGCTGCGCGAGATAGGTATCCTGAAGGCAATGGGCGCCACCACCCATCAGATACTCGGCATATTTACCATTGAAGGATCGGTACTGGCGTTTCTGGGGGGCGTTTTCGGTGTCATTATTGGCGTGGGTATGAGTTTGGCCATCAGTTTGGCTCGACAGCAGGTCGGCAGCACCGGGCGTACCATCGAAGTGTTCGCCATCGATCTGCGCTGGCAGACAGTTTTGGGCGCCTTGGCGCTGGCCGTCATCGTGGGCGCATTGAGTTCGCTGTACCCGGCCTGGCGGGCGGCCAAAGTGAACCCAATCGAAGTTATCAGGGGGCAATGAACATGCAGCCGGTGGTTGAGCTAATCGATGTGTGCAAGACATACCCAGGCGCGGTACCGACACCCGTGTTGTTCGACATCTGCTTGAAAGTATATCCCGGCGAATTTGTGGGCTTGGTCGGCGCCTCGGGCAGCGGAAAAACCACCCTGTTGAATCTCATAGGTCTGCTGGATACGCCCACGTCCGGACAGATCCGCATCAACGGACGGGATGTCAGCACACTAAACGAGGAACAGCGCGCGGCGGTTCGTCGCAATGACATGGGGTTTATCTTTCAGTTCCATTATCTGCTGCCCGAATTCGATGTGCTCGATAACGCGTTGATGCCCTGCCGGTTGAACGGGCCTGCCGCTATGGCGGCCAATCGGCTGCGTATCGCCGATCTGCTGCGCGACGTGGGTTTGGACGAACGGCTGCACTATAGTCCGTCACGCTTAAGCGGAGGACAGCAGCAACGTGTAGCCATCGTACGGGCATTGGCGAACGACCCCGCGATCGTCCTGGCCGATGAACCGACCGGCAACCTGGACAGCCGCAACGGAGCGGCGGTATTCAGCCTGATGCAGTATCTGGCACAGGTCACGCACAAAGCATTTATTCTGGTGACGCATGATGAATCGCTTGCAGCTCAATGCGATCGGCTGATTCGGCTGGAGGATGGCCGGATCACCGAGTGACCTTACGGCTGCGCAGAGGCAGCAGTGAATCGGCACACGACCGGTTCAGCGGGGTTCAACGCATGCAGCAGCAGGCCGTCATGCCAAGCCGCAGGCAGCCAGTTGCCCGAGCAGTCCAGCCATTCCACCGCTGATGGCGTGAAGGCGAGCGATAGAGGAACGTCGTTCAGTCGATCATGCCCCAGGTTCATCAGTGCAACCAGGTAGCGGCCATCTGCATACTGACGCAGTTTGAGATACACTTCTGCATCACCCGGATACCAAACGGGCACTGGCGCATCGCAGACGAAACCAAGCAGCTCCACCAACTGGCGCTTTCGGTCTTCATCGTAAAAACCAAATGATGACAACGCATGGTTCAGCCCAAATGAAGCCGCAAAGACCGCTATCTGTCCGCCTGATGAATTGGTAAAGCGCGTCACGGCCGGCCCAAGCGGGATATACTCCGTGCTGACCCCGGAAGTACGATGCAGCAGCACACCATCAACCTTCGTCTGCGCATTGATCGGCATCAAGCGGGTATAGCGGACATCAGAACCCAACAGCATGTCGTTCCATCGCTCCGCAGACACATGGGGCCCATCCCAAGGCTCGGCGACCACACCGATGTCGTCAGCAAAACCCCGCCGGCACAACACCTCGGCAGCGGCACCTTCCAGAATGGCCCCGCATCGCAGCAGCTGGCTCAGATCCGAGTCCGTAAACAGCTCTACATCCTCGCCGGTAAGCAGTGACGGCAAATCCGGCATGCGGGCATAATTGCAGGGCAGCCCCATCACCCCAAGCAAAGCTCCCCAGGTTTTTGCCGATCCACAGCGATCCGACTGATCCAGAGCGCGGTTGAAGAATGGTTGAGCGGGCAGTGCGGCCGCAATATAGGCGGCAGGGCGCGTGTTCTGCACCGCTTCGTAAAGCACCTGGTAGAATCCCTGGTATTGCGTCAGGATCGCGCGGTAGGCTCTTCCGCTGGATGGTTGCCATCGACTTAAGCGTGTAATCCAATGCTTAGCCCCGTCACACCCCTCCAAAATGGATCCCGTGTAGTGTGCATGCAGCAGTGCGGCAGATGTGCTGTAACGATTTTGCGGGCAGGTATCCGTTTCGGCCAGTACCGTCACGTCTGCACCCAATCCGGCGATCTGCGCCGCACCGTGATACATCCTAACGGGGAAGGTACGCATTTCGGCCGTCAGGTACCGGGCGTTGTTGATCCGCACGACAGGTAGCTGGCCAACAGCTGCGAGCCGCCGTGCAATTGGCTCTGCATGCCGAATGTCTCCGTAGCAGGCACAGAACGAAGCAGGCAGCGCCGGATCCACCGAATCGATCGCGTGGCGGATCACCTCAGCAAGCCGCAGCAGCGAGTCGAGCAGGACATCATCATAGACTTTCGCTACCTCCAGATCGGTCTGCAGCAGCGCACACAGCGCCTCACGGGTAACATTCCGCCCCAATCGCCGCTCTATCTCTGCCAGATGCAACGGACAAAAACACCCGCTTCGCCCGGTGAGCAACCGGAAATCATCGTCGATCATGACAAAAGCCGGCCGCAGACCGGCTACGGTTCGGATCGCTCGAGAGATATATTCCTGAAAGGCGCTGTCCAGCGGGCACATCTGATACGCCGGCGCGCCATCGGGCCGAATGATCTGCTGAAACGGCGCGGGTTCATCCGGCGTCCAACCGTGTCCAATCGTGGCCTGCACCAGCACACCAATCTGTGCACGATCGCCCTCAAAGATGTCAAGAAAGGCCCGGTAGCGTGCTGCCATGACGGCCGCTTTATCCACAGGCGGATCACTTTCCGGAACCAGCGTAAACATGCAGGCCACCGCTGTGCAAACGCCCGTATTCAACAGCTGATGGGCATCGGCGGCCAGCTCCCGTTCATGCCCGGGAAGCAGCGGCATTACGTGCAGTGTATACAGGTCAGACATCACAGCCTCTCCTTCCCTTAGTCAAGCCGACCGTTCGCGCCGATAGAGCAGCAACGCGCTCTGCGGCGGATCGGGCAGCGTGACGGTGAGTTGGCCGTCCCGTGCCGCAGCACCGGTTAACCGGGTGACAGCGTGGGAGTCCATGTTTTCGAACCGGTACAGAGCATCCGCGGATAAGCCGTGCAGATGCAGTTCCATGGTCGGGTAAGGACAGCGTTGCCGACGGAACAGCAGCACGGCTCCCGCATCCTTGTCTGGACGATGCCATTGCCAGCCCATCCAAACATCATCGGCCAGGCTGTACCCGGTCAACGGGTAAAAGTCCCCCAGCGATAACGGTGCGACCAGCCCGAATTCATGCAGATACGCTTCCAGCCATTGCGGGTCGTATGTCTCAGCAGGAGTCAAAAACCCCTCAGGGTCATTGGACGGGTTGACGCGCGTGCAGAGGGTTACACCAGGACTGTAGGCGCTGCGAAGTGTGTATACATCCTGATGATCGCAGGCGCCGGCCGATAACGGCAGCCAAGGAGATAAGCCGTATGTTTGTCCCTGCATTCCGGCTGGGTCGTATCCCGGGAAGCACTGATAGTCGCTGCGCCACAACGGTATGCTGCGCGATGCAGTCTCCAGATCCAGCCGCCGGCCACCACTGGAGCAGTTGTCGATGATCAGGCCGGGATGGCGTTCGCGCAAGCTGTCCCAAAAGGCGTACAAGCCTTCGATGTGCCTGATTTCGCTGATGCCGATCCGGTCCGGCGCATCGGCGGCCTGCCAGAAGGGGGCAGGATCCATATTGAAATCCTGTCTGTAGATAGTCACACCGGACTCGGCAATGAGGGTGGAGATCCAATCTGTCAAGGCAGCCCGAGCGTCCGGGTCACCCAGCCGAAACAGGTAGTTGCCGCCTATAGGACCGATCAGCCAGTCCGGGTGCTCGCGAGTGAACTGAGTGCCGTCATATACGCGCTCAGGCTCCATCCACAGCGTGAAGTCCATGTCGGCCGCCCGGGCTGCGTCTCCGACAGGCGCCAAACCGTGCGGATAGATCGTGCGGTTCGGCCACCAGTTACCCACTTGCGCACCCCAACCGCTATTGAACACATTGGCGCCCGGGTGATACTCGGCGTCCCCATGCCAACCGGCATCGATCCAAAAGTTGTCCACCGGCACATGGTGTTCGCGCAGCCAGGACAGCTTGGCCAATTGGCGACTCACCTCATTCTCACCCCACACAGCCAGCGAAACAGGCAGCGGATGGTGACGGCCAGTACGCGCGGGCGAATAGTGAGCCAGCAGCAGCCTGCGCAGCGTGTTGTGCGCTTCTGTGCGGTCGCCTTCCCATGGGAGCAGCAGTATCCGTGGTGAGCGTACCGATTCACCCGGCAGCAGCCTTAATGCCGTTCGCTGCATCCCCGCATGCATATGCACGGAACCCGCGTCATCACGCCATATCGATACACGCCAGTCCCCCGTCCAGCCGATAGCGGCAATGACGCCGCGGTCGCCCAGGTCGATGTTAAGAAACGGCAACGCTCCGCAGGAAGAACGTCCGCCTTGAGACTGCAGCACCAGCGGCCGTTCTGCGGTGACGGAAGGCGCTTGAGGCTCCTCTTCTGTGGGGTTCAACGGATGACATACCGGTGCGAAGTCATCGCGACGGCACAGGCTGCCTTGGGCGGTGTGAACACGGCAGGATGTCTCGCGCGAAGCCGGCAAGGTGATCGCACACGCCTGGATGTTCGAAAGCACGGGTGAAGAGACCGTCGCCTGGTTGGTGAACCGCACCATCCAGTCGATGGCCGAATAACTCGTGTAGGCAGTCCATTCGCAGTCGATGCACAACCCGCCGTCGGGCTGAGTCCAGATATCGTGTCCCGACGCAGCATGCGCATCAGTTACCGGCCCGGTTGACGACGCCGCCCATCGGGCGAGCCAGTCTTCCGATGGCGCTCCGCCATAATCCAATCGGAACCGTCCGGTGAAGGGAATCTCAACAGCCATCGGTCCTGTCTCTCCTTCCGCGTGATAGTCGATGTTGCCTGCAGTATACATCAGTTACCGGCCCTATGCGGCCTATCATACTGCCCTTCGCAGGAACCAGCGGACGTAACGGTTAAACGGTTTTTCGATCACAATCGGGAGGAAGACTTTCATGCCCGACGCCACACTGGAGACCCGGCGCGTACACGTGACCATCGGTGCGCATGGGCAGCTTCAGGTGACCACGGCTGACGGACGTGTTTGGCAACAGACGGTCACCGGAGACTCCCATGTAGAACCCGTCGGCCGGCCGCTACGGACGCGTGACGTGAACGGGCGTGACGTCCTGCGCATCGATGTACGCCTGCCGGCGTTTGGGGCTCCGCCCGGTTACCGGCGTGACGCCCTGCCGTGCCGTTTGGAGGTCGGCATCGAGCGCGAGGAAGATGTCACCGTGCGGCTGACAGCGCCGGTGCATCGGCCGTTGCATGCCATTCACTATCCTTACAGCTTTGTGTGTGCCGGACCGGAAGCAAGTCTGCTGTTTACCCATGCAGAGGGAGTTCTGCTGCCGCTGCGCCCCGGCGCTGCCGGCTATGAGCCCCTGCCGTGGGCCGATATCTACGGAGGCACAAGCTGCTACTGCGCCTGCCTGGCGCTGTTGAACCCGGATCAGGGTGACGGCGTACTCTGCACGGTGGACACCCCCGAACTGGCCGCCTACGAGATGGTGGAAACATCATGGAACGGCGAAGCCCTGATGCTGCCCCGTATTGTGTGGCGGGCCAACATGCAGCGGATGGATAGGCCGCGTGTGCTGACATATACCTTCTGTTCTGCCGGCGGGCACACTGCTCTGGCCAAACAATACGCACGCCAGTGCCGGCGGCTCGGTTGGGTGCAGACGCTGCGGCAAAAGGCCCGGCACAACCCGGAAGTGCACAAACTGCAAGGTGCTCCCGTTTTCTGGGTATTCGGAGACGATGCCGATGTGGCGCATGTCGCGTCCGCATTGAAACGAGACGGTGTGGACCGCGCCGTGATCAACATCGGCGCGCCGTGGTGGAACCGGCCGAAGGGACTGGAGGAGCCGCTGCAGCGCATGACCGATGTGGTGCGTGCGATCCGTCGGATGGGTTACATCGTCTCACGCTACGATCAGTACCGCGACGCTTATCCGGTCGATCCGAGTCAGTCACTGTATCATCAGATCAACTGGGAGGTCTATCCCGAGGGCGGTGTGCGCAACGCTGAAGGCAGTCACGTCACCGGATGGATGCCGCCAGGTATCATCATCAACCCGCAGGTGGGGTTCGCGCTGGCTCAGCGCCGGATCGGTCCCGAACTGCAACGCTGGCCGTTCAACGGGCGGTTCATCGACCTGGCGGGCACCTGCGTGTTCTGGGAAGGAGAGGACTACACACCCGGACGCCGCATCGACACCTACCAGTCGCGGGCGTATCGTGAACGGCTGCTGGAGTATGCGGCCTCGCAGCCGCTGGTGTTGGGCACCGAAGGAGGCATCGACTGCCTTCTGAAGTACCTGCACTGGTTGGAAACGCCGATGTCGCTGGTGCGCTGGACCACCAACAGCCTTCCCTTGCCGGGATGGCAGCGGGTAGAACTCAAGCCCGACTATTTCATCAATCTGGACCCCCGCCGCCGCATTCCGTTCTACTCACTGGTACATCATGAAGAGGTCATCAGCACCTGGCGCTGGGAAGACGGGCTCAATCGAATCCCCGAAATCTGGCACACGAAAGAGATGTTCTGCCTGTTGTACGGGGCGCCTCCGATGTACGTGGTCGACCGTGGACACTTCGACGCCCACAGGCAACGCATTGTGCAGTCATGCCGGCGGGTTAGTTCATGGGTACGGCAGGTCGCGTTCGACGCGATGGTGTCCCATCGTTATCTGACGGCAGACCGGCAGGTACAGCGGACACAGTTCGCCAACGGGCGGTGGGTCGTGGCGAACTTCAGCGATCAGCCCTATCCCCTGGCTCCGGGGCAGGCCGTGGCGCCTCAGGGCTGGATCACCAGCCGATAGTCCCATGGTATCAATTTCTCTAAATTCCCCCTGATACCGGTCCCAATGTATTGACGGCCCTGCGTATCCTTTGTATACTTACATCAAGTTTCACGTGTGCAGTCACACGTTAATCTAGCCACAGGAGCGTAAGACCGCGTGGCGGTAACCATCCGGGACATCGCACAGGAACTGGGCGTTTCACACACCACGGTGTCGCGAGCGCTGAATGGACGCGGCGCTGAGTTCATCAGCGAGGCCACCCGTCAGCGCGTGCTGGCAACGGCACAGCGACTGGGTTACCGCCCAAACCGTGCCGCTCGCGCATTGGTCACCGGTCGTACGCAGATGATCGGCTTGCTCGTGCCGGCGATCTCTACCGCATATCCTATGCATGTAATCCAGGCGGCACACCGGTATATAGCCGCGGACGGTTATCTGCTGATCGTGGCCGGGATGGACACCGCCGCCGAGGCCGCCCGTTTCAAGGAGGGGATCAACTGGTCCGTGGACGGATTGATGGTTCTGGGCGACATGCAGGAAACCCTGGACCGTTTTGTGCCGGTAAACAGTGACCGGGCTGTCGTACAAATCGAAGTCAGCAGCGATCGATATGACATGGTGGTCAGCGACAAGGCGACAGGTGCGCGGGAATGCGCACAGCATCTGCATGCCTGCGGCGCACAGCATGTGACGCTGCTGGCTGACGCCTACGTTATGGAGCACGGGTCGGTGCGGTTCGATACGTTTCATGAGTGGTGGCGCCACACGGGACGTCAGACCAGCCGGCTCATGGCCGATGTGCGCGAACCGGACAGCGCGACACGGGCGGTCTACCAGATGGCCGTGAACAGGCGTCTGGGTGACGCCATCTTTTGCTACAACGACGAAATGGCGGTTGGCGCATTGCGCGGCGCGCGAGCTGCCGGTCTGCGTGTGCCCGACGATCTGCAGATCGTTGGCCACGACGACCTGACGATTGCCGCGTTTGTCGACCCGCCGTTGACAACCATCACCATGGACATCGATACGATGGTCGCCACGGCGTGGTCATTCTTGAAGCACCGGTTGGAGACCCCGGACGGCGAGACTCAGCGAGCGGTCCGGCCAACACGGCTGATACCCCGCGGTTCCACCCGCCTGCCGGGGCGGATATGAACCGGCGGCATCTATGCATAGGGGCCGGATGCGGCAACACTCGGCCCCAGAGAACGCCGACGGCCTGACAGTGTCAGCCGTCTGACACGTCCTGTACACTTGGAGGATATCATGACTCGTCGCGGATTTACGCTGATCGAGCTGCTGGTGGTCATCGCGATCATCGCGATCCTGGCCGCCATACTGTTCCCTGTGTTTGCGCGCGCGCGCATGCAGGCCCGCAAAACGGCC
>CAZHSN010000148.1:0-9560 GCA_964535125.1 uncultured bacterium
GACGAAACCGACCACACCCAGCGGGGCGATCAGCTGTTCCACAGTCCAGCCATCCTGTTCAACCCGCTCAACCACGCAGTTCCGGCGGGACGGGGCGGCCGCCCAAGCGCGCAATCCGGCGGCCATGTCGCGCCGCATCGTATCCGATACCGCCAGGCGGGTTGTGGACCGGCCGCGCGCGCGGGCCGAATCGACATCTTCTGCGTTGGCTGCTGACACCAACTGCCAGACGCTGTCGTCCTCAAGCCGTTGGGCGAAGGCTTCATAAAACGCCGTGATGGCGCTGTCGGGCAGGGCTGACAGTGCCCCGAATGCCGTATGCGCGCGCTGAACGGCGTCCTTCGCTACCGCGGCTGTTTCCGCTGGTATGTGCAGCAACTCGCCGGAGTCCGGATCGGCCAATATCTGATCGCCAGCGCGGAACGCGGACGCGAGTCGGGCGCTGACGCGGGCGACGCGTCCCCCGCTCAACAACACCGGCATACCTTCCGTCAACTGCAGCAGATTCTCAGTGGATGCATCGCCCGCCCGAAGGGCCGACTGGTCGGGATGCTCGCACCAGCACAGCATCAACAGGTGATTGGGATGCGGCAGCGTCTCCACGGCAGCGAAGCCGGCTTCCATCGCCAACTCGCGCAGACGGTCGGGATCGAGACGGTGATCCAACGGCGGACCGGCCTCTTCCTCCTGTTTATACCACTCCAATACGGCGATGGCTTTCCGCGCGGTGCGGCGCGCTTCACGCAGTGCGGTGCGCAGATCATCCACTTCATGCAGCACCATGCTGTAGAATAGCAGGTCGAACGCGGCGTCTGGCCACGGCAGCGCTTCTGCGGGCGCGACAGTCATGTTGATCTCCGGCAGCCGTTCGCGGGCTTCCTCCGCCATGCGCGGATTCACATCACACGCACTGACGGGGATGCCTTGCCGCAGCAGCCAGCCTGCGAACAGACCTGTACCGGCTCCGACATCGGCCGCATTGGCGGGACGCACTCTCTCTATCACCATGCGTACCGTCTGCTCCGGCTGCAGCCGTTCCAGCCTGTCCTGGCGTGTCAGGTTGTCCGCCGGGCCATCAAAACGTCTTTCTCCACTCAAGGGGCCGCCTCCCGCAGTATGATCTCATCACCTGTCAGTGTAACCTGCAACGCCGGGTCGGGTTCAACCCGAAAGTCCACAGGTTGAGGACGGCGCGCATACTGGTCTGCTTCGGACAACAGGGTGGACGGCATGACGGGCGCCAACTCGCGTTGTCTATCCAGTGTGATGGTGCGCCGAGGAGGTTTGCGGGTACGGTTAGCTGTTTCGACCTCCGTGCGTATGGATCGCGCCGTCTGTCCCCAGAAGGTCGGGCGCATCGCTTCGTCTATCCACGCTCCACGGTCCGTGGTGTCCGATGCGGACGGCGGTGTGCTGTGTTGAACCTGTGTGGTCATCCATCCGGATGCGTGTCCGATGGTGGCGCGTATCCATTCATGGAGCCTCTGTGCGCGCTCCCGGTCTGTTGACCCATGGGCATCCATCTCTTCGATAACCACGGGGCGTCTTTCCCCGCTCCAGGCAAACCGGCACGCAATCTCCAACTGATGGGCTTGAGATGCTGAGGAAACAGCCGCGGCGCCCCCATGAAAGTGCACGGTGACATAGTCAACCCAGGGCGATATAGAAGGCGTGCTCAAGCCCGTGAACAGCGCGGCTTCGCCCGCGGCCAGGTTCCACTGGCGCATCGGCATGCCGCAGGTCACCAAATGGCCAGGCGAGGCACGCCGGATCGCGGATATCTGCGGACGCAGAAACCGCAGGCTGGCCCATTCGCGGAACAACTGGTAGTCGGATACCATCACAGGCGATGTGGCATATCTCTTGGCCGCCGGATGCCAGGATATCGTGGGAAGAGTGATGTCTGGCGGCGAGTGGTATGACGTCCCCCATGCTCTGTTCAGCCTGTCGAGCTGTCCGTTATAACGTGCCAAGGCATATTGCATCCAGTAGAAACGCGCTGCTGTCGTGCCCCATCCGTCATCGGTTGCGGATGGACCCCATGATGGATCGGGCAGCATCCACTCCGCAGCCACGCTCCAGGCGAAGATCGCCGGATGATTCCGTAAACGCTGCACCACTTCGGACACAATCTGTGTGTGCATGGTCAACGCGCAGGGGGCGTCATCGCTGCGGAACAGCGGCTTGCCAAACACGGTGTCCCCTTGCCGCCACCAACTCAGTGAGCCTGCGTGCTTCAACGTGAAGGCGATCACGAGCCGGATACCGCTCTCCTGACTCAGCAGGAGCACACGCTCCAGACGTTCCACTCGGGACTTGTCCCAGTCCACAGAGCCATTCCGCCGCGAAGCATGCGGCGCCAGAGACGTGATGGGCAGGAACAGACGCAGGACGTTTGTACCCAGCGCAGCGCAACGGTCGAGGGTCAGACGCGTGCGGGATATATCGTTGTGCGGGCCCAAGAGATCGTGTTCGGGTGAAGACGGTATGGGAAGACTGCCGCCAAATGGAACAAACGCAGCGCCTGATGTGTCGCCAACAAATCCCCACCGCTCCGCATCCACACGTATCCGTTCCGCGGGGCGTATCTCCTCCATGTCGAACCTCCAGGCAAACGCGATGTGAGTCCGTTTCCGCTGCGTCCACCTATCGGTATGACGGTGTGCCACACTCCGGGTTACATCGGCCGCCTGGGTGTTGGCTGGCGTGAAAGTATGATATACATATAGATGTAATATGCATCTATCACGGGAGGGCTTGGGCCATGATGATAGCGGTTCCTGCAGAAGAGAAGGGATCCGCCGCAGCGGTGTCCACGCGATTCGCACGGGCGCCTTGGTATGTCCTGTATGACAGCGAGACAGGCGAGTGGTCCGCACTCCAGAATGTACAGGCGCTGGACTCGTCTCAGGGCGCCGGTATCCAAGCGGCTCAGCTGCTGGAACGTGCCCAGGTGCGGGTGGTGTTGACGCCGCACTGTGGTCCGAAGGCGTTCCGGGTGCTGCAAGCGGCATCTATCGCCGTGTGTCTGGCCGGTGGCGGCACGGTGGAGCAGGTCGTGGGGCGCTATTTGGCTGGAGAACTGACTCCGGCTACCGGGGCTGACGTGGAAGGTCACTGGTAGACCGGTCGATAACGGGAGGTAGAGCGATGCCGATGGGGGATGGAACAGGCCCGAACGGACAAGGGCCGGGTACGAGGCGCGGCGCCGGGCGGCGTGGTGGTGCAGGGCGCGGTCGGGGCGCAGGCGCCGGCCAAGGGCAAGGCCTGGGGCCTTGCGGGGCAGGAGGCGCTCAGGACCCGTCCACACTGGAACAACGGATCAGTTGGCTGGAGCAGATGCTGGAGTGGCTGACGCAGCGGCGCGGTTCAAACACGCCTCGTTCGTAAGGATATAACGGAATGGAACGATGGGTGATCGCCAGCGGCAAAGGTGGAACCGGCAAGACCACACTGGCGACGGGCATGGCGCGTGTTCTGATGTCGTATGGAAGCGCTCAATACGTCGACTGTGATGTGGAAGAACCGAATGGCCGTCTCTACTTGCGACCTGTGATCCGGGAACAGATGGACGTGACGGTTCCGGTACCGGTGGTAGACAATGACGTGTGTACCCGTTGCGGCGCGTGCGGCCGGTTTTGCCGTTACGGCGCGGTCGCCTGTCTGTTGACCCAGACGATGGTCTTCCCTGAGATGTGCCACGGGTGCGGCGGGTGTCTGCTGGTGTGTCCCCATGGGGCGATGACAGAAGGTTCGCGAGTGGCAGGCCAGGTGTCGACTGGAGATGCCGGCGCGCTCCACTTTGTGGAGGGGCGGCTGAACATCGGCGAAGCGATGAGCCCTCCCGTTGTACGGGCCGCGCTGCGAGCCGTACGCGACACCGCCTATATCGTGGTGGACGCACCGCCGGGAGCCTCGTGTCCGGTGGTTGCCGCCATCACCGGTGCTGACAAGCTGGTGCTGGTTGCGGAACCCACCGCGTTTGGACTGAATGACTTGAGCATTATTGTGGAACTGGCCCAACAGACAGGTGTTCCCGCCGGAGTTGTGATCAACCGGTGCGACATGGGCGATGACCGTGTCGATCGCTATTGTCAGGCCCACGGGGTGCCGGTATGGGGGCGCCTGCCGTTTGACCGTGTGCTGGCTGAGCGTACTGCGCACGGAGGCTGGGATGTGAGCGAGGATGCGGAATGGATGCGGCGCATCGCAGACATTGTAGCCGCTATACACGGAGTTCAAAGGCATGCATGAGATCGTGATCCTGAGCGGCAAGGGCGGCACAGGCAAGACCAGCGTGACCGCCGCGTTTGCCGCATGCGCCGCTCCTGCGGTGATAGCGGATGCTGACGTGGATGCCGCGGATCTGTTCCTGGTGGCCCGCCCGGTGGATACGACGACAGAGTTGTTTTATGCCGGGTATGAAGCTGTGGTCGATACCTGCCGGTGCACCGGGTGCGGCGCGTGTCGTCAGGCATGCCGGCATGACGCCGTGACGGTTGAGCAGCCCGTCGCGGTTGTCGACGCGCTCCGCTGTGAGGGGTGCGGCGTCTGCGAATGGGTCTGTCCTGAAAAGGCGATAACGATGCAGCAGCCTGTTGCCGGGCAGATCATGCGGTCACATACCCGTTTTGGTCCGATGGTCCATGCCCGCATGCGCCCCGGGGGAGAAAACAGTGGAAAGCTGGTGGCGCAGGTGCGCCGGGCCGCTCGAGCGCGCGCTGAAGAGATGCGCGCGGACTGGCTGCTGGTTGATGGCCCTCCGGGCATCGGCTGTCCGGTGATCTCCGCCGTGACGGGTGCAGACCATGTGATCGCGGTGACAGAAGCAACCGTGTCGGGAGAACACGATCTGGAGCGGTTATGGACGCTGATTGACCACTTCGGTGTTCCTGCCAGTTTGATCGTGAACAAGGCTGACATCGCCCCATCCGTGGCGGAACGGATATCCGTCTGCGCAGATGCTCGCGGTGTCGCGGTACTCGGCCATCTTCCGTATGATCCGGTGTTTACCCAGGCACAACTGGCCGGACTCAGCGTGGTGGAGTATTCCGATGGACCGGTGAGCCGGATGCTTCAGGATTGCTGGAGACGGTTGGCCAACGGTTTGGCCTGATGCAGATGCGAAAACACAGCGCATCCACATCTGGTGATCCACATACGACAACAAACAGGAGGAGCACGCAACCAATGCGTATCGCAATACCTACCGCACAGGGCCGCTTGTGCATGCACTTCGGACACTGCGAGCAGTTTACGTTGATTGACGCGGACGATGCGACACACGCCGTTTCACACATCGAACAGGTGACGCCTCCGCCTCATGAACCAGGCCTCTTACCGCGCTGGCTGGCCGAGCGTGGGGTTACGGTGGTGATCGCCGGGGGGATGGGGCAACGGGCTCAGCAACTGTTCCAACAGCGCGGTATACACGTTGTGACCGGTGCATCGTCAAGCGATCCCGAAGCGGCCGCACAGGCGTGGCTGGCCGGTACACTGGTGACCGGCGCAAACGTGTGTGATCATTAACTGACAGCCGCACAATCAGGGGGGATAGCGAATGCCGCGGGGACAGTGTCATCGCCATGGGGCCAACAGGCCCTGTACATGCGCCATGGGCAACTTGTACCGATTTGTGGAGCCGGTGGTACTGTTTCTGCTGTCCCGGCGGGAATCCGCCTACGGATATGACTTGGCCCGTGATCTGGAGACGCACGCGCTGACCGACGCGGCCATTGATCGGTCGGCGCTCTACCGCACGTTGCAGCAGCTCGAAGCCAATGGACATGTGGTGTCAGATTGGGATGTCAGCGGTCGTGGTCCCGCACGGCATACCTATCGGCTGACAGACAGCGGCAGACAGCACTTAGCGGAATGGTGCGTGGTACTCCGAAACCTGTCGGACTCGATGGCGCGGTTTGTGGATGAAGCGTGCTGTGAGTCGAACGCCGCCGCGGGATCAGGTGGGAAACAACCGCGAGAGTAGCGCCTTTAAGTCACTGAGCCGATAGGGTTTCGGCAGAATGTCGTTGAAACCCCACCGTTGCGGATCTGACATGATGGCGTCATTGGCGTAGCCGCTGCTGGCGGCGATGACCGCTTTGGGGTTCAGGTCGCGGATTGCCAGCGCGGCGTCCGCACCGCCCATCCCGCCGCGCACGGTCAGGTCCATGATCGCCAAGTCGTACGGCGTGCTATCCATCAACTGTTGCTGATACGACTGGACGGCCGCCTCGCCATCCTCGGTGGCGGTAGGGTGGTGCCCCAGCGCTTCCAGCATATCGGACAACACGCGACGCAAGAGCTCTTCGTCATCCATGATCAGAATGTGGAGTCCCTTTACGGATGAAGCCATCCGTTGAGGTGTTTGGGTCACCGGCGCCTGATCGGGTGAGGCCGGCAACCAGATGAGAAATGCCGTACCTTTGCCCAGTTCGGATTCCACGGCGATGTGTCCGCCATGCGCCCGAATGATGGAGTACACCGACGCCAACCCCAGGCCGCTGCCCTTCTGCTTGGTGGTGAAGTACGGTTCGAAAATGCGATCGATGATCTCAGCAGGCATGCCCACGCCGGTATCACGGACGCGTATGTTCACGTAGGCTCCGGCCGGCAGCGGTAACCCGTCGCTGCTGCTTAGTGTAACGTTAGTGGCCGTGACTGTTATCTTGCCGCCGGTGGGCATTGCCTGGATCGCATTGATCAGCAGGTTATTCCAAACCTGCGCGAGTTGCCCCGCGTCGGCCTCAATCGGCCAGATCTCATCGGCAAGCAATTCGCCTGTCTGCGAGACACCGGTCAATGTCAGCCGCATGCTCTGCTCCAGGCTGTCTCGCAGGCAGCAGGTCTGTTTAACCGGCTGTCCGCCTTTCGCGAACGTCAACAGTTGGCGGGTGAGGTCACTGGCGCCGGCAGCGGTCTGCTCGGCTGCCTGCACATACGCGAGCGCCGGATCGATGCGGCCGGATGTCAGTTGTATCTGGGCCAGTCCCAGATTGCCGGTGATGCCCAACAGCAGGTTGTTGAAGTCATGGGCGATGCCTCCCGCCAGCATACTGATGGACTCCATCCGGGCGGCCTGGTTCATGTCGAACTGCAGCCGCTCTTCCAGGGTGACATCCCGGATGGCGGTGACCGTTCCCCAAGCGCGGCCGTCCTGCCCTGTGATGCTGGCTGTCGTCACACGGACCAACCGTTCGTTTCCCTGGCGAGACTGCAGCAGCAACCGCATGCCCATGGAGTCAGTCGTGCTGGACGGAAGATCCAGATGCGCAATGATCGGTCGGCGTGTGTCGGGATCAAGCAGACGGGCGACATCACACAGGCGATGGTTGATCGCCTCTTCTGCGGAGCACTCACATAGACGGCTCGCTGCCCGGTTCAGGTGGGTCACCCGTCCTTGCGGGTTGCATATGACCACGCCATCGACCAGGCACTCCAACGTGACTGACAAGCGCTCGGTTTCATGTTCAAGCGCTTCAATGGCCTGAACGCCTGAAGTGATGTCGTTGAACGTACAGGCGATGCGCCCGGGCAGCACAGGAAACACGCAGGCATCGAAATGCCTGGCGAGTGACGGGCTGTAAGCGGCGAACGAGTAAGGCAGGCCGCTGCGTGCGACACGGTCATAGGCGTCCATCCAGACGCTGTCGGGCACAGGGATCAACTCCGTGATCAGCCTGCCGACAGTCTGGTGCGCGCGCAGACCGGTCAGCCGTTCAAATGCCGGATTCACCGACAGGTACCGGTAGTTGCAGGGCGCACCGTGCGCGTCACAGATGATCTCATACACCGCGATACCGGATGCGATGGATTGAAACACCGCCTGGTACTCGCCTTGTGCAATGCGCAGATCGGTGACATCCTGCGCCGCGCACAGCACATACATTACACGGCCCGAGGCATCCAGGCGTGGGATGATCTGCAGGTCAAACACGCGGTTGCAGTCGCCTGTCGAGACGGAGTGCTCGCGATGGACCGGTGCGGTTGTACGGACCGCCTGTTTGATCGCCAGATTCCACCCCGGCAGTCCGCCGGCGGTCTGTTCCACCATATACACAGGCTGTCCGATGACCTGGTGGCGGGGCAGACCGGTCAGAGCGCTGAACGCCTGGTTGACATACTGATAGACCCCTTCGGCGCTGACTTGAGCAATCGCATCCGGTAGTTGTTCCAGCATGTGACAGTGTTCATACGCGGCGTCGTGAACGTCATCTCCTCCGCCGGATGGCACTTGCCGGCACTCGGAAGGGGCGCTGAGAGGCGCCGAAGCCGGCTGAATGATCCAGGCTTGCGGCATGGATACGCCGTCACCGAACGGACCGATCAGCGACGCAGCCGTTGCTTTACCGGCCACTGTGCGGATCAGCGAAATGCCCGGCTGCATGGCGGGCAACATCGCCGCGATGGGCCGTCCAAGCAATGAGTCCGCACCAGCGGCGCCGAGCAACTCCTCGGCGGCGTGATTCGCATAGACAGTCAAGCCGTTGAGATGCGCCAGCACGGCCTCTGCGGATGAGCCGTATAGCGCGGTCAACAGCGTGATCTGGGAGTCGGCGCCTATGATGTCGATGCGTCCTGGCATGTCTTGCGTAGATCCCCACCTGTTTCCGCGACGTGGGGCGATCTACCTCACGCCGGTCAGTTTGTCCAATCGCCGCAGCCACGCTGTGCGTTCAATTACTGCGCTGATCGATACGCGCTCTGCAGCGATGTGAATGACCAGCAGCAGCACTGTCGCCATACCAGCCAGGGCGACACCTCCTGATGCGGCGATGCCGACACCCAACAGCGCTCCCAATGGGTTGGAACCGGAGTCACCCATCATGGCGCGTCCGTCCGCGTCACGACCTCGCCATGCGGCAGCGGCTATCCATGCAGGAAGCAATATGTATGCCAAAGGCGAATGCCTCCACACAACAGCCAGGATCAGACTCAAGCCGATGACCAGGAAGAGTGTGACCGCGCGGCCCGGCCGCAGATCCATCAGGTTCAGGCCGTTGGCGCACAGTGCGATGAGCAGCGTGTAGAGCGCCGCCACCAGCGGTTCGCGCGTCAGCGACGCGCCAGCGACTGCCGCCACCAGTACGCCACCGACGAGTTTCAGCAACCCGGTGGTTACCCGGCCCTGGCGCAAGGCGCGCAGATGACCGCGCAGCCCGCGGGCGGATTGATCTCCCAGCCAGTCGTCCAGGGTACCCAGCGCCCCCATGCCCAGTACAACCACCAGGCAAGCGGTAACCAACCGCGCGCAGCATGCATGTACCATCAGGGCGTAGAGTACGGACAAAGGCAGCCAGAGGGCCACGCCGTATCCTTGAACCACCCGGTCACCGCGGAAATTGAGCGCCACCAGTCCCAGCCGGTTCGCTGCGGCCGGCCAGGTCCACCACATCAGTGCGAACAGAATGCCCGGCGCCAGGTAGAGCCAGTCAAGCGTTATTCCCACAGCCGTACTCTCCGGAAACCAATGATCGCCAGAAGGGCGTGCCAACCCTGGCGCGCCCGATGCAGATACCCGTCAAGTCCGCGCCCGGTATGGCGATGGCTCATCTGCACTT
>CAZHSN010000149.1:0-9548 GCA_964535125.1 uncultured bacterium
GCACCCGGGACGTCTGACTGTCGGGCGTAGGGAATGTATACAGCGAACCATCGTAGTATTGCCGATTGCTGAACGCGATCAGGCTTTCATGTCGGCTGCGGTAGTGCCAGCGCAGCCGCCGACCGGGAAGCCCGACTGCCAGACAATCATCCAATATGCTCTCCAAATCCTCAGGCACGGCTTCATCCGAGAGATCCTCCTCCGACACGCCGGCCATAAAAAACCGTGTCGGAGGCAGCTGCTTCGGATCACCGACGATGATGACCTGCGATCCCCGCGCGATGGCGCCTATCGCATCGGCGGTAGTGACCTGCGACGCTTCGTCAAAGATCACCAGGTCAAACGGCGGATGATCGGGCGACAGATACTGCGCCACCGATATGGGACTCATCAGCAGACAGGGCGTCAGGCGCGGCAGCAGATGCGGTATCTGCGCAAACAGCCTGCGCAGCGGCAGGTGGTTACGCTGCTTCTGCAGTTCCCGGCGCAGAATGCCCATTTCAGACAGCGCGGAGGGGTCATGCATCACCGGCGCTTGCCCGGCCAGTCGGGCGCGCAGTTCGCGGCGAATCAGCTCCAACAGCCGATCATCCATCTCATGAAATAAAGCAATCGTCTCTTCGAGTGACTGACGCGAGACGTGCTTCAGCGCGGGATCATGGCTGATAATATGCTCCACCCAGCATCGATACAGGCCATACATTGCGGCCTCATAGATGTCATCGGGGCCGATGGCACGCTGTGCGTATGCATCTGCAGCCGAGGTCAGCCCCAGCTCGACTGCTTGTGTCCGTGCAAATACCCAATGAGTCCACGTGCGCAGGGCGTCCAGATTGGCCAGCATGCCATCCAGATGATCGACGACCGCATCCGGCCAACGCATCGACGCCATCGACGGAGTGAACAGCTCGCCGTTCCAATGCAGCAGCGCCACCAGATTCCGCGTATGCGTTTCCAGCGCGGCGGCCTGATCTGCACCGGCATTCAGCACCGGCAGTGTGTGTTGCCGCGTGGCTGGATCCACCAGTTCAGCCCATCGCAGCAGCAGATCAGAAGCAGTCTGCGCGGTATCCGCGTTGAGCCGTTGCGCCAGATCGCGCACTTCACCGGCCCACTCCAGCGCGGCCTCTATCCCATGCCAATCCGGTTCGCCGCCGCACCAGACGTCACCCAGAATCAGCTCTGCAGAAGGAGCGGCCCGGATCAGCGTCCATTCCTCTTCATGGAACTCACTCAACCGCTCCAGCTCGGCGGCCAATTCGTGCTCCGGTGTGTCGCGTTTGCCGCGCGTCACGCGCCGCAGGACCCATTCCACCCGCAGTCTCGCCCACTCTCGTGGCAGCCAGGATCGGACGCAGGCATCGCGCCACAACCGCTTCAGGGAACTGATGTCCACATGGATCACCGCCTCGGTGTAGTGCTGCAGCATCACCGCACGTAACGCATCGCGGCGACGTCCATGCGCCACCCACTCCGTGATCATCTGCCTCAGTGTCGACCAGTCCGGCTCGGACAACAGCTTACCGGTTGCGGACGGCGCGTTGGCCAGCAACGCGAGCAGCCGGCATCGCAGCGGCGCTTCCCAGACGAGGCACTCGGCCGCCAGTCCCAGCAGATGGCTGTACGTCCGGTTCCATTCGGCAAACCCCCCGGTGCGGGACCGCAGTGTCTGGATCGCTTCCACCGCCGCGTGCCGCGTTTCCGGGGTGAACTCGGTCAAGCCGGACGGCGCCCACGGATGGTCGCGCGGAGGGCCGACCGCCCGGCCGGCCGCCGCCAACAGGCGCAACACCTCGCGCGAGCGCGACAGACGCTCCGCATCGAGTGAAGCGATCACCTCCGGCGGATAGCGCACCGGCACATCGCTGTGTCGAAGCGCGCTCAGCTCAGACAATCCGTCAAACAACGAGTGGCCTATGGGACGAGGACAATGCAGCGCCTGCGCGTAACCGTTCAACTGACGCCGCAGACGCGCCAGTTCCTCCGCTTCACGCTGCCAGTCCGTCGGACGGTAGGGCGCGGCAGACTCCAGACTGCGACGCAGATGCGCCAGTACATCCTGCTTTCGCGACTTGTTCGAATGGACGGGCAGACACCAGTGATCCAGTCCCAGCTGCTGCAGGCGCCGCTGTACCACCGTCAGCGCGGCCATCTTTTCGGCCACAAACAGCACGCTGCGGCCGCGCCCGAGCATATGCGCGATGATGTTCGCAATCGTCTGCGACTTCCCGGTGCCGGGAGGACCGTGCAGCCCGAAGCTCTGCCCGGCATCCGCTGCGGCCACCGCCGCCAATTGCGATGAGTCGGCACTGAGCGGACACAGCAGCGTATCCGGAGGGTACAGATCATCCAACTGGCCTTCGTCCACGTCGCCTCCGGCCAGATCGTCGCTCAGCTTGCCCTCCATCAGGCTGCGCACCACCGGGCTGCGGCTCAACGCATCGGAGCGGTACCGTAGATCGCGCCAGAGGATATGCTTGGCAAACGCGAAAAAGCTAATGACCGAGTCGGAGCGGACCTGCCACCCAGGGCGATCAGCCACCGCGGCACGCACCCGTGCCAACACCGCGTCCACATCCAAGCCCGCTTCATCCACCGGCAGCGGATCAAGGCCATCAATCACGATGTCGAACTCCTGGCGCAGCAGTTCCAGCAGAGTGATGTTGAACAGCGGTTCATCGTCCGCCGCACGCAGACGGTATCCCCGCCGGCCAGGGCGTCGCACCAGCTCTACGGGCAACAGCAGCAGCGGGGCGGGATGCGATGTACGGGAATCGTCAGCGGTAAACCAGATCAGTTGCCCCAGAGCCAGAAACAACGCACTGTTCCCGCTCTCCTCCAGACGGGTTCGCGCCGACCGGTAGATCGCCGTCAGACGAGGTTCCAGATCGGCTTCGGGTATGGCCGTCTGCAGCCGACGACGCGACAGCAAACCAGTCCAGGCATCCTCGGTCAACGCACCGTCAAATCCTTCCGGAGCAGGCAGCAGGTCGAACTCCTGCCCCTGAGCCAACGCCGACTCCAGCGCGCCGGCATGGTGCACACACACCGGCGCGCTGGCTTTATAAGCGCGGTAGTGCAGCAGCGGATTGCGCAGTGTCAGGTCCAGCAGCGCGCGCTCCCAGCGCCGCAGCCGCACCTGATCGGCCGAGGGCGCAGCCGAGTCGTTTGGTTCCGGCGGCGTTACGCCCGAAGTCTGCATCTCATCGGTCATGAAGCGAAACCGTTCCCGGGTCAGTCATCCAGATATCCCGATCCCATGGTCCAGGCGCGCCATCGCAGATCCAGCAGCCGACCGCCTGTACAGCGCACACGCACCTCGAGCGGCGCATGCGGCGGATAGATGCGATCCGTCAGGACGCCCCGACGCTCTGCATACAGCTCCATCACCGACCGATCCCAGAGCAGCCGTAACTGGGCCCTCACGGATGGTTCACCATCCACCTGCCCGCAACGCATGCCGCTGCTCAACCAGGAACGGGAAGGCGCATAGGTGATGCGATGGGTCCAATCATCGCATGTCAGGTCGACATGCAGCGCCGCACCTGGTTCAGCACGAAACGTACAGATCGCATCGATCTGAGGCCCCCATGGCGAGCGAACGGGTGTGTCCGGTGAGAGCACATGGCGCCGATTATCGATCAGCAGACCGGTACGCAGCGTGTCGATCTCCGGCACGGGACGTTGCTCCAACAGACCACGGCGGCTGAGCGTCAACAGGCGGGGAACGGTCAGCAACCCGTTCCAGGGCTGGCCCTCCTCACCGCCCCCCATCACCCATCCCCACAGCACCCGCCTCCCGCGACGGTCCTTGAGTGTGTTGGGGGCATAATAGACGCTCGGACCGCCCAAATCCATCGAGCGCCAGATGCCGGGTTCGAAGCGCCTGCCGTCAAACCGCCCCACCGTATATTGCACCGGCCCGCGCAATGCAGGTTCGGAATGCAGCAGCGGAGAGACGATCAGTACCCAGCGGTCGCCCAGCGGAAAGAATGCCGGACACTCCCACTGAAAACAATCAGGCCCCATGCCGGCACACAGCAGACCATCGAAGCGCCAGTCCGCTAGGTCGGTGGATGTGTACAGCAGCACGGCGCCGCCCCGCTCACGAATCCCGGTGCCGATCAGCATGCGCCATTGGCGCCCTTCCCGCCAGACGGTGGGATCACGAAACCCATCCAGCAGACCCTCCAACTCTGGACGATGCAGCACGGGATTGCCGATGTACCTGTCCCAGGTTCGCCCGCCGTCGTAACTGCGCGCCAGACTCTGCGCCTGCGGCGGCACGCTGGTGTACACAATGGTCGGGAGACCATCGGCAACCACACAGGCGCCTGAAGCGATGGCGTCCGCATCGTATGTGCCGGGCACAGGCGACAGCGCGATGGGCAGACGGCGCCACCGCACGAGGTCGGGACTGAGCGCATGCCCCCACGAGGGTGCGAGCTGCGCATCCGGTTCGCCCCAGTTGGGCAGATGCTGGAAAAACAGATGGTACGCGTCGCCGACGCGGACCGGGCCGTTGGGGTCGTTCATAAAGCGCGACGCAGGGGTGAAGTGGTATCCGGGATGGAACCGGTCTTGCCGCACCCGCTCCGCCGCATCCGCCACCAGTCGGTTGTTTTGATCCAAGATCCGCTGATGGGCAGGCGGATCCACCCAATGGGCGCGCTGCGACGGATCCGGCAACGCTGGCTGCAAAGACGCGGTTGTCATGCGTCGCTGCCTTGACGCAGTGCATTGACAGTCTGCACGTGATGCGGACCGGTAATGGCGCCCTGCAGGATGGGATCGTCCGTCTCTTCCAAATGACGCATCAAGCGCGCGCACAGATCCTGAAAGACCGGGCGCAGCGCCGGGTCTTTGGGGGCCGCGACACCATCCCAGGGATCGTCCAGCAGGTCGTGCTGCTCCCAGGGATCTGCGGTCAGATCGTACATTTCCAGCCTTGGGTGATAGTCGGCCGCACGGTTGACCGGCGTCACCGTATCGCTGAGCGGACGCCACTGCTGGGATGGATCCATGAACGGAGGGGCTGTACTGAAGTTGGCTATCAGCTTATGTGTTTCGGTACGCACCGCCCGGCGCGGGTCGTAGTAATCATGATAGGTCATCTCAGTACAGATCTGATCACGCGGCGTATACGAATCGCCATCCAGAAGAGCGCAGAACGAGCGTCCCTGCACACCGTTCGGCAGTTCGGCGCCGGTCACTTCACAGAGTGTGGGCATCACATCGATGTTGCTCACCATCTGGTCACAGGTCACGCCGCCGCACCAGCCGGCCCGTCCGCTCCAGCGCAGGATCAGAGCGACCTGAACCCCCGGCTCATACAGACTGCACTTGGCGCGCGGCATGGCCACTCCGTGATCGGTGGTAAAGATCACCAGTGTATCCTGATCGAGGTCCGCCGCACACAACGCATCCATGAGCCGTCCAAACTGTGTGTCCACATGCCGGATCGCGCCCTGCAGTCCCGCCAACTCGCGCCGTGTGCCGTCGGTATCGCGCAGATATCCCGGCACAGAGACACCCAGCGTGTCGTCCGCGTCCAACCCTGGTCCCGGGAAGCCATGATCATAGGGGATCACATCTCGCGCTGGCGGCTCGGGATAGGGCAACCGATGCGGCTCCACCACCCCCACCCACAGGAAGAACGGTTGCGATTGCTGAGACAGCGGTCCAAGCTGACCGATGGCGGCATCGACAGCCTCCCGGGCGCGCATCTGCGGCAGATACGTTTCATATCCCCATACGCGGGGATCGCGATGGGTTTCATGGGTCACCCCGACCGCACTGGTGGCGTAACCGGCGTCCCGCAAGACCGCCGCCAGATGGCGTTCGGTGTCATGCAGTTCCCAGTTGAAATACCAATGGGTCAGCCCCATCACGCCATTGGTATGCGGATAACGCCCCGTCAGTAAAGACGCGCGCGACGGACTGCAGGACGGCGCGGTGCAATACGAGCGGGCAAACCGCACCCCCTGCGCCGCGAAGGCGTCGATACACGGCGTCTGCACGGTGGGGACCCCATAACAGTGCAGATACTGTCCCAGGTCATGACAGTGAAATATCAATATATTCGGTCGTCCGGCCGCTGGCGATCCGTTCATGGCAACACCCTCCCCGCGCCCCATTCGCCTCCGCCCACGCCGTTTCCTGCCGCGGGCAGGAACGGCGCGCGATGGCGGCGAATGGGAGGGTGAGATCACACGCAGGGAGCCGCACGTGACCCCCAACACTCCAGACGCCCGGTCGCCCCAGGTAATCGGTGGGCACACAAAGGTCCGGCAGGCGTTGCGCGTCACCTATGTCGGGGCTGCGGCGAACATCCTGCTGTCCGTGGCCAAAGTCGCCGTCGGTTGGCTGTTTTCGGTGCAGTCGGTGCTGGCCGATGGGATCCACTCGCTGAGCGATTTGATCTCGGATGCGGTGGTGGTGGTGTTTCTCCGCATCTCCGACAAGCCCCGCTCGCGGCTGAAGCCGTACGGCTATCGTAAATACGAAACGCTCGCCACGCTGCTGATCACCGGATTGCTAATGCTCACTGCAGCCGGGCTGGTGTTCTCCAGCTTTCAGGGCGAGTCGGAGCATGCGCACGGCCTTGGGCTGGCGCCGATCGTCGTGATCGCGCTGTCGGTGGTCACCAAGGAGGCGCTGTTCTGGTACACGGTCATCACCGGCAAGCGGATCGGCAGTCCGGCCGTGGTGGCCAATGCATGGCATCACCGGTCGGACGCGCTGTCTTCGCTGGTGGTGCTGGTATGTCTGCTGATGGCGTCGATGTTCGGCAATCCCACGTTATGGGATCGGCTGGGCGTCTTAATCGTGGCGGCGATGATCGTGCACTCCGCGTGGGAAATCGGACGCAGCGCCATCGGTGATCTGTTGGATTATGCGCCCAAAGCCGAGGTGTTGAACCAGATTGAAACGCTGGCGGAGGCGGTACCGGAGGTGAGGCTGGTACGCGACGTGCGGGTCCGTACGGTCAGCGAATGCCTGAACGTGTCGCTGTGCATCGAAGTGGATGGCTCCATGACGGTACAGGAGGCGCACGATGTGGCCGACCGCGTGGAGGCGTCCATCCAGAATGGCGTACCCGGTGTGCTGACCGTACTGGTGCATGTGGAGCCGACCGGTGCGCTCGCGGCCCGGATCCGCGCCGTCGGGTTGGATCAGCTGCCGGACGAAGAGCTGCTGTAGTGGCGAGGAGATCGCACGGATGATTCTGTGGGCTGAGTACATATGGGTCAGTTCCTGCTGCCGGCAGGAAATACGGTTATGCACACGGAATGTTCAAACATGAAAGACCGCGGCTAAGCGTAAGCCCGGCCGCTGATGACCTGGAGGAATACCGTGCGCACGGTTCATGATCTGTCTCCCTTAGAATGGACGCTTTCCGGCATGATCCCCTGGCACTGGGGGCTGGCTCAGTCACTGGAGATCGGCGCGTTGCCGGATGCCGAGATCCGCGCCTTCCCCGCCCGCGTTCCCGGCTCGGTGCATAGTAATCTGCATTCGGCAGGGCTGCTGCCGGACTGGAACCAGGGTATGAACGCCCGCGCCTGCGAATGGGTGGAGCATCGGCACTGGATCTTCCAGGTTCGGCTGCCGGCGGAGTGGTTCCGCACAGGCGCACGCTATCGGCTGCGATGCAACGGTTTGGATTACCAGGGCGTCATCCGTTGTAACGGAAAAAACGCGGGGTGTTTTCAGAACACACACGTACCCCATCTGTTTGACTTGACGCCGTATATCGAACCCGGCAAGGACAACCTGCTGGCGGTGGTCTTCACGGGACATCCCATGTGGCAAGGCCAATTCGGATATACATCACAGATGACCGACTGGAAGCCCCGCTTCTACTACACATGGGACTGGACCGCGCGCATCGTACAAACCGGGATCTGGGACCGCATCACCATCGAGGAGGTGACAGGACCGGAGTTGACACGGGTGCAGGTTACCGCCGATGCCGATCCCCAGCAGAGCCTGGGCAGCCTGCGTGTCGCCGGTAACACCGATGCGCCCGCCGACTGGTCGGTGCGCGTCCGGGTATGCGATGGACAGACGGAACTGCGCACAGAGACGTTATCCGCGCCTGCGTTCCGCACCGCGGGTCTCAGTCTGCATAACTTACCCGTCAAGCTGTGGTGGCCCAACGGTCTGGGCGAGCAGCCGCTGTATACCGTCACGGTGACACTCGTGTCGCCCGACCAAGCCGAACACGACACCGTTCAGCGGCGCGTCGGTTTCCGCCGCATCACCTGGCAGGCATGCGAGGGGGCTCCAGCTGAGGCCGATCCGTGGATCTGCGTGGTGAACGGCGTGCCGGTGTTCTTGCAAGGCGTCAACTGGACGCCCATCCGGCCGAACTTCGCCGACTTAACCGAACAGGACTACCGGTCACGGATTGAAACCTACCGCGAGCTGGGCGCCAACCTGTTCCGTGTCTGGGGTGGCGCCACACTGGAGCGCCGGTGGTTCTATGACGCCTGCGATGAACTGGGCATCATGGTCTGGCAGGAGTTCCCACTGTCGTCATCGGGTATAGATAACTGGCCGCCCGAAGATCCGCTGGCCATCCGCGAGATGGCGGACATCGCCCGCAGCTTCATCCAGCGCCGCGCCCATCACCCGTCATTGATCGTCTGGTGCGGCGGCAACGAGTTGCAGGGCGCCATGGATGGCGGTAAAGAGGGCCAAGGTAAACCGGTAGATCTGAACCACCCCATGATCGCCAAGATGGCGGAAGTGGTGGCCGAGATGGATCCCGACCGGCGCTTCCTGGCCACCAGCAGCACCGGCCCGCTGTTCTACGCGACTCCCGAGAACTACGGCAAAGGGCTGCACTGGGATGTGCATGGCCCCTGGAAGGCCGAGCCCGACCTGGCCAAGTGGCGCGAGTACTGGGACGGCGACGACGCCCTGTTCCGCTCCGAGACCGGCTGTCCCGGCTGTTCGTCGGTAGAGGTCATCAGCGCTCACTGCGGCGAGGAGTCACCCTGGCCGGTCGACCGGACCAACCCGTTATGGCGGTATCCGGTGGACTGGTGGCTGGAGATCGACACGTATCGCGTGCTGCACGACGGACGCGTCCCCAAGGACCTGAACGAATACGTCACTTGGAGCCAGACGCGCCAAGCCGAGGCTCTGGAGTACGCCGTGCGTACGTGCAAGCAGCGCTTCCCCCAGTGCGGCGGAATCCTGCTGTGGATGGGACATGACTGCTTCCCCTGCACGGCCAACACATCCATCCTGGACTTCGACGGCCATCCCAAACCCGCGGCGCTGGCCGTCGGCCGTGTGTGGAAGTCGGGGCACTAGACCTTTACTCTAGTACAACGACTACGTCATATGTTGTTATACAGCATACCCTAAACATCCACATGCTCACCTTGTGTCAGTGCAGTCTTTTCATTCATGAATCACAGGGAACTCACAGTTGTGTAACACTCCGTCTGTAAATTGAGGTGTTGGGCTGGCACAATGATTTTGCGGGTGGACGACGCAGGCGCGAAGCGCCGGAGGCGGCCACCCGCAAAACC
>CAZHSN010000150.1:0-9520 GCA_964535125.1 uncultured bacterium
CCATTCTGCGCGGTATCAAACGCTACTCCAGCAACATCACCGCCGTGGTCACGGTTACCGATGACGGCGGCAGTTCGGGCCGGTTGGTCAAGGACTTCGAGATGCTGCCTCCCGGCGACATCCGAGCCTGTCTCGTGGCATTGGCAGACGCCGAACCCGTCATGCAGGAGTTGTTCCAGTACCGGTTCAAGACAGGCGGCGACCTGAGCGGTCACAGCTTTGGCAACCTGCTGATCGCGGCCATGACCGACATCACCGGCGACTTTGAGCGGGCCGTACGCGAAACCAGCAAGGTACTGGCCATTCGCGGGCGGGTGGTGCCTTCCACGCTGCACAAAGTCCGTCTGATGGCGATCATGGAGGACGGGTCTCAGCTGTTCGGCGAAACCGCCATCGCCGAGTCACCGATGCGGATCCGGCAGATCCTGCTGGACCCACCGGAGGTGGAGCCGATCGTCGCCGCCGTGCAGGCGATCCTGGATGCCGATCTGGTGGTAATGGGGCCCGGCAGCGTGTTTACCAGCGTAATCCCTAACCTGCTGGTCGGCGGGATCTCCGACGCCTTGCGCAGCACCGATGCCACGCGGGTGTATGTATGCAACGTCATGACACAACCGGGCGAAACCGATGAGTTCTCGGCCAGCGATCATGTGCGTGTTATCGAAGCGCATCTGCCCGGCCGGGCGATCGACTACGTGATGGTTAACACCTCTCGCCCTACTGATGAAGTCCTGGAGCGGTACCAACGGGTGGGCGCGCGGTTCGTGGAGCCGGACATCGACCGGATCCGGGCGATGGGATACCGCTGCGTGACCGGCGACTTCATCTCACAAACCGACGTGGTGCGGCATGACCCCGATAAACTGGCGCAGGCCATGATGCAGCTGGTTCGCCGCCGGCGGTGATCCCGCAGGAAAGGAGTCCCGATGACGCCCGTAACCTGGACACCGTATGAATGGATCGAAGACCTTCCCGGTGGGTTGCGGCTGCGCCGAGCCGGCCCCGACGACACCGAACGGATGGCGGCGTTTCAAGCGCCCATCCATGGATCACCTGAAGAGCCCAGCCGGTGGGAAGCCGCCTGGGTGCGCGCCTCCATGTCCGGCCGGCACCCTTCCTGTGATGCGTCGCGCTGGCTGATCATAGAAGACCGGGCTTCTGGTCGTATCGTCTCCGCATGCGGACTGATGCGTCACACCTGGTCGCTGGACGGCGTCCCGTTCACCGTTGGACGCCCGGAAACGGTCGGCACCGATCCTGCCTACCGCCGCCGGGGATTGATCCGGCGGCTCTTTCAGGAAATGCACCGGATGAGCGAAGCCGACGGTGATCTGGTTCAAGCCATCTGGGGTATCCCATATTTCTACCGCCAGTTTGGCTATGAGATGTGCATTCCGCTGGACGGTGGACGCCGGCTGGAGGCGGATACCGTGGAACGACTGGCACGGGAAACACCAGATGGCTGGACGGTGGAACCGCCCACACCCGCCGCACGTGACCACGCGGAACGCTGGAAGGCGCTGATGGACCGCCACAACAGTTGGGCATCGGTAATGACATCGGCCGACTGGGACTATCACTGGCGACCTCAGTCAACGCGGGAACAACCGGAGATCAGCGTGCTGGGGGTAATCACCCAAAACGGAAAGCCGGTGGGATTCGCCGGCATCGCCCCCTGGAGCTTCCCCGATAAACTGCAAGTGCTGGCAGCGGACGATGACGCCGACTGGCGCGCATTGCTGTGCGCCGTCTGCCGATGGATACACGCTCTTGTTCAAAAGCAGCGGCGGGCGGCCGAAGTCCTGAGTCTGCCCATCGGCGTCAACCATCCCGCCTGGGCGGCGCTGAGTGACATCCCGATGTCACCGATCCGTCCCTATCCCTGGTACCTGCGCGTCCCTGATCTGGCCCGGTTTATCTCGCACCTGATCCCTATTTGGGAGCACCGCCTGGCCAAAGCCGGACTGGACGGCTGGAGCGGACGCCTGGGAATCAGCGACTACCACCGGACGGTAGGGATCACCTGCGAACAGGGCCGCATTACCGAGGTGACTCAGGGGGCGAACGGTGCACCGGTGGCGCGCTGGCCGGGGAACGTGCTGCTTCAATCACTGGCAGGTATTCATGAAATCGGTTTTCTGGAAGAGGCCCATCCAGACCTGTTCGTACCGGAAGAGCTGCGTCCTGTGGTGGACGCCCTGTTCCCGCAACGCCCCGCCCATATCTGGCCCACGGTATGACCGTACCAAGAGAGGACACACAAATGACTGACGAGACACGCAAGAGACCTGTGTTCGGGTTGATGCCGCCGGCTTTCAGCCCGGGCGGCGCGGCGTTGCGCGCGCTGGTTGATCAACCGGCACGGTGGCGTCAGTCGCGCCGGCAACTGGACTGGCTGGGCTACTGGGCCACCCATCTGGACGAACAGTTCGATGACGTCTCGCTGGAGCGGACATTCCGCACATTGAGGCAGTGGCGTCTGCCTTTGTCGCTGGAGGTGCGCTGCCTGAAGGAGTACAGCCGCACAAGCCGGATGGCGTGGGTCATCCTGGACCGGATCCTGCGGCGTCTCGATGGGCTGGGGTGCCAACCCGCCCAGTTTTCGCTGGATGAACCCTGGTACGCGACACGGCACATACTGGGCCAACCTATGGACTACGCGGTCAAGCACACCACGGAGTTCATCCTGCGGCTGCGCGAGCGGTATCCGCACGCTGCGATCTGCTCCATCGAACCGTACCCCGTGCTGAAAGAAGCCGAACTGATCCAATGGGTTGAGGCGCTGCACCGGGCGCTGCAGACGCAGGGCGACCGCGGACTGGACGCCTACCGACTGGATGTCGACTGGGCATCAATGGGAACCACCTACCCGGGCGACTGGCAGACAGTGCGCCGAATCGGCGATCATGCCCGCAAGATGGGGCTCAAGTACAGCCTGATCTACTGGGCAGCCACCGTACCGGCGCTTGCCGCACGACAGGCGGAGACCCCGCACTCGTGGCCTGCCGCCATACGTCAGCAGGCCGATGCGGTACGCGCCGCAGACGCACAGCCGGATGAACTGGTGCTGGAAAGCTGGATGGCCACCCCCGCGCGCAGCATTCCGGAAACGGACCCAACGACGCTGACGGGCATCCTGCGTTCATTGCAGCAGGCTGCGCTGTAAGCCCGGTTCAGCACCCATTTTGCAGTCCAGCCTCCAAAGCAACTCGGCAGATTGCCACACGAGACGGAAGGTCGCCCAATGTGCAGACCTGGGAGCGGGATGAGCCCCTTTGGGGGGTGAGGTGCGTCGCTTCGCTCCGCACGGGGCCGATGCGGACTTTGCCACGCGAGTACAGAAGCCAACGACCCACATGCGGCAACACCGCAGCCGCGGCGCAACAGCGCCGCACCTTCCCAGCGCGGGGCGTGCAAACACACCGCGCTTCACCCCCGGCGCGCAGCGCCGACACCCCCGTGGCCGAAGGCCACTTCAGCCCCGCGTTGAGCGCAACGAAACGCCTCGCCCCCCCGTAGCCTGCCCGCGGCCCGAAGGGCCGCACTAGGGAACGGCGCGGTAGCGCACCAGCAGGCTTTCACCCGGCTGCGCGATGCTGATGGTGAGTCCATTCGTTATCAGCGATGCCCCGCTCACGGTGCGAACCCGGCGTTTGAGCGCTTCGTCAACGAGCTCCAGCCGATAGCGCCGTTTGGGATCGATACCGGCCAGGTCGACCACCAAGCCGCGTGTGGCGCTCTGCGGACGGCGAAACGCCAACACAATTCCCGACTGCAGGTCCGGACGGTGCAGCTGCCACGCGGTGAACTGGTCCAGTTCGGTGTTGATTGGGCTGAGCGGGTAATAGTCGCCGTACCACGCTGCGCGGTTCGCTTTCACCTCATCCAGCAGCTGGCGCACTCTGGCCGGATCGAACCCCGCCTCCAGATAGCCCAGTTCGCAGATCAACCCCCCGGTGGCCGAACTGCGGAACACATATGGCTCCGAATCCCATGCACTGGCCGTAAACAGCGGGATGTATTGCGCCAAAGCCATGCTCTGCATCTGGTTCCACTCGGGGTGACCGGCCCAGCAGGAGGTGTCGCTGCGCCACAACGGAACCGAGCGCATACAGGTTTCCAGGTCTATTCGGCGGCCGCCGCTGGCGCAGTTATCGATCCAGAGGCCCGGTTTGCGGGCGCGCAACGCGTCCCAGAACGCGTAGTGCCCCTCCACGAAGCGGATCTCGGTTATCCCCTGCCGGTCGGGCGCATCCGCCATCTGCCAGAACGGCAGCGGATCGATGTTGAAATCCTCACGATAGACATCCAGGTCGTATTCGGCAATCCGACGGGAGATCAGGTCGGTCAAAAAGGCCAGCGCTGCGGGATCATCCAGCTTATACAACCCGCCCTTGCTGCCGCCGTGTACGTATTCCGGATGCTCGCGCGCGATGCGTGACCCCTCGGCGACCCGGCACGGCTCGAACCAGAGGATGAACTGCATCCCATACTGATGCAGTCTGTCGGCGATGGGCTTCAGACCGCGTGGAAAGTCGTCGGGTTTATGCTCCCAGTTGCCCACTCCATTGGGAAACATGCCCGGGAACCAGGCAGCGTCGAACCAGTAGGTGTCACAGCCCAGGGTATGGGCGGCCTCAGCGGCTTCCAATTGGGCCTGTTCGGCAGGCCACCCCGGACGCTGCCAGTAGCGGTCAAATGGCTGCAGTGCGATCGGCAGGCGCAGGGGCTTGCTCTCGACTTGCGGCACATAGTGATGCAGCATCAGCCTTCGGAAGCGGTTCTGTGCATTCACCCGGCTGCCCTGCCAAGCCATCAACAACACGCGCGGAGTCCGGATGGACTCGCCGGGATGCAGCCGCAGCCGGGTTGTTTCCATGCCGGCGCGGAACCGCGTCGCACCAGCATCGGTGCGGGAATACTCGGCCGACCACTGACCAGACCAGCCAATCGCGGTGATCAGCCCCTGGTCTCCATACTGCACGTTCCAGAACGGAAATGCTGTCTCTTGTGAGGGACGGCCGCGCTGCGGAGCGTATTTTTCAGTACGTCCCGGTTCGATAAGCACAGGATCCGGCAAAAACGTCCTGGCACTGACGGAGTCCCCAAGCAGCCGATGCCAGGTCATCGGTGTGCGGCTGTTGCCGGTATTCAACGGCATGTCGGCCGCCTGCAGTGACTCGATCAATGGGGTATCCGCCTGGCCACGGTTTGTCAGGCGAACCAGCCAGTCTACTGCAGGATAGTCGCGCCAGCAGCGTGCGTCCACCTGAACCTGCAGACCGGTGGCCGGATCGTCCCAGCGGGCATTGATCTGCAGCCACGCCCCCTTGTCAACCGTAGTGGCTGTATGGCGCCAGTTGGATAGCAGCGTCTGTACCGGTACGCCATCATAGAGAAACCCAAACGGCGGCGCGGCGCCTTGCAGCAGTGCGTTGTCATATCCTTCATCCAGCCAGCGCACAGATCCGTCGCGCAGGATGATCCGGGCGTCGGCCCAGTCGGCCTGATCCCAGCCCGCACCGTCCTCGGTTGGATCTACAACCAGCGTCACCGCAGCCGCATCGGCGGGCAGTTCGACATCCACGGGATGCGGCGGCATTCCGCTCTTCAACACGGGTGACTGCCAGATCCGCCGGCCGCCGGTTTCCAATGCGAAGCGGACGGTTCCCCGGATCCCTGCGGTGTCGTAGTTGTTGTCCACCCCGACATCGGCCTGGAAACGCCGGGCGCCATCGGGCAGGGTGACATCAATGATGCTGTGAGCGTGCGTTCCCAGCCCTCGCTGGTAGCGTTTAGCGCCCAGCGTGATGGGCGTCTCCATGCACGACTGCCGGTAATGCAGCGTGTTGTGATCCTGACGGATCACCTTCATACCGATCCGGTCACTCGCTGAGTCGGCGTGTCCGGTCAACGCGTTGAGCACCCACTCGCGGACGGCGGCGACTTCGGATGCCGACGCCATCACCGAGTCGATGGGTGCCTGCGCAGGAATATAGGTGCGGTCCATCGTTGGCTCTCCTTGACAGAAAGTACTGATCATCAGGCAGCCGGCAAGCCAGGCCAGGCGTCTGACGATGCGTTGCGGTGCATTCATGTGTCTGCGCTCCGGTTGTTACACGTGGTCGGCCGGTCGTCACCGGCGCACTGCCACATCATGCTTCGCGCGCGTGCCGCATTCCTCCTCGCTCGCGGCACAGATCCGCACCATACGGGGCATAATGTCACTACTGAACATCTCAGCGGAGAGGACGGTACATGGCGATCCCCTGGCAACGCATGCGCAATCCGGTATACGAGCGTCCCGGCTGGTCCGTGAAAGATGCCTGCATGGCCCGCTCCGGCGGATGGTACTATCTGTTCTTCAGCGCGTTCTTTTACGACCGCGGACGGGAACGCAGTCATGTGGCAGGTGTACGCACACGTGATTTCCTCCGCTTCAGTCAACCGCTGTTCATCTGGGACGGGCGCGAGGATGGCTGGATCGGCCTCTGTTCGCCAGACATCAAACGCTGGAATGACGGCTGGGTGCTGACGTTCAACAGCTGGGGCGACAAACCGGATCAACCCAATCAACTGTTTTACGCGACGTCCACCGACCTGCAGCGATGGACACCCAGCAGGCCGCTGGCGCCCTCGCTGACACGCGGCATACGCGCTATCGACGCCACGGTGGCCAACTGGAAGGGGCAAACCATACTGCACTGGAAAGAACGGCAGTCGCCCTGGTTTGCGGTGGGATCCGCGCTGGATGCCGACGATTTCACGCGCATCGGCCAACCCTACAACGGTGAGGTCTGGATGGAGAATGCCCAACTGATCTCCATCGACGGCAAATGGCATATGCTGGTATCGGCCCGGGAACCATTTCGCGGAGGGTCCGGTATGCGTCCCTGGCTGATGGCGTTGACACGGGATCCGGTGCGCCCCGAAGACTGGATCGAATGGGACGAGCCGATCATGCTGGATGTACCATTGGAACGGTTCAATACCGATCACCGCTCCAACGCGGCGTTTCTGGCCGACTGGCGGGCTGAAGACGGCTGGTTCTACCTGTTGTATGCCGGCCGCACCAATCCGGTGGAGCACTTGGGCCGTGGCGACAACCGGCTGGGGCTTGCGCGATCGCGCGACTTGCGCGTCTGGTACGCGCCGGGAGGCTGACCATGGATCGACGAGACATACTCAAGATGGCGCTGGCGGCGGGCGCAGGATGGGCCGTCTGCCGGGCGGCTTCGGCCGACTCCCCGCAGGAGTCACCGCAGCAGCAGTCGGCTGCGCCGGTTCTGTCGTCATTCGAGATGGAAGCCTGTTTCGACCTGTTCACCGCCCTGCTGCGTCATGCTCCGCCACGATTCCACGACACGTTGATGTCGGCCTCGATCGCGCTGTACGCGGCGCTGACCGAAGCGCCCTGGCGCGACCGTTCCCCCCAGGCGCCGCAACGGTTGGCGGGTGACATCCGCGCGGTGCTGCAGCAGGTGCGCGATACCTACCCTGTACTGCGTCTGGACTGGAACGGATCAGCGGCGCATCTGACCGCCCGCGAACCTGTACCCATCCATGACGGCATTCTGAACTGCCTGCTGGTGGAGTTGCACAACACCGGGTCCCGTGGCGCGGAATTGGGGGTATTCGTCGCCGATCCGCTGCATATGTTTGCCCCGCCCGCGCGGGTGGCCCCGGGCCAGATGCGCTGGGGCGTGCTGCATAATACCGTGCAGGCAGCGGGTACGAGCTGCCAACTGGTGCTCACTGCGGACGGGCGCCAGATCGAGCATCCCCTGGCGCTGGACAGACGGCCCACCGCCTGGATCAGCGGCTCGGTCACCGAGTCCGATGGAACTGTTACCCCGGCGCGCGTCACCTGCATAGGCTCCGACGGACTGCTGCGTTTCGGCGAACAGTTCGCACAGAATGAAACGCTGTCAATCAAGCAAATTCTGCCGCTGGCGTCCCGTCCGCGCATGTACCACCTGCCGTTCTTCTATTGCGACGGGCGGTTCCGCGTGCGCCTGCCTCTGGGCGACACCGAATGGCAGGCGGAACGCGGCTGCGAACACGCCGTTACGCGGCAACGCGGTCCCGTACGCGACGGCGAGAACCGTCCGGTCACCCTCTCACTCAAGCGGCTGACCGACATGAAAGCCCAGGGATGGATCTCCGGAGACACGCATGTACACTGGGCCAAGAACAGTTGGGACGTGAACGAGGAGATCGATCTGCTGGGCATGGTGCAGCGTGCGGAGGATATTCGATGCGTGAACAACCTCACGCTGAAGCATGTGGTGCCCGGCGTCACCAGCTTCATCGCCCCCTCACAATACCCGATGGGACCGGTTCCCGGCTGGTGTGATGATGAATACCACATTCAGATGGCGGAGGAATACCGCAACGAGTGGTTCTACGGGCACATCAACCTGCTGGGCATCAAGACGCTGATCGAACCGATCTCCACCGGTAAGTTTATGGGCGGCAATTATGACTATCCGAACAACGTGCCCGCATTGAAGGAGGCCCACCGCCAGGGCGGAGTGACGTGCGAAGCACACGGGTTGGGTTTGAACTGGGACGTCCCGGTGAACCTGCTCAACAGCCTGAGCGATTGCCTCGACCAGATCGAGCCGGTGGATTACTACCGGTTTCTGGACTGCGGTTTCCGCGTGCCGCTGGGTAACGGCAGCGATCATCCGGCGCGTGTCACCGGCTGCGCGCGCATGTACGTAAAGAACTCCGCACCGGGACTCTACGCCGGATGGCTGGAGGGGATCCGCCAGAAGCGCACCTTCGTCACGTCCGGACCGCTGCTGTGGCTTCAGGCGAACGGTGCAGACATCGGCGACGTGCTGAAACTGCGCCGGGGCGACCGCGTGCAGATCACCGCCCGCGCGCTGTCGCGTCACCCACTGGGGCGTGTGCAGCTGGTGGTGAACGGCAAAGTGGTGGAAGACCGCCCGACTGAGGCCACCGAACTGACGATCACGCACACGCTGGAACTCACCGAGTCGTCATGGGTCTGCGTGCGCTGCGGCCGGATGGGCGTCTTTAATGCTCTCGCCGCGCCCGATGTGGCCCATACCAGCGCGATTTACCTGCACATGGACGGCCGCCGGCGCTGCATTCCGGAAGCCGCCCTGGAACTGGCCAAACGAATGCATGCCCACGCCGACGACATCCATAAACGCGCCTGGTTCGCCAACGACGCCCAGCGTAGCGAATGCGTCGACTACATCCGGAACGGCGCACGCCAGTTCGAAGCCATGGCCGCCGCCGCCCGCGCCCGCGGGTAAGGCGGGTAGGCGGGGCGCTGCCCCTATTCAGTACTCGATGCCGACGCGGGCGAGGACGCCCTGGTGGTAGTAGTGCTTGACTTCGCGCATCTCGGTGACCAGGTCGGCGCGGGCGACGAGCCGCGGATCCACGTTGCGGCCGGTCAGCACCCGTTCGGTGTGCGGCGGACGGCGGTCGATCAGCTCCAACAGCTCCTCCCCCTCCAGCAGCCCCAGTGCGGCCGCCATAT
>CAZHSN010000151.1:0-9408 GCA_964535125.1 uncultured bacterium
CCGCCACGGATCTGCGCGTCTGGCTTTGGCAGTCCTGGCAGGAAGGTGTGGAGGGCATTTTGATCTGGGAAACGGTGTGGTGGCACAGCCCAGAGGCGTATCCCCAGGGACGGCAGAATCCGTATGAGGACGCCATCAGCTGGGTCAGCGGCTACGGCACCAAACCGGGACAGCGCATCCCTTGGAAAGCAGGCGATGGACGGTTTATGTACCCGCCGGAGACAGTGTTCGAACCGGGCGACGGGCCGGTGCTGGATGCTCCGGTCGACACAATCCGATGGGAGATGCTGCGCGATGGCGTGGAGGACTATGAGTACCTGGCGATGCTGCGCAAGCGCCTGGAGAGCGCCACGCCCGCGCAGCGCCGGCAGTATGAGCCGCTGTTGACCGTGCCTGCATCCATCAGCGACAGCTTAACCCGCTGGACCTTCGACCCGACGCCCATGCTGCACAGGCGACATCAGATCGCAACGGCGCTGGAAACGCTGGGACCGGCCCCTGAGATGCGATGATGAAGCGAAATCGGGCAGAGGAGCAGCTTGGCGCGTTTCTGGCGCTGTGGAAGGGCGAACTGCCGGACCGCCCCATCTGGACGGCTGACCTGTCATACTGGCTGCTCGCCCGCCAGATGGATGGGTCGGCCGACCCTTCCTGGAGCAGTGAAGAGGGGTTCTTGCGATTCCATCACGAACTGGGGGTGCTGCCTTACTACTATTACCCGACCTTTTTCGCCTGTGAAGCCGTGTATGACCGGTCTGTCGAGTGGCGTACGGAACGGAAGGGTGATGTCACGCGTATCCGGTGCACAACACCAGTAGGTACGATCGTCCAGGAGTCGCAGTGGCTGCCTGTCAGTTTCAGTGAAGGGGTGACCCGGCACTTCGTGCAGTCAGAACAGGACCTTGATGTGCTCTGCTACCTGATTGAGCATCGCCGGTTAGAACACAGGCATGTGGACAGTTATCCGGAACGGCGCGTCCGGTTCGCACGGTTTGGCGGGCTGCCGGCTTTGGGTATGCCCAGATCGCCGCTGCCTGCCTTTTTAACCGAATGGAGCGGGATCATGCATGGCATGTATCTGCTGATGGACCACCCCGATCGGTTGGAGTCGCTGTTCGCATTGATGGAGGCGCAGACCGAACCGGTGGTGCAGGCACTGTGCGACCTGGCGCCTCCACTGGTGCATGTGCCCGATAACCTTTCGGGCGAGACGATGGCGGGGTTGTATGCCCGCTGGCTGGCGCCGGTGCATATGCGAGTACTGGCCCGGCTGCATGCTGCCGGGATCGCTGCGGCGGTACATCAGGACGGCACGTTGAGCGGATTGCTGCCGCAGTTGGCGGCAGCGGGGTTTGACGCCGTGGAAGCGCTGACGCCGACGCCGGCAGGCGATGTGCCCGTGGAACGCATCCGGGATATCTGCGGTAGTCAGTCTTTGGTGCTCTGGGGTGGTGTCCCCGGTGCGTTGTTCGCCCCGCCGTTCCATTGGGAGCAGATGGAAGCCCATGTACAGGCCTTACTGCACGCATGGCATGGCAGTCCATATGTGGTCGGGGTCGCGGATCAGGTGCCGCCCGATGGCCGCATCGACTGGTGCCGCTCGATCTCTCGGATGATACGCGCTGTTTCAGGCGGCGCTTGATGGTACAAAATGGTCTTGCTGTACAGTACACTTGCTGTATGAAACAGGTAAGGACACGATAACCGGGATGAAGTGGACCCTGCAGCAGCGCACTCTGGCCACGCTCTGTGCGGCTGCGTTGGTGTTGCTGGTGATGTTCGGATCGGTGCTGATCATCCACACTCAGGTGTCGATTCGAAATGCCCAGGAGGCGCTGGTCAGCGCCATGGCGCAGCAGTTGCATAGTCAGGTGCGCAGCCGCGCCAACCGCAGTATGAAGACCCTTACCGACTGGGCTTGGTGGGACCAGATGTGGACGCAGACGCGTGCCGGGAAGCCGGTGCTCCAAACCGAAGTGACCAGTACCAGTTGGGACTCGCTGGATACGCATCTGCTGGCGGTTCTGGACCAGCAGGGGCGCGTACGCGAGATACGGATGCGTCCAGGCTTGACGCCGCAAGAAGAGCTGTACCTGCGGCAACTGCTGGCAGTCGCCCCCACCGTGCCGGATGGTCGGCCGGTCTGGGTGATGCGGCACAAACGGCCCTGGCTGTTGATGGCGCGCTCCATTCGCAGGTCAGACGGGTCCCAGCCAACTGCAGGGACGCTGGTCTCGGTGGCTTCCCAGCCGATGCTGATCAACCTGCCAGACACCAATGAACAGGCCCGGATTACAGCGACCGATGATGCGGTGATTCCGGCATCGGTGCGCGCCGCACTCAGATCAGGGCGCAGCTGGTTCGCCGTGCCGGACAGCGCCGGGTATCATCGCATCTATATCGCCCTGCCAGGGCCAGATAAGCCCGTCTGTGTGATGTCGGCGCGCGTGACGCACCCTGAAACCGCATCCCGAATGCTCACAGCCTGGACCATTGTGGTGATGATGGGGTTGTTCGGGCTGGTGTTGGTGCTGGTGGTTGCTTGGTTATTGCGGCGTCTGTTCCTCGACCGGCTTCAGGTGTTGGCCACCGAGGTGGCGGTTACGGGAGAGGGCGATGGCTCGCTGCGGGTCACCGAGGGGGTTGCCGATGAGATCGGCGCGGTGACCCGTGCGCTTAATCGCCTGATGGAGCAGGTGCAGCGGCAGCAGCGCGAATTGGATTATCAACTCGGGTTCAGCCGGGCGGTTGTGGAGTTGATGCCTGCTGCAATGGTCATGAAGGATCTGCAGGACCGGTACATTATGGCCAATCAACTGGCGGTGCAGATGATTGGGCGACCCATGGAGGAGATCATTGGCGCCTGCATCGATGCGTTTGCTCCGCCGGGTGCGGCTCAACAACACCTGGCTGTGGATCGAGATCTGATGGTGCATGGGGGAACGCGGCAGTACGAAGCGCAACACCCGGGTGCGGACGGCATACTGCGCGACTATCGCTTCATCAAGACGCTGTTTCAGGATAGCGAGGGAGTGCCGGTGGGTATCATCGGTATCGCCATAGATATAACCGAACTGCGTCAGGTGGAGAGGGAACTGGTACGGCTTAATGAGGAACTGCGGGAACGTGTGGTGGAACGCACCACCGCACTGACCAACGAGCAGCATCGGCGCGCAGATGCGGAGCAGGCGTTGAGCCACACCGAGGCGCTGTACACCGATGTCGTTACCGACTTGACCGAATGGGTGGTCCGCTGGAGTGCAGAAGCACGCATCACGTTTATCAATAGACCCGCACGTGAGGGGTTAGCCATTACAGGCGCCGACGCATCCATGCTGCCACAGCCCCTTGTCGAAGCGGTGCGCACTCTGACACCGGACCAACCCATGTGTGAGTTGAGATGGCTGTCACCCGCCGGGCCGGACGGCGCGGCGCGGTGGATTGACTGGACCATACGCGCACTCTTTCCCGCTGACGGTGCGTCCGCCGAATACCAGGCGGTTGGCCGGGACGTGACGGACGCGTATGTGGCGCATCAGGAGCTGGAAGAGCAGCGCGAGCATCTGGCCAGCCTGGTGGAACAGCGTACCGATGAGTTACGTGCCGTCAATGACCAACTGGCCGATGCGATGCGCCTGCGCGACGAGCTGTTGGCTAACATGAGCCATGAGTTGCGTACGCCGCTGACCACGGTAGTGGGCGAATCGGATCTGTTGACCGATGGACAGTACGGAGCGCTGAACCCGGCTCAGGAGGTTGCCGTCTCGCGGATCTGTGAGCAAAGCGAAGCGCTGCTGCACTTGATTGATGACCTGCTGGATCTTTCACAGGTTGCTGCGGGCAGCATCGAGTTGCATCTGGAACTCACGCAACTGGATGAACTCGTGCGCGAGTGCCTCAGCAAGGTTCAGGCGATGGCGGTCCGGCGCGGGGTGCATCTGTTGCCCCCGCCCTCCGGGCGCTATGAATTGATCGCTGACCGTCGCAGGCTGAGCCAGGTGCTGCTGCAGTTGCTGCATAATGCCGTGAAGTTCACGCCGGATGGCGGTGAGGTAGGTGTTGATCTGTGGCAGAAAGATGGGAACGCGGTTCTGGTTGTGCATGACACCGGGATCGGGATCGATCCGAAGATGCAGACACTGGTGTTCGATCCATTCCAGCAGATCGACCGGAATTCCAGTTCCCAACGGCCGGGCATCGGGTTGGGGCTGCCGCTGTCGCGTGCATTGGTGCACCTGCATGGGGGAACGATCAGTGTGGAGGCCCGACCGAACAAAGGGAGCCGGTTCACGGTGACGTTACCGCTTCGCGGTCCGGAGCACACTTCACTGCGCAAAGGCTCTGGTTGATATCAGCGGTTTCGCACACCGGTATCCACAGCGCGGCGGAGCGTCCTCCCGTATTGGTGACTCCGCCCGTGAACCGCCGAACCGGGTATGACTGCGATATCATGGTAATGGCGCGCGGACGGTGACTCGACCGGGCGCCGATCGAACCCACAGCAGGGAGACCCCCGCGATGAACGATACGTACGAACCCCGGATCATTGAACCGCGCTGGCAGCAGCAATGGACGGAAAGCCAACTGTTTCGAGCCGACGAGACCGGCGACAAACCGAAGTTTTACGGTCTGGACTTTTTTCCGTACCCGTCCGGAAACGGTCTCTCCGTAGGGCATTGCCGCAACTATGTGCCAACGGATGTGCTCTGCCGGTATAAGCGTATGTGCGGCTTCAACGTGCTGCACCCGATGGGCTGGGATGCGTTTGGACTTCCCGCGGAGAACGAGGCGATCAAACGGCAGTCTCATCCCAATACCACCGTGCCTCAGTACATCGCCAACTACAAGAGGCAGATGAACCTGATCGGCATTTCGTACGATTGGTCGCGCGAGGTGAATTCCAGTTCTCCGGAGTACTATAAGTGGACGCAGTGGTTTTTCCTGCTGCTTTATAAACGCGGCCTGGCGTACCGTTCCACCGCGCCGGCCAACTGGTGCGCCAACTGCAAGACGGTGCTGGCCAATGAAGAGGTGGAGGCCGGCTGCTGCTGGCGCTGCGGCGACTTGGTGCAGAAACGTGACCTGCCTCAGTGGTTCTTCCGGATTACCGAATACGCGGAGCGGCTGGCGGCAGACCTCGATACCGTCGACTGGCCCGAAGGCATCAAAATGATGCAGCGCAACTGGATCGGACGCAGCGAGGGCGTCGAGTTCACGATGCCGATCCAAGGGCGTGCGGATCTGTCGTTCAACGTGTTCACCACGCGCATCGACACGGTGTTCGGTATGTCGTTTGCGGTGCTGGCGCCGGAGCATCCGCTGGTCGCACAGGTGACCACGCCGGAGCAGCGGGACGCTGTGAATGCCTATATTGAACAGACGCAGCGGGTCACCGACATCGACCGTATGTCCACCGAGCGCGAACGCACCGGCGTCTTCACAGGCGCCTATGCGCTGAACCCGTTCAACGGCCAAGCCGTACCGCTCTACATCGCCGACTATGTGCTGATGGGCTATGGCACCGGCGCCATTATGGCCGTGCCGGCGCATGATACGCGCGACTTCGACTTCGCGCAGACGTATGGTCTGCCGATCACGGTGGTGATTGCCCCTCCCGGTTGGTCCGGCGAGCCGTTTACCGAGGCTTGGACCGAAGCGGGAACCATGGTCAACAGCGGGGAGTTTGACGGGCTGCTCAGCGAAACGGCCAAATCGGGAATGGCCGACTGGCTGGAGGAGCGCGGACTGGGACGCCGACGGGTGAATTACCGCCTGCGGGACTGGCTGATATCACGCCAGCGGTATTGGGGTGCGCCGATACCGATCATCCACTGCGAGGCGTGCGGTGAAGTCGCGGCGCCGGACGATCAACTGCCGGTGCTCTTGCCGGATGTCAGGAACTATGAGCCGACCGGTGACGGACGATCCCCGCTGGCCAATATTCCCGAGTTCGTCAATACCGCCTGCCCGCAGTGCGGCGGTCCCGGACGCCGTGAGACCGATACCATGGGCGGCTTTGCCTGTTCATCGTGGTACTTCCTGCGGTTCGCTTCTCCGCATGAGCAGGACCGTCCGTTCGATCCGGAGAAAGTGGCCTATTGGCTGCCTGTCGACACCTATGTGGGCGGCGCCGAGCATGCGGTCATGCACCTGCTGTATGCCCGCTTCTGGACTAAAGTCATGTACGATGCCGGTCTGATCTCCTTCCTGGAGCCGTTCCAGACGCTGCGCAATCAGGGCATGGTGCTGGCGCCCGATCCACGTCAGCCGGATGTCATGGTCAAGATGTCCAAGTCCAAAGGTAACGTCGTCACTCCCGACAGCGTGGCGGAACGGTACGGCGCCGATACGTTGCGGTTGACGAAGCTGTTCGGTGCGCCGTTCGCCCAGGCCATCATCTGGAAGGAAGAGGGGGTGGCCGGTTCGTTCCGATTCCTGAACCGTGTCTGGCGCCTGGTACACGACGAACAGCCGCGATATCGTCCTGACTGGCGGGATCACCTGCAGGAGCCGCAGCATGAAGCCGCTCGCGCCATCCGGCGCAAGACCCATCAGACGCTGCGTAAGGTCAGCGAAGACATCGAGGGGTTCCAGTTCAATACCGCGGTGGCGGCGATCATGGAATGGGTCAATACGCTGTATGAGCATCGAGAGGCGGCGCGTGGTTCGGCAGCGATGTCGGAAGCGATCGAGCTGTTGGTGCTGATGCTGTCACCCATGACACCGCACATCGCGGATGAGATGTGGCACGCGCTGGGGCATGACGGCTTTACGCTTCAGCAGCCCTGGCCTCAGGTGGACGAAGATGCCGCGGCGGAGGATACGTTTACATTGGTGCTGCAGGTCAACGGGAAGCTGCGGGACACAATGCAGGCGCCAATCGGCTGCGACCGTGCAACGCTGGAACAGATGGCGATGGATAATCCCCAGATACAGCGCTTTACCGCTGGCATGCAGATCGTTAAAGTCGTGGTCGTGCCGGACAAGCTGGTGAATGTGGTGGCGCGGCCTGTCGGATGACCGATTGCCGGTACGACATACTCATCATCGGCGGCGGGCCGGTCGGGTTGTACGCGGCGTTCTACGCCGGCCTGCGCGCTATGCGGACATTGGTGTTGGACTCGTTGCCGGCACTGGGCGGTCAATTGGCTGCACTGTACCCGGAAAAGCCGGTCTACGACATGCCGGGATATGTCGATGTGCGCGCCGGAGACTTGGCCCAGGCGTTGATCGCCCAGGGACTGCGGTTTCAACCCGATGTGCAGTTGGAACGCCGCGTCACCGGGCTGTCCGCCGAAACCGAAGGCTGGGTGGTTCAGTCGGACTCGGCGTGTTTCCACACCCGCACCGTGCTGATCGCCACCGGTGCGGGCGCTTTCGCACCGCGCAAGTTGGACGCCCAGGGCGCCGAGTTGTATGAAGGGCGTGGCGTCTGGTATATGTCGCCCGATCTGCAGGCGCTTCGGGGCCGACGCGTTCTGGTGGTCGGCGGCGGCGACAGCGCGGTTGATTGGGCCCTGCAGCTGGCGCCCGTGTGCCAACAGGTGACGTTGGCGCATCGCAGCGATCGGTTCCGCGCGATGGAGAGCGGACTGAAGGCGTTGAAACCCGCGGGCGTGGAGGTGCTGACGTGGTGCGAGCTGGTCGAGGTGCGTGGCGATGGCCAGCGTCTTACCGGGGTGACCCTGCGCTTCCAGCCGGATAACCGGCTCGAAACGCGCGCCGCCGATGCCGTGATCGGGGCGATCGGCTTTCAGGCCGGTCTGCGGGCATACGAGACATGGGGACTTGCCGTGGAAGAGTCGGCCATACCTGTCGATGCGTTTATGCGCACCAACCTGCCCGGCGTGTTTGCCGCCGGCGACATTGTAACCTACCCGGCGAAACTGAAGCTGCTGGCCACCGGCATGGCCGAGGCGGCCATCGCGGTGAACACCGCCCGCACATTGATCGACCCCGAGGAGGAGTACTTCCCCGGCCACAGCAGCGACCTGACGCTGTAGCGGCAGGAATCCGCCCGGTACGCTCCGAATAGTCACCGGATACACTCCGGCCGGCGGCGCACTGCCGGCCCGTGGAAGGTGGCAACATGATCAACGGTATAGCGGGCGTCGCGATGACGATGCTGCTGCTGGCGCTGTGTGTGGCGGTGTCGCAATCGGCAGAGCAGACGCCTTCACGCTACCAACGGTACACCATTCGACCGGTCGGTTATGGACATGTCAGCCTGGATGACGGTATGTTCCGCCGGCTGTTCGATGAGGTCAGCGAATACTACCTGCGCATTCCCAACGATGATATGCTGAAGCCCTACCGGCAGCGCGCCGGGCTGCCGGCGCCCGGGGGCGACATGGGCGGCGTGTATGTGGGGCATGATCCGTTCGGCCAATTCCTGTCCGGATACGCCCGTATGTACGCGATTTCGGGCCGCCGCGAGTTTCGCCAGAAAGCGCTCGCGCTGATGCACGGCTGGGGGGAAACGCTGGCCGATGACGGATACTTCTACTCGGCCGCCAAGCCGCATCTGGCGCCATACAGCTATGACAAGATGGTGTGCGGCCTGGTAGACATCCACCAGTTCATTGGTGATGCCCCCGAGGCGCTGCGGCTGCTGGATCGGATCACCGACTGGGCGGAAACGCACCTCGACCGGCAGCGCCGCATTGGCGACACCGTCAGCCCGGAAGGCGGGGAATGGTATACACTGACCGAAAACCTGTACCGGGTGTATCTGGCCACCGGTAACGAACGGTACCGGCGTTTCGGACAGGTGTGGGAGTACACCGAGTACTGGAACTACTTCGATACCGCCACGCCGTCGATACCCTTCCACGAGCGCTGGTACCACGCCTACAGCCATGTCAACACGTTCAGCGGGTTGGGAACCGCATGGCAGATCACAGGTGACGCGAAGTATCTGCGCCAGCTGCGCCACGCGCATGACTACGTGCGTGCCCATCAGTGCTGGGCGACCGGCGGGTTCGGCGCCAACGAGGCGTTGATGCCGCGCGAGGAGATGCACAAAGCGCTGATGCATGCCGTGAACCACTTTGAGACCCAGTGCGGCTCATGGGCGGTCGTGAAGCTTACCAAGGCGTTGCTGTGCGCCACCGGTGAGGCGCGTTACGGCGACTGGATGGAGCAGGTGCTGATCAACGGCGTGGGCGCCAGCATTCCGATGAGCGGGGATGGCCGCGTCTTTTACTATTCTGAGTACAGCCCGGGCGGCGCCATCAAGCGCAATATCACCGCCGCGTGGCCGTGCTGTTCCGGCACCCGCTCTCAGGTCGTCCCTGAGGTACACGATCTGGTCTACTTCCAGGATGCGGATGCGGTGTATGTGAATCTGTACACCCCCTCCACGTTGCGGACGCAGATCCGCGGGCGGGAAGTTACGGTGCGTCAACG
>CAZHSN010000152.1:0-9401 GCA_964535125.1 uncultured bacterium
CGCCCTGTTCGCGCAGGTGCTGATGCAGCGGCGAGGCCATTTCGGGATCGACCGGCGCCATCACCTGCGGCGTGACCTCCACCAGCGTGACCTGCAGGCCGCGGTGACGCAGCGCCTCGGCCATCTCCAGGCCGATGTAGCCGCCGCCCACCACCAGCGCGTTTGATGCGGGATTGCCATCCAGATGGGCGATGATCTGATCCATATCGGCCATGGAGCGCAGCGTGAACACACCCGGCAGGTCGATCCCGGCGATCGGCAGGCGCACCGGTTCTGCGCCCGGGCTCAGGATCAGGCGGGTGTAGCTCATCACGCTCTCTTCCCCGGTAGCCAGTGATTTCAGCGTGACTTCGCGTTTTGCTGGATCGATATGTATCGCTTCTGTTTGTGTCAGAACACGAATTCTCAGGTTGTCCCACAGCGTTTGTGGAGTCTGTACCAGCAGGCGGTCGCGATCGGTGATGACTCCTGCTATGTGGTACGGCAGTCCGCAGTTGGCGAATGACACATACTCGCCGCGCTCGATCAGTACGATTTCGGCATCCTCAGACAGGCGTCTGGCGCGTGCGGCCGCGGAGGCGCCTCCTGCAACCCCGCCGATGATCACGATCCGTGTGGTGTCCATGTGTTGTGCTCCTGGTCCTCTGCCTAACTGCGAGGCGTAGTGCTTCCGTTTTTGGATACACCTCGCAGACCGAAGGATTCATACGGCACAATAGGGATGTCGGTGATCCGGCTGGATTCCATAGGAGGCGTCATGATGCATGCAGTTTGGTTGTTTTTGCTGGTGTTCTCGTTCATCGGGATATCGGCCGGCGCACAGGTGTCGGCGATGGAATATGGCGCGGATCGCACGGGGGCGGCCGATGCTACCGCAGCCATCCAGCAGGCGCTGAATGCGGCGGCGGAGCGCGGCGAGGGATCCGTTCGGCTGCCGGAGGGCCGATTTCGAGTCGATGGCCGGCTGGTCATTCCGGCGAAAGTCACATTGATCGGCGAGTATCCCGGCCAGGGACGGGAACGCGGCACTATTTTGTTGATAACCGGCGGCAAGGGACAAGCCGACGGTCCATCGGCCATTCACCTCACCGGTTCGTCGGGTTTGAGCGGTGTCGCAATTGTGTATCCGGAGCAATCGCCGGATGCCGAAGAGCCGACGGCGTATCCGTGGACGATCACGGCCGGCGGCGACGCCCGCATCACCAATCTCTTCCTGAAGAACAGCTACCAGGGGATCAATCTGGATGGCAGTCACGCCAATCTGCTGCAAGGGATTTGGGGAGAGCCGCTGAAGGTGGGTATCCATGTAGATCATGTGTATGACATCAGCCGCATCGAGAATGTGCATTTCTGGCCCTATTTCACACTGGGCAAGCGGCTGCGTTCCTGGGTGCAGGCGCATGGAGTGGCCTTCGAGTTCGGCCGGTCGGACTGGCAGTACATCAAGAACGCGTTCTGCTACGGATACCGCACGGGATTCCGTTTTTTCACCAGTAAGGAGATCCCGGAACGCGGTTGGCCCGGCGGCGCCACGAATGGACAGTTTGTGGGGCTGGGGGCCGACTGCGTAGGGATTGGCCTTGACATCGAGGATAGTTTCAACATCGGTGTGAGCATTGTCAACAGCCAGTTCGCGCCATTCGGGGGAACCGATACGCGCGCCGTACTGCTTCGGAAGGGCAATACCGGCAACATCAGTCTGGTCAATTGCTCATTCTGGGCGGTGACGGAGGCGTTAGCCGAGGTGCATGACGGGGCGCTTTCACTGACCGCCTGCAATGTCCACGAATGGGCGGTGACAAAGAAGCAGATGCCGGCGTTCATACAGACCGGAGGTCGGCTGACCGTGAACGGCTGCACGTTCAACGCAGGCGGCCTGGTAGCGGATCTGCAGGGGGCGGAGAGTCGGGCGCTGTTTACGGCGAATATGGGCGTGCCGGGCATGCGGGTTGTCAACCGGATAGGAACACGCGCTGTGGTGCAGATGAACAACCCGCGCTGGCGTGTCTATCGCCGCTGACCCAGGTCATTCGCGCGGACGGCCCAAACGAACCTGCCATCTGCCGGAAAGGTAATAGCTCACCGCCAGCAGCGCGCCTGTGCTCATGCTGGCGGTGATGCCCCACCACAGGCCGTTGGGACTGTCTAACCGATGTGACAGCCAGTAGGACAGCGGCAGACGCACCATCCACAGACTGACGAAAGACATGATGGTGACCACCAGCGTGTGTCCCGCCCCGTTATGAATGCCGTTGGCCACAAACATCACGGCCAGCGCCAGATAGCCCCATCCCACGATGCGCAGGTAGTCTACGCCGTAACCCACCACCGCAGGATCGTTCAGGAACAGACGCAGCATCAAACCGGGAAGCAGCAACACCAGGCCTACGGCCAGACCGGTTACCGCCAGAGAGAGGATACACCCCCATAGAAAGACTTGCCGCACGCGGTCAAACCGGCCAGCGCCGATGTTCTGGCCGGCCAATGTCGATACCGCCATGCCGATGGTCATGGCCGGCATGATGGTGATGTTCTCCAGGCGCGAGACAGCGCCGTATGCCGCGGCGACGCCCACGCCAAAATGGTTCACCAAGCCAACCACCACCACCAATCCGGCAGCGAACAAAACCTGTTGGCCCATGGCCGGTACGCCCACTCGGATCAGCATACGGAAAGTGGGCCAATGGAACTCAGGCTTCAACAAATTGGGGGTCACCAACGGGTTGCGCTTCGGCATCACCCAACTCATAGCGACCAGCGCACCCATCTGAGCAATCAAGGTGGCCCATGCGGCTCCCGTCAGTCCCAACCGAGGTGCGCCCAGCCATCCGAACATCAACACCGGGTCCAATCCGATGGTCGCCACCACGGAGATCGCTTGAAACACCAACGGAGTCCGGGAGTCGCCCACACCGCGGAGCAGCGATGCGACCAGGAACATGCCGAACATCGCCGGCATCGTCAGCAGAAACACGCGGAGATACGACTCGGCCATGGCGAACGACTCCGGGGGTGTCTGCATCAGCCGTAATACCCAGGAAGCGGATAACTCACCCGCCGCCACGCACATCAGCGTGACTGCCAGTACGGTCATGCTGCTGGTCTGTACCGCCCGACGCACGGCGGTTATGTCCTGGGCTCCGAACGCCTGGCTGACCAGGATACCCGCACCCAGGGTCAAGCCCATCGCCACCGCCATCAACACAAAGATGACCGGAAACCCGATGGTAACGGCCGCCATGGCCGCCTCTCCCAGTCCCTTGCCCACCCAGATCGCATTGATGAAGCTGTAGGCGGTCTGCATGATGCTGCCCGCGAGCATCGGCAGCGAAAAGCGCACCAGATGCTGCAGGATGCTTCCGACCGTCAGGTCGGTGCTGCTGCCCATGGGCGCCGGGCGCGGAGAGGACGCTGGCTGATCCGTTGCTCCGGTCGCCTCTGTGTCTGTCATATTGTCTCCTTGATGCTGCTGCGAGCGGTTCGGTTTACGCGGTCCATACGTGCAGGGTATCCAGCGGCGCGGGTCTGTCGTCGGCAGACAGCCAGAGCGCATGCGCTCCAGGACGCAGACCGGAACGCCGGAACACCACCGCCGATGGGGTGGCCTCGCGCGCCTGCAGGTCAATCCGGCCGGCTGGTTCTCCATCCAGCCATGCCTGCAATGCGCCGTATTGGGGACCGCGCGGTGCGTACAGCGCGCATCCGGTGCCTGTGAAGTTCCACTTCGCCACACTGTGAGCACCGGTTGAGACAGCGCCCATGCCCCAGCGGAATCGGCTGTCAGTAACCGTTGTCCAGTGTGCTTCGCTCTGTCCCGCCCCCAGAATGGCATCGGTCCAGATCAACTCGTGCGGCAGGCGGGTCGGCTCTCCGTCGCACGTGAAGTGAGTACACTCGAGATGTGACCACGGCTGCAGCGTCCAACCGGCAAACCCCTGCTGGTACGGCAGTTCCCCCGACCAGATCACTTTCCCATTGCAGTGAATGCGCAATGCTCCGTCGCGTCGATGCGATATCTGCAGACGCAATGGATCTGGGCGCGTCAAGCCCCCCGCCTGCAATTCAGACGGCTCGGCCCGTCGGTTGGTTCGCTCCAACCGCCATCCGGATTCCGAAAGCCACAGGATGTACCGGTCCGCCAGGCACAGCGGGTGCGGCTGGGCGTCACTGGTGCAACGATCGGGGCCCACGGGTCCCCGCGCACCCCAGAACAGGCCCACCGTTCCGCGCAAACGGCAGTCCGCCTGAATCGTGATGTCTCGCCAAGCCGTCAGCAGAGGGGAGATCGCCGGAGCGCTGTGAGCGCTCATCACAAATCCGGCCGCACGCATGGGCTGAGACCAGCGACGTTGCGCCAGGTTTATCGTTCCCAGGTTGTCGGCGGTGCGGGACGGGAACATCACCGTGAACCGGTCTTGAGGATCTACAAATCCGGTAAATGTCTGTCCCCAGATGCCGTGATGTTCATTCGGTACCGGTTCACTGTGCCAGAGAGAGCCGCCCTGATGCAGCGTCCACGCCTCTGGTCGGTGCGCCTGTTCGATGGGGGCAGTAAACAATGTCTGGTAGTTGCGGTTGGCGGCCACGCTGGTCGCCGGCGCCCAAACTCGGCCAGCATGAATTAAGGCCGGGTAGAACTCCATCAAGGCCGGATGGTGCCGTTTCATGTCCGGGTACAGCAGCAGTGTAGGCGGCGACCAAGCGCCTCCGGGATCCGAGGCGGTGATAGCGCACAACGCCCAGGCATGCGGGGCGTTGTCCATCATAAACAGCACGAGCCAGTCCGATGCCCGCCGGATAAGCGTCGCCGCGTAACCCCGTCTGTATCGACCGAGCAACGGCTGCTGGCTCCTCGTTGTGTAGACAGGGCGGGCCACGTGGTGGAACGGTCCTTCCGGTGTGTCAGCCCATGCGTACCCCAGTCCGTTGTTCTTGCCAGGTCCCGGGCTTATCGCATCTGCCCAGGTGCTGTTGGCAGATATCCAGTCGAACACCATATGGTATCGTCCCTCGTGGTACACCACCGACACATCCGGAGCGAGGCCGATGGGGGACTCTTCATCTTCATAGATGTGCGGCTGATCCGGGAACACCGAACCGATCGTAGTCCACGATCGCCCGTCATTGTCCGAGCGCAGCAGCCAGCAGTCGGTGCCGTTTGCAGGTGGCTGAAGGTTGTAACCCGAGTGGTACCGTCCGATATACAGATACCAGCGGGTCGAGACAGGGTCGCGGAACAGGAAACCGTTGACCGGCCACTCCCAAGGGGGTTTTCCTGTATGGACCGGGTTGCCCGGCAGACGTGTGAACGCATCGAACGAGGGATCACCGATCACCGGATGATGCAGCCAGTTCCGGCTATACCGGCTGAGCGCATAATCAATATGTGGCATGCGGATCGACGCTTCCTTTCTCACGGTTTTACAGGCAACTCGCGGAATCGGCCACGGAGCGCATCGATCACTGCCTGCGCCTCTTCGACCGACGCCGATGCCAGCAGACCGGTGGTCTTCTCATCGCTGTGGTGCACAATCAGGCGTCCTCGGGCGCCTCGGTCTTCCATCAACGATCCGGCGTTTAGGGTGATGTATTGAACGGACTCGGCCGGTATCTGCAAACGGCGGCCGAAGGGTGACTGCCACGCCTCAATGCCGGCATCGCTGAAGTTCAGGTGTACGCGTCCAATCGCCCAACTGATCAACATCCAGACCGCAGCCAGTCCACCCAGTGTCCACACCAGCAGCCAGGCAACCAGAAACAGACTGACCGGTCCCTGCGCCGGTAACGATGGCGTGAAGCTGAAGCCCGGTATGCGGGGGAGATCCCAGGACGGCGCCAGCGCGGAGATAACCGTCAGTTCGCCGCCCAGCCAACCTATCAGCCAGCATGCGATAAACACCATGCCGAAGTATCCCAACGGTCCATGCGGCCGTACGGGCGCGTCCACGGTCAGTCTGCTGCCTGTGTCCTGCAGCGTGAGTCGTCCCTGGTTGATCATGTTCCGGCTCCTGTGCGATGCGGACACAGCCGACTAGCTGTACCCTGTTGGCTGTGTATGATCTTGCGTTGATGTGTGGCATCATGAATCGGCGTCTGCTGCAGAGACTGCCCACAGAGCGCCCCACCGAGGATGTGCCATGTCCGCTGACACCATATCTTACACCCCAATCGGGGTGATCCGCAGTAACCATATGCGTCCAGAGGAGACACCAATCCAGCCAGTCTACGCCTCCGAGTGTCTGGGTGAAGTTCGCCTCTATCCGGAGTATGCAGAAGGACTGCGCGATCTGAACGGCTTCTCGCACCTTTACTTGCTGTACCACTTCGACCGCGCGGAACCACCGCGTCTGCTCGTGAAACCCTTTCTGGATGACACGGAACGCGGCGTGTTCTCCACAAGGTCACCGCGCCGTCCCAATGCGATCGGTCTGAGTATCGTCCGTCTGCTGCGGGTCGAAGGCAACGTGCTGTATATCCAAGGGGTCGATATATTGGATGGCACGCCGCTGCTGGATATCAAGCCGTATACGACCCGGTTTGATGTGCATCAAACAGAACGCAATGGATGGCAGGATACGGTGGATAACACCGACGCGGAGACACGCGGCTTGCGCGGGTACCGCGGCCCGTGAATACCTCACTGGAGTGCCTGCCGTGTTTTGTCAGGCAGGGACTGGAGGCGGTCGGCTTTGTGTCCGGCGATGCGGCCTTTCAGGAACGCGTCTTGCGCGCTCTTCTCGTCGATCTGTCGGCCATTGACTTGAGCCAGCCGCCGCCTGTCATCGCCCAGCAGGTGCACCGCCGGTTGCGTGAGCTGACAGGTGTGGCAGACCCGTATTCCGAGATCAAAACGCGGCAGAACGCGGCCGCACTGTCGGTATTGCCTCGGATGCGGGATTACCTGCGGTCCTCCGCCGATCCGCTGTTGACAGGTGTGCGGCTGGCGATCGCCGGCAATGCGATCGACTCGGGCGTATCCGCCTGTTTACTGCCCGAGGAGATCCCGTCGGCGATCGAGTCGGCGCTGGCCGAGCCGTTTGCAGGGGAGATCGAACACTTTCGCGCGGTGATTCAGCGCGCACGCCGGATTCTGTATCTGGCGGATAACGCGGGCGAGATTGCGTTTGACCGTCTGTTGATCGAACTGTTGCCTGCAGGAGTCGTGACCGTCGCGGTGCGCGGCCATGCTGTATTGAACGACGCACTGCGGGCCGATGCCGTTGCCGTGGGATTGGCTGATCTGGTCGAGATCATCGACAACGGATCGGATGCGCCGGGAACGCTGCTGAACGATTGCAGCGCTGAGTTCGTGAGATCCTTCTGCGCCGCGGATCTGGTCATCGCGAAAGGTCAAGGCAACTACGAAACGCTCAGTCAGGTTGACGCTCCGGTCACGTTTCTGCTGAAAGCCAAGTGTCCAGTTATTGCGAAAGATCTGCGCGCGCCAGTAGGGTCGCATGTGCTTTGGATGCCTAACCGGGAATAGCGACGGACAACCGGCGGTACCGTGCCGACCATGGAGCGGCGGTTTCGATGCGTCGGCTGTAAAAGTATGCCAAAATGGGTAACAATATGCCTGAAGACAGCCCTATTCAACTCAAGGAGGCATGCTAATGCGGTATCTGATGGCAATCAGTATGATTATTCTGGCCTGTTCGGTATACGCTGCCGGCGAACCGTTGTTGAGGTTGAAGCCGATACAGGGAACGATGATGGTCGAATGTGAGAGCGCATTGCTGCCCGGTCAGGTGTTCGTGTTGGGATTTCCTGAGACCATCGGGTGCCGCGAAACCCTGTTGTTGAACTGGGTTGAGGTCAAAGAGCAGATCCGATGGGAAGGCCCGGACGCAGAGGGAACCGTGCGGTGCAGTTGGTGGCCAGGCGGACGTGTGCGATATGAACTGCGGCTCAGTCCCAGGAGTGACTATGTCGACGCGGACATGCGGATCACCAACGACACGCTGTGGACCTGGCATGATGTCTACTCTTTCAACTGTGTTTCGCCGGAGCGGATGCCTGCGTTTAAGGATACAGGCATGCACAACACCTGGATTTCATCCAATGGAAAGCCCGTGCCGATTAGTGAAGCCCGACGCACCATCGGCGAGCGGGCGGCCTATCTGGCTTCGGATGTTCGCCCGGAGAATGCACGCTATTTCATCTTCGGCCGGGGCGCGGAGGCAAATCTGCGGGCGGATGGCAACTGGATGGCTGCGGAGTCCACACCAAAGGGATATGTACTGGCTACCGCGGCTCCACGGGTGAAGTACCTGTTTAATAATGAACAGCTTTCCTGTTTGCATGCCTGTACCGATTTTGGCATGATCAGCCCAGGACAGACGGCGCGCGTGGTGTCCCGGGTCTATCTCATGCAGGGACGGCTAACCGACTTCCTGACGCGATGGCGTGCGGATATGCCGCGTCTGGCCGGTTGGAGCATGCCGGCTCGCGCGGAGTCGGATCGTGTGGCGATCTGGCCGGTCGACGTCGATCAGGCACCTGTGCGATCCAGCGACATGGCGGATGGGCAGGACCTGGCGCGGTTGGCGGTGAACATCGCGGCGCCAGGAATGCTAGGCTGTGTGCAGCTGCGGCTTCCGGAAGTTTTTCGCAGCTCCCTGGGGATGCACTTCATCGACCACTACATCGCATCGCTGCCCCCGATCAGCGCGTTGAAGCAGCTGCCTAGGTGGATCCAAGACCGCAAGACGGGCGCCTTGCGTTACACGCTGTCTCTACCTGAAGGGGTGGTGCTGCAATCAATGGTGATCCCGGACGCGGATCATGTCACGCTGCGCATGAAGGTGATCAACAGAACCGGTAAAACATTGTACGGCGTTGAAGCCAACCCGTGCTTCGACCTGGGCGGCAGCCCCGAGTTTCGGAATCCCTGGGATCTGACCCGTTTGTATGCCGATTGGGACGGGACGCTGCGGACGCTGGATCAAACGACGCCTACGCCTGAGCAGATGGGGCGAGATCCGTGGCTGTTGTTCCTCAGCGAGTCGCGCGCGCATGAATGGAAGGGCGGTTCGCTGAGCCCGACCTGGTGGCTGGTGGATCAGCGTCTGCAGTCCAATTTGATGGCGGCGCGGTCTGCCGACGGCCAGTTGATGGTAGGTTATGCATGGGAAGGCGACATGCCCTTGCATCTTATGAGCAACTGCGGCAATCCGTGTTTGCACACGGGCCCTGCGGTGCTGCCCGAGCTGAAGCCGGGCGCCTCGCATACATGGCGAGGACACATCTGGTTCACTCGTTCAGGGCCGGAAGCCCTGCAGGCGCTGTACCGGCGTGCGGTTGCCGAGTCGAGTCAACGGTAGAACAGTCTCATCTGAAAGGAATCGGCGATGGAACTGCATGATCGCGGCACGGGGATCCGGGTCAGTCCGATCCCGTCT
>CAZHSN010000153.1:0-9153 GCA_964535125.1 uncultured bacterium
TGGTGGGCATAGGTGTGGAAGATGAACCGGTTCACGCCTCCGGCCCAGGCGCTGTCGCCCAGCTTTCGGATGTCCTTCGGCGCATACTCCCAGCTGTCCCAGCTGCCGGTGAACGCTTCGGCGCCGACGATGTTACGTCCGCCGATGTGCGCGCCGCCGGCCACTTCCAAGGCGCCGCGGTAAGCGTCCGCCTGTCCGCACCAGAACTCGGTCATGGGTACGTCGCTGAGCGCCGCCGCGAGTACGGTCTTAAATGGGCCGCCGTATGGCTCTGTTTCCAGCAACATGCCGTCCTTATGGCATAGCGACTTGAAATAGGCGTAATAGACCTGGATCCATCGGTCGCCCAGCGCTTTTCGAAAGTCCCAAAGAAACCGTTCGGTGCGGGCGGCGTCACCCACGTAGCGGCCGGTGAGCGCCGGCATCCATGGGTGGATGGGGTACTTGGAGTGGGTTGCGAAGTATTGCTCGAAACCCTGTGTCCAGTTTTGCGGACCGGTTTCGTAGCTGTCGATGAGGATGTGACGTAACGCCTTGCCGGTCAGCGGACCGATCGCCCGCGTCACCGTCCCAACAGCCACATCGTAGAACGCCTTGACCGCCTCGTAGTCCAGCTTGTCGACTTCCAGCCCGCGGCCTTCATCCGATGCGGGATGGTTATTCACCCCAATTGGCGTCCATCCGAACCGGATCACCGTCCAGTCGCCCTGTTCAGGCTTCCAGTCGAGTGCGCCGGTTGGCTGCAGTCGGTTGGTCAGGTTCAGCACAGACTTGGGGTCGATAACCGCTTCGGTCACAACCGTTCGCGCATCGCGTTCGGCGGGAAGTCCCGCTTCGCGGCACATTGTTTTGGTGTGGATGTCGCGCACACGCGCGCCGTTGTCAACGCGCAGTTCTCCCAGGTGCAGCGTGTCTCCGCCGCCGGCTGGATCCAGCATGAGAATACGCACGAACCGGGTGCGTACCTCGTCAAATGGTTGGCCGCCCTGCACGCCGGGGCGGTTGCCGCCGAATGCGCCGTCCGGCGTGCCGAAGCGCGTGACGGTGCTCCACTCCACCCCATCGGCCGACTGCTGCAGTTCCACGGTGCGGAACCGGATCGGAAATGACTCCACTGCGCATTGGCGGATGGTACGCGGCGAGGGCCACTCGATCTGCACCACACCGGCGCCGTTTGGGCCGGTGCGCGGCACGTCAATGCCGGTTGTCAGGTCGCCGTCCCACAGCCGCTGCGCGTCGGCGATGCGCTGGCCGTTCACGGTGATGGTCGCTTCCCCATCCCCCAGCCAGGCGCGTTCGGTAACCGGAGTGGGAAACGCGATTACCGCGATGTCCCGATAGGTGTTCAGCCGGGTGGGGGGGCGCGGCAGTGTCACTTTCCCGCTTCGGGGTGTGACCCGGCGCTCACTCCACACCAGCATCTTCATGCCCTGCTCAGGTCTCACCCAGGGACCTCCGCTGGAGGACCAGCCCTCGCAGTTGTGCATGCTCATCTCCAGCCCCAACCGGTCGGCTTCACGCATGGTATGCTGCACCATACGGATCCATTCCGGGCTGAAGAATGTCACAGGCCCCTTAGGCGCCAGCGACGCGTTGAACAGCGTGGCTCCACCGATGCCCACGCGTTTCATGGCTTCCAGATCTTTGGTGATGCCCTCGGCGGTGATGTTTCCGTGCATCCAGTGCCACCAGGTGCGCGGCTTGGCGCTTTCGGGCGGACTGGTCCACCCATCTACCAGCGGGTCGGCGTGTACCGCCAAGCCCGTCACGATCAGAACAGCTGCCATCAGCAGCCGGGAACCCCTCATTTTCGGCCTCCTTGCGAACAACTCCCAATGGTCATTCGCGCGTGAGGTGGCCGTTTTCCTGCCCGAGTTCACCTGACTGCTGGCGTTTGGCTGGATGTCGGATAACAGCGTTCAAAGAACGCGCGTAACGTTCCATCGAACACAGCCTCCGCCAGGAACTCGTCGCCGGTTTGCGTGCCCCATGAGTAATACAGAACCGTTTTCCCCTGGTGCTCACACAGATCCACGTCGGAATTGTTGATGTTCACGATGCCCTCGATCCGGCGTCGGTCGGCTTCGGTCAGCTCGGGGTTGGCGATCCGCTTGTCTTCATCAGACGCCATCAGTAGCGGGTTCAACGGACTGGGATGCCAGCGAACCAGATCGCGTGAGCGTACGAGATGTGTGCCGTACTGGGGTCCGGGATACGCCTCCAGGTAGAGCATGTAGTACCAGCCGCCGGTATAGCGGAGCGATGGGCAGGCGCTGTAGCGGTCCCGGGTATACACATACGCGTCCGGCAGGATGGTCCAGTGCAGCAGGTCTTTCGATTGGGCGAACCGGTTGGTGAACCGCACCCCCACAACCTCCGGCGGTTCACCCAGCTCAAAGGCCATCACAAAGCCGGTGCGATCCCGGCACACCGTGCTGTTGAACAGCGTCCAGCCTTCGGTGGTGAACGCGTCTGCCTGTTCCCAGCGCCTCAGATCCGCAGAGTGGAACACGCGCATCACCGTAGCGCCCCAGTCCGGTACGCCATACACATACATGCGGTCACGCCAGGCAACCGCACATCCCAGATGGTGACCTGTGGCGAAGGGCTGTGTGGGAGCGCCGGTCGCGACATCCACAAATCGGAAATACGAACTCCCTGTGGTGTTATGCCGGTATCCGGTGCGAACCGACTCGAAGCGGTAGAGCCGGTCTCGAAACACCACGGGAGTGGTCTCCACCATGTCGCAGTCAATCACGCCCAGCTTGCGAATGAACGGTGCGGTGTGCATGGGCCCTCTCCTGAGTCGTTGCCGGCCTGAGTCCTGCGGCCGGCACACGCATCTCTTATGAATGATGCTACAACATGATGGGGGCAGATATTCAAACGAGGTAGATCCATTGGTTACGCGTTTCACGCAGTACTGGCGCAATCATCCGCGCACACAACCCGCGCTGGAGTTCCTGAAGTATGTGGGACCGGGTCTGCTGGTCACCGTGGGGTTCATCGACCCGGGCAACTGGGCGTCGAACGTGGCCGCCGGATCGCTGTATGGGTACAAACTGCTGTGGATGGTGACGCTCTCCACCATTATGCTGATCATCCTGCAGCATAACGTGGCGCACTTGGGTATCGTCACGGGATTGTGTCTCTCGGAAGCGGCGACGCGGTATCTGCGCCCGTCGGTGAGTCGGCTGGTGCTCATCAGTGCGATGCTGGCGGCGGTCTCGACGGCGCTGGCGGAGATCCTGGGCGCCGCGATCGGCATCCACCTGCTGTTTCCGCGCATCCCCCTGGTGGCCGCCGCGGTGCTGTCCGCCGCGTTGGTGCTGGTGATGCTGCTGACCAACTCCTACCGCCGCATCGAACGGTGGATCATCGGGTTTGTGTCGCTGATCGGCCTGTCGTTTCTGTATGAGTTGAGCCTGGTGCAACTCAACTGGGGCGGCGCCGCGGTGGGATGGGTGTTGCCGGCCATACCGTCGGGCGCTCTGCCGATTGTCATGGCGGTACTGGGCGCGGTGGTGATGCCGCACAACCTGTTTCTGCACTCCGAGGTGATCCAGAGCCGTCAATGGAATCTGGACGATGAAGCGGTGATCCAGAAGCAGCTGCGGTATGAATATATGGATACGATCCTGGCCATGCTGGTTGGCTGGGCGATCAACAGCGCGATGATCCTGCTGGCCGCCGCCACGTTCTATGCGCACTCGACACCGGTGGATGACATCGCCCAGGCGCAGCGGCTGCTGGCGCCGCTGATGGGGCCGTCCTCGGCGATCGTGTTCGCGGCGGCGCTGCTGCTGGCCGGCATCGCCTCCTCGGTCACCGCCGGCATGGCGGGCGGCGCGATCTTCGCGGGGATCTTCGAGGAGCCGTACAACGTGCGTGATCTGCACACCCGCTGGGGACTCGCGCTGACCATCGTACCGGCAGTGGTCATCATCGCCTTGATCACCAACCCCTTTGCCGGATTGATCATCTCCCAGATCATGCTCAGCGTGCAGCTGCCGCTGACGATCTTCACGCAGATCAAACTGACCGGATCACCCGAGGTGATGGGCAAACACGCCAACTCCCGGGCGCTCAACGGGGTGATGTGGATCATCGGCCTGATCGTCAGCGTGTTGAACGTGGCGCTGCTGGTGAGCCTGCTTCGCTAAGGTGCCAGGCAGTGCGGTAAAGGCGCTGGACGGATGCTATCTTGAGTGTCATCGGGCCGCGTGTGCATCACCTTCTGTTTGCGCCGACTATCACGAATAAAACCCAACAGGTGAAAATCGCCACACTAATCGTGGTGGTTGGATATGCAATCAACAGCACGATGAACACAACCAACGCGATGATGCATCCAAGTGGTATGGGGGCGTTCTTGGGTTTGGTTGGTTCCACCCTGTCGAGAGGTGCGGTGTAAGTAGGGGTTGGTTTACGACGCAGGGCGGCTGTTCCGTGGGGATCTCTTCTGAGATGCTGTAAGTGACTCCAATCCGAACATCAACCGTGTCATGACGTGGTGATGCGCCCACCAGATACGCATCCCGGATCTCTTTCCGTTGAAGACGCTGCGCGTACATAGGGGCCCACTCCCGCGGAATGTGCCCGAGCATCGCGTGCGTATCGGCCAGCATGACGGCGACGGCGAACCGGTCGTGTGGATTATAAGGCTGGTGTTCCAGCAGCACTTTGCGGCCGGCCCGCAGTTCGCCGGAACGGTACAACGCGGGCGCCTCGTAGTACCGTGTTCCCCGCAGCCGTATCTGCTGTGTTCGGATCATCGCGTGATGAGACGCTCCATGCCGGCAAGATGACAGTACTATACCACGGACCGGCAGCGGCCGGCAGGTATGGCGCGCGCGTATGACGAATCGGTGAACACTGACGACTCCGGTGATCCGCTGGATGTTCATCAGAACGCGACGTAACGCGGGGTGTGACATGAAACCTGTACGATTGGGATGTATTGGTCTGGGGGCGCGGGGAAAGTTCCTGATGGAAACCGCGTTGATGTTCGATGACGTGCAGATCACCGCAGTGTACGATCCGCAACTGGAGCATGTGGTGGCGTCAAAGATGCTGGTGGAGCGGCTGAGCGGGGAGACGCCGCGGGTCTACTGGCAGCCTGGCGATTGGAAGCGGTTGTGTGCGCTGAAGAGCGTGGACGCCGTACTGATCGCCAGCCCCTGGCATCAGCACGCCGCCCAGGCGATTGCGGCGATGCGCGCTGGCAAGTACGTCGGCCTGGAGGTGCCCGCCTGCCTGACGCTGGACGAGGGGTGGGAATTGATTGAAACCAGCGCGCAGACCGGCAGTCACTGCATGCTGCTGGAGAATGTGAACTACTTCCGGAACACCCAGGCGGTGCAGCAGATGGTGGATGCCGGACTGTTCGGCACTGTACAGCATGCGCTGGTGGGGTATCAGCACGACATCCGGTCGCTGGCGTTCACGCCGCAGGGCGAATTGACGTGGCGCGGCGAGCTCATGGCCCGGATGACCGGTAACCTCTATCCCACGCATCCCATCGGACCGGCGGCCTGGTGGCTGGCCATCCATCGGGGTGACCGGTTTACCCGGCTGAGCAGCATGAGCACGGCGGCACGTTGTCTTAAGGAATATGCGCGCGACCGGTTCGGCGCGGAGCATCCGCTGGCGCAGCGCGATTATGCGTTGGGCGATACCAACACCACCCTGCTGGAGACGGCCAACGGCGCAACCGTCACGCTCTACTTCGACATCGTGAGTCCCCGCCCGTCCGACTTCATCTGGCGTCTGCAAGGCACCCGCGGTGCGTATGAGGGCAGTCGGGACGGCATCCATCTGGACGGCGTCACCCCGGAGGGCGTCTGGGAGCCGTTCGAGCCGTACCAGACCCAGTACGAGTCGCCGCTGTGGCGCGAACACGGCGCCGATGCGGCGATGTACGGCGGCCATGGCGGCTGCGACTACATCATGATGCATCAGTTCCTGCAGGCGGTGCGGCACAATACGCCGCCGCCGATCGGCATCGTGGACGGCGTGACCTGGAGCGCGATCATCCCGCTGTCCCAGCAGTCGGTGGCCGGTCACGGCCTGTGTGTGGAGTTCCCCGACTTCACCCGCGGCCGCTGGCGCCAACAGGAGCCGGACGGGGCGTAGAGAAGGAACTTAGTTCACGGAAAAAAAGGGAACCGGAGCGGATGAAACGCTTGACAACCCGCGGGAAGGGGGGGTATACGTTAATCAGGTACATTTCTGTAGCATACCGGAGACCCAAGGTTTCTACAATAAAGACTGTACTGCAAGGTTCTACCCCCAACGGTTTCCGTTGGGGGTATCCTTTTAGCTGCGTGGAAAGGGGTTATGTGGGATGAAGTACGTACTGGGATTGGACCTCGGAATCACCTCTGTCGGTTGGGCGGTGCTCAACTGGGACGATCAACGCATTGAAGCGCTGGGTGTACGCGCTTTCACCGCCGCGGAACAACCTAAGAACAAGGAGTCTCTGGCGGCGCCTCGCCGGCTGGCGCGGTCACAGCGAAGACGATTGCGCCGGCATGCACTGCGCCTGAAGGAGATCCGCCAGCTGTTCGAAGCTCACGGCTTGGCGACAGCGCAACAATGGATTGATGCCTTTTCAACTCCTAATGAACTGACTTCTCCCTGGGATCTGCGCGCCCGCGCGCTGGATGTTCCGCTCAACGGTTTGGATTTGGCGCGCAGTCTGTACCATATCGCCGCACACCGCGGGTTCAAGTCGAACCGGCTGCATGCTGCGAGCGACAAGGACGCGGACGACTCCAAAATGCTCGCCGCGGCCGGTGAGTTGCGCGATCGGATGCAGCAACAGGGATATCGCACACCGGGTGAGATGATTGCCAAGGATGACCGTTTCGCTGAACGCAAGCGGAATGTTTCGGGTGACTACAGCCACACGCTGCTGCGCGATGATCTGCTGGATGAAGTCCGGCAAATCTGCGCCAGCCAGCGACGCTTCGGCAACGCACAGGCCTCACAGCCGTTCGAAGAGGCGTTCGTACAGATTGCGTTTCGTCAGCGTCCGGTGTCCGATCCCGCGGAGTTATTGGGAAAAGTGGGGCCCTGCACATTTGAGCCTGGGGAAAAGAGGGCGCCGAAGAAGTGCTTCTCTAATGAGCTGTCGCTGGTTCTGCAGAAGCTGAACAACATCGCCTGGACAGTTCAACCGGATGAGACGCCCACAGGGCGGTTGGATGGCGAGACATGCCGGATGACCCCCGAACAACTGCAGATGGTGGTCGACAAGCTAATCAGCAGTGAAAAACTGGATTACGCGCAATTACGCAAACTGTTGAAGCTGCCGTACACATCGACTTTCACTACGCTTCGGTATTACATGCCCGCAAAGGAGATGGAAGCCGGGGCTACACTGACAACAGAGCAGTTTTACGACTTAGTGGAAAAGAAGCAGGGTGTGGCCAAGATGCCGGGAGCGGCGGCGATCCGCCGTAAGGCGGAAAGCATCCGAAAAGGGATGTGGTCAGAACTGCTTCAAGATACGGATCGGCTGGACCGGATCGGCTGGGTGCTGACATACGGTAAAGATGAGTCCACTTTGAACCGGTTGATGGATGAGCAGGGCATGAACGACCCGGAGATCCGACAACTGGTGGAGAGCGTCGAGCCGTTCGCAGGACACGGGAATCTGTCGCTGAAGGCGTTGCGCCGGATCATCCCGCATTTGCAACAGGGGTATCGTTACAACGAGGCGTGCGAACGCGCCGGCTATAACCACTCCCGGCCGCAGACAGCCACGCGGCGCAACAAGCTGCCGGTCGAGCCATTGCTGGATGAGATCCGCAACCCGGTTGTGCTGCGCGCACTGACGCAAGCCCGTAAAGTGGTCAATGCCGTAATCGACCGGTACGGTGCGCCGACCCGTATACACATCGAGCTGGCGCGGGAGTTGGGTAAGACCGCGGAACAACGCGGTGAGATTGAACGCGATCAGAGAAAGAACGAGCAACACTGGGAGACATTAAAGAGGCAACTGCAGGAAGAGTTCCAGGTCGCCGATCCCAAGCGCCATGACCAGTTGATTCTGTCGCTTTACCGGGAACAGAACGGCCAATGCGCCTACTCGCAGCAATCCATCGACATCCGGCGACTGCGCGAGCCGGGGTATCTGGAAGTGGACCACATCCTGCCTTATTCGCGCACATGGGATAACAGCCAGCACAACAAGGTACTGGTGCTGTGCGGGCAGAACCGCAACAAGCGTAATCAGACGCCATATGAGTTCTTCGGCCAGGATCCCGAGCGCTGGCAGCGCTATGTCGACTGGGTGAACGCGAACATCCGGAACCCACGGAAACGCGCCAACCTGCTGCGGACCAATCTGGATGACAAAGCATCACAAGAGATGGTGGACCGCAACCTCATTGATACCCAATACATTGCCCGGTTCTTTGCAAGCTATGTACGGACCCATCTGCAGTTCGCCGATCCGGAGGAGAAACTGCCCGTGCAATGCTACAAAGGCCGCATAACGGCCTGGATCCGGCGCGAATGGGGGCTGGAAAAGAACCGCGCGGAAAGCGACCTGCATCATGCTCAGGATGCGGCGGTGTTAGCCGCACTGACACCTGCCATGCAACAGAAGATCACACGATTCGAGCAGATGCGCGAACGGATGATCCGGCGCCCTCAGGACAACCGATGGGTCGATCCGGAGACCGGCGAGATCCTGTCATTGCCGGATAGAAATCCACGCATGGATATGCCATGGCCGCATTACCGTCGGGAACTGGTCGCCCGGCTGAGCGACGATCCGCAGACGGAGATCGACGCGCTGAAGTTGCCGCAGTACAACGCATTCCCTGTCACACCGGTCATCGTGTCCCGGATGCCGCGTCGCAAAGTGCGTGGCGCACTGCATGAGGAGACGGTGCGGTCGGTGAAGCACTCCGGCTGGGTTACGGTGCGTACCGCGTTGACGTCACTGCGTTGCACCGAACAAAACGCCGAGGAGCAGTTGCGGTTCGTCGACCCGCCGCTGCGGCAGGCGATCATCGAGCGGCTGCGCGCGCACGATTGGAAGGCCGACAAGGCGTTCGCCACGCCGCTGATCAAACCGCACCGCGAGGGAACGCGAGCGCATGTGGTTCGGGCGGTGCGTGTGGCCCGGAAGGACACCGG
>CAZHSN010000154.1:0-9015 GCA_964535125.1 uncultured bacterium
CGATGGGTGTCGCTGGCGCGAGACGAGATCGCCCGCCACTGTTAATCGGCCATTGTGAAAGCCCAGCACATACACTTGTTTTACGCATTACAATAAAAAAATGACGCACTACACAGGCAACTCTCTTGTGTCGGCATCGGCGATGCAGGTATTCCGTAGACATGCAGGACGACTGGTTGTTCGGGCCGCCCTGAACCTTGTTTACCTGACGGGAGGCCAACCATGCGGGCATGTCTCTGGTTTCTGATCGGATTGGTGGGTGTGTGGACGCTCGTCTCCGCGCCTGCTGCTGCGGAAGATCGCCTGTACACCACCGGCAAAATGGACGGTTACGCCCTGCGCGACTGGTGGACCAACCCCAACTACTACGACGTCAACACGACCGGCGAAACCATCGAAGTCTACCACGACGGCGGATCCCGCTGGCTGACTCGCGGCATCGTTATCTTTGATATTCATCATTGGCGGGCAGAAAGCTCCAACCCGAGTCAGCGTTGTTAAACTTCTACTCCAATGGCTTCAGCGGCGTGGAGCTTCAGCACTTCATGTATGATCCGGGCCCTGAGGTGGTCACCAACTACGCACAGGCAGGAGGCACTTCCATCGCTACCCTCACGGGAAGCACAGGCTGGCAGTTGCACGACGTCACCACACACCTCCAACTGGCCATCGATAACGGTCAAAAGTACGATGGTTACATCTTCGTGGCGACGGTGAACTACGGGGGTGGCTCGCTGTTCGCTTCGGAGGACCGTTTGGGACGCGGCGCGTTCATCTCCTTGGTGCCAGAACCTGCGTCCATCACCGCACTCCTATGCGGCCTGGGCGGCGTACTGGCGCTGCGCCGACGACGTCGATGAGATATAGGGGTGCACAGGTCTCCTGCCGCACCCCACTTGACTAACGCATCAGTCCCTTGACCCCGGTGGCGATGATCTGAGCCGCCATGGCGGTCAGCATCAAGCCGGTCAGCTTGCTCAGAATGCTGATCCCCACAGCGCCCAGGCGCCGTTCGATGGGGGCCGCAAGCAGCAGCAGGGAACACACCGTCAATACGGCGCACAGCATCGCCCCCGCCGTGAGCAGCCGCTCGGTCATGGGTGTCGGGGTCGACCCCATCACCAGCAGGATACCAGTCGTCGCCGGTCCCACCATGATCGGCATCGCCAGAGGCACCACGGCGACATCTTCATCCGGGCGTGTGTGGGCCTCTAGACCGCCCTTCCCTTGCACCAGCCCGATCGCAGACAGGAACAACAACACCCCTGCACCCACGCGAAACGCGTCGAGTGTGACTCCATACACCGCGAAAATGTACTGACCCGCGCCGTAGAGACACAGCACGATCACCATCACCGCACCGGTCACGCGCCAGGCCAATTGGGTCTGAGCCCGCCGATCGCGATTGCGCGTCAACGCCAGATAGGCCGACAGCACCGCAAAAGGCGTCAGCACGAAGAACACCTGCAGATATGTGTCGATAAACAGATGCATGGGAATACCTCCACCCATAGTATGCGATCACCCCGCAGAGCCATGCAAAAAGCAGCCGGTATGCAGGACATCCGCAGTCCGTCATCGAACTGCATGGGTGACCGTCATTGAGGAGGCCTGCATGTCAGTCAGCGTCATCGCCGCAGCCGCGGCCGCCAGTCTTTGGTCGCTGCCCTCTCCCGCTTCGCATGTCGGCGGAACGGCCGAGCACATCAACACGTGGCTTATATCCAGCGCCATACCGAATACGGATGCCAGCACCATGGACAAGCATCCGTTCGATGTCAACACACTGAGCCCGTCACCGGACGCCACAGCTGACGGACTGACCTGGCACGTGTTTGATGACCGGTGTTTCTCACGCAATTATGATGACTACGTCGATCTGTTCAGCTACTTTCGCCTCGTACGCGGCGAACCTGCGGCAGGCGTCGCTGTCTATGCCGCTGTCTGGGTCTGGTCGCCGGACCATCGGCAGGCGCAGTTGCGTGTGGGTGCAGACAGCATGTTCCGCGCGTGGTGGAACGGCCGCGAAGTCGGTCGCTGTGACGTTGGTAATCCGCATCGGGTTACCGAACCGCCCTCGCCGCCGCAGGGTTTCCCAAACTCGTGGTACCGCGTGCAACGCGACAACGCCGGTAAGGACATGACGGTCGTACCGGTCAACGTACAGGCAGGATGGAACCGGTTGCTGCTGAAGGTTGGGAACCGCACGGAAGGCCTGTTCGGGTTCTATTGCCGGATCAGCGACGCGGACGGCAATCGCGTTCCGGGTTTAACTCTGGCGCTAACCCCTCCAAACACACGGCTTCAGATCATTCCGCCATCCATGCCGGGATGTGACGCGCAGATGCCCGTCGTCTTCCGCGAATGGCCCTACTGCGCTGCGGAACATCCGTTGATTACTCAGTACGTTGCAGACCGGCCTCAGTCTCGCCAGCAGTGGAGCACGGCGCTGCAAGCCGCGCCGTTTCGCCTGAGCGCTGGCGGTGGACAACCGCCCTACCGTTGGAGTGTGTCGCGAGGCAGACTGCCTGACGGCTTGCGGCTGACCAGCGACGGCGTACTGGTGGGAACCGTCAGTGCGCGCGCTGCGCTGGGAAACCGCCAGGTCACGTTTCGCGTGACGGACTCAGACGGAGGATCCGACGAACACACGCTCACCTTGACCACCCGCGAACGCCCGAACCGCTGGTACGAACGGGCCCGGTTACATGCACTGATCCATGCCCCTGAACGGTTCGCTCCAGATGACTGGCCCAAATTGGCCCGGTTGATGAAACAGCAGGGGTACACCACAGGCATACCCATCTGCTACGGCAACGGTGACTGGGTGTTCCGCTGGAGTTCGCGATTCGAGCCGGAAGCCGAACACCGCGAGACCATCGGCCGCGTAAAACGGGCATTGGAGAGCGCCGGGCTGAAATTCGGCATGTATTTCGGCAACACGTTCGATGCGCCGCAGTTTAGATATGAGCAAGCCATCCTGATGCTGGAAGACGCCTGCCGTCAACTCCGTCCCGCCGCTATCTGGTTCGACTGGCTGGCCATTGAGCACAGTTCACTGGATGCGATCTACAGCATGATCCGCACACTGCTGCCCGATACGGTAATCGTGATCAACGGATTCGACAAACCCTCTCACGGTGATTGGGACATCTGCTCGGTGGAAGAGTTTTCATTCGACCCGGACAAACGCTGGGGACGCTGGCCCGGCGAGCAGGATCCGCTGCTGCAGCGCATTCTGGATACCTGGCCGAAACGGCACACACTGGAAAGCTGGCGGGTAATGCTCTGGCCCTACCAGGGACGGGTGGATGTCAAACCGGACTGGCAGGACTACTTGCGCATCACCCTCTCGCTGATCGGCGAGGGGTACATCCCGAATCTTGATCACAGCCCGCTGACAGGCGCCTTCCCCAACACACAGCAAGTGGCGTTCACCACATTCGAGGACTCAGTGCTGCTGCAGGCTCACGCCGCCATGGCGAACTGGGCGAACCCGAAGGATATGCCTTCATTGACCGACACCTACACCGATGTCGATCCGGCAGCTGTGGAGTCGGCAGACTGGGGCTACGCGCTGGTCTCCGCCTCCGATCCCCAAAACTTGTATCTGGTGGCGCTGTCCAATCCCCGGGGCAAGACGGGGCTGCCGGCGTCTGAATTGCGGGCCAAACCAATTACCGACTCACCGGTTTCGGTGGTCTGCAGAAACACGAACCGTCCGGTTCCCTTCCGGATGGAGGGCTCCACACTGGTCCTGACAACCAAGGGCTTGACGGCCGACCCTGTGGCGACGATCTTCCAGGTTCGGATGCGTAAGCCATTCCCCGCAGTCACTCGACGTGTTCCGCCCATGGAGTTCCCCGGTCGGTCTGTTGCACCCGGTGATCTGGCGCATCGCAAGCCGGCCAAGCTGCTGAGTCTGGATGGTCTGCGCGAACTGGTGCCCAGTGGCGAAACAGCCGTAGCGGCCAACGCGGTCGACGGCTATACGACGACGTTCGCACAAGGGGCGTATGAGTGGCCATGGACGCTTCAGGTCGACTTGGAGCAGACCCTGCCGATCTCCCGCATACGGTTCCTGTTCGGTGCGGGCTGGGCGACGGAGTACGATGTGCAGGTATCAGCAGACGGCGAGGCTTGGGCACGAGTGGCCAATGGGACAGGAGCGCCGAACGCATGGCGCGAACACAAGTTCCCCGGTCAGCCGGTCCGGTACATTCGACTGCGGGGCATCAAGCCGGACGGCGAAAACCAGCCCGGAGTTCAGATGAGCGTCGCGGAACTGCAGGCGTTTCGCTGAATTCGTCAGTCCCGGCGAATACATGCATAGGAGAGTCATAGGATGATCAGGCACATCACTACCACCGGAGCCGCATGCATGGCGCTTGCCGTCACCCTGTGCACCGTGTCGCTCCTGGCAGCGCCGCTGGTGAGACCCCCGGCGGATCTCACCGCAGATATACCGGCGGACTTTACCCGATTTGAGATTGAAGGACATCCGCAGGTCGCTCAGGGGTTGAACCGGTTCCTGTGGTATCATCTCGCCCATCGCGTCAATATCGGACCGGTAATGTTCAACAAGGAGTATCTCAGTATCTCTGATGCGTGGGTGAACTCACCGGCATTTCCGCAGTTTCACAACCGCACCGCGGTACAGGCGATGATCGATGAACTGCAGAAAACGCAGGTGCACCGGTCGGGCTATGTGTTGACTCATCAGCATGATTCGACCGCGCATGACTACGGATGGCCCTTCCCGATGTGGGTGCAGGCCGGTATGACCGCCCCGGACAGCATCGGGAAGACAGCCGGATGGCACTTCGGCAAGCCCGATGGTACATGGGTGTGGGCGTCTCTGGCCTTGCCTGGCATGGAACGCTTTCAGGGCGCGGCGGCAGCCCGTTCTTGGACGTTGTCAGACGCTATTTCCGAAGGTGTGGAGGCAGGTCATTGGCGCGTGACCATCACCGGTAAAAGTCCGCGGCTGCAGTCACCCGATGGGATAAGCTGGGAGGCGTTTCAGGCGCCGTTCATCCAGATCCGATGGAAACGCACCGGCAACTGGAAGGGCGCTGCACCGGCCATTGAATGGATGCGCGAGGGTGACACCGGGTTCGGCGCAGACCGGCGGATCCCCTTCGAGTATGTCTCCGAGTTGTCGCCTAAAGAACAGCAGATTGGCGGCATCGTGGGAGACGCCTACACCCATGGGGCGTTTCAGCGCTGCATTGTGCCGATGCATCGGCATCCCAAATGGACGGGCCGGATCGTGGCGATGCGTATCCTGCCTGGCGAACCGGCTGGCGACGCTGGACTCGACATCAACAGCATATTCACCGCATACGACACACGCCACCCGATCAACAATCCGATCTACATCCTGGCGTCCTGGCGCATGTACCGCTGGACCGGTGATGTCGAGTTCCTGAGGACACAGTTGGATCGCATGCGGATGGCGCTCCGCCAGCAGCAGACCGAATTCGAAGCGTTGAAACGCGGTCACATCCGGGTGACCTGGCAGGGTCATGACGCGCTGCCGGGATGGTCACGCCGGGGAGAACGCGGACGTATCATCCATGGAGGCCATGGGATCGGCGGCAACTACTGGGACATCCTGCCTTTTGGGTGGGATGAAATGTACGCCACATCGCAATACCATGCGGCGCTGATCGCCATGGCGGAAGTGGAAGAGGCCGTTCAACGGCATAAGGAATGGAAGATGCCGGCACGCGTCCGCCCCTTCGACCCCGCCGCGTTACGCAAACATGCCGAAGCGGTCCGGCAGACCGTGCGCACACGGTTCTGGAATGACACGACCGGCCGATACGTGGGTTGCATTGACCCGAATGGAGTCGTCCGTGACTACGGTTTCGTGGTAATGAACCAGGAAGCCATCTGGTATGACGTGGCATCCCGTACGGAAGCCCGGTCGATCATGGACTGGATCTCCGGCAGGCGGATCGTGGAGGGCGACACGTCCACCGGTGAAGACATCTACCACTGGATCTTCGCCCCGCGAAGCACCACCAGGCGGAACGTCGAATGGTACAGCCAGGGATGGTATTATCCTGAGGACATTCCCTGGGGCGGACAGGTTCAGGACGGCGGCGCCGTGCTGGGCTTCACCTTCTATGATCTGTGGGCCAGACTGAAAGTCTATGGTCCCGACGACGCCTGGCAACGGTTGTGCGCCATCGCCCAATGGGACGACGCAGCATGGCAGGCTGGCGGATATCGGGCGTACTACGCCGATGGCAGCAAGGGAACCACACTGCAGGGATCCGGAACGGCCGGCGGCCTGGGCATCGACATGGAGTTCCATGAGTCCAGCATGCTTCCGGCTTTCCTGGTGTATGGGTTACTAGGCATTGATGCCGACGCGCACACCCTGCGGGTGCGACCCCACTTGCCCAACGCCGTCCCTTCACTGGGCGTATCGAATCTGCTGTACCGCGGGGCGCGGCTGAGCATTCGGGTGTCGCGCGGATTGGTGGAAGTGGAAGCGCTGAGCCTGCCCCCGAACGGCATACTGCTCTGCGGTCCGACGGGTGTCGTGACCACCGCTGACAAACCGGGCCGCTACCGCTTGCGATAGGCCGCATTCCGTGTTATGCAGGTCAGCTGAGGAGGACGGTACATGACGGACCAGGCATCGATGCAGTTCGGCTGGATCGACACCGTGGTGTTCGTGGCATACCTGATAGGCATTATCGCAGTGGGTCTGTGGCACAGCCGTAATGTCCGCAAGACAGGTGACTTTTTCGCCGGCGGCCGACGGTTCAACAAGTTCCTGATGGTCATGCACGCGCTGGGTACCGGCACCCATGCGGATGACCCGGTGGGCGTGGTCGGCGCGTCGTTCCAACGCGGCATTAGCGGCATCTGGTACAGCTTCGTGTATCTGTTTGTCACGCCGTTCTACTGGATTATCGCCCCGCTCTTCCGGCGCACCCGTTATCTCACGACAGCCGACTTGTTCGACGCCCGATATGGACGCGGGTTAGGCCTACTGTACGCCGTGATGGGTATTCTATACTTCGCCATCAACATGGGCACCATGCTCAAAGGCACCGGCTTCATCGCGGTGGCCATCACACACGGACGGTTGCCGGAGTGGCTGGCCATATCAGGCATGACGCTGGTGTTCCTGGCATACGGCGCCGCCGGCGGCCTGGTATCCACCGTGGTGATCGAGTCGATCCAAGGCGTGTTGATCGTGGTGATGTCGCTGCTGCTGGTACCGTTCGCCCTGGCGAAGGTCGGCGGTTTCGAGGCGCTGCATGCGTCCCTGGAGCCATCCTTCTTCTCGCTCAGTACGCCGCATGAGCTGACGTTGATGTGGATTGTGGGAGCCTGCATCGCCAGCCTTATCGGCATCGTGTCTCAGCCGCATACCATGGAGATCTGCGCTACAGGAAAGACGGAGATGGAGGGACGGGTTGGATTCACGTATGGCAACTTCACCAAACGGATCTGCGCCATCGGCTGGGCTTTCACCGGGCTGCTGATGGCCGCTCTGGTGGCGCAGGGCGCCATACCCGGAATGAACCATCGTGAGGAGGCGTTCGGCACGGCGATCCTTTATCTGCTTCCGGTCGGGTTTACGGGACTGATGGTGGTGGCCATCCTGGCGGCGCAGATGTCCACCCTGTCGGCCTTCATGGTGGCAGGCTCTGCATTGGTGTCGCGCAATCTGTACCAACGCTATCTGCATCCCGGCGCTTCCGATCAGGCACTGATGAAGGTCGCACGCATCAGCGGGCTGGCGATTGTACTGCTGGCTGTCGCGTTTTCGTTGATCGTGCCCGGCGTGACCGATGCGCTGGCGGTGATGTGGCAAATCACCACACTCACCGGCCTGCTGGTATGGGCCGCGTTTCTCTGGCGGCGCGCCACCGCGCTGGGTGCATGGCTGGCATTCGGCGTAATGGCTCCGATCTGGCTGGTACTGGGGCCCTTCGGCAAGTTCCTGCATGACAAGGCAGGATTGCAAACCATTTCCTGGCTGGGAATGTTGGGGGACAAAACACAGATGCACTGGCTGCTGCTCAGCTATCTGCCGCTTGGGCTGCTCACACTGGTGGCAGCCAGCCTTCTCAGCCGGCAACATGACCAGAGAAGTGTGGATCAGTTCTATACGTTGTTGCGAACACCCGTCGGGCGCGAACCGGAGCTGGTGGAACAGGGCATCCCGGTCGTCTATGCCGGTAGCAGCGAGGGGCATCCGTGGGAGCTGAATCACCCAAAATTGGTGCAGATCGGCGGGTTCCTGTTGGCGTTTGCCGTCTCCGGCCTCTTCCTGGCGGTGTTGTGGTGGCTGGTAAGGATTGGCGCATGAGCGGAGGATGGAATGCCGAGGGCGCGTTATTCGCGTGGTCGGGCATGGATGGCCCCACCGACTCTCGCAGTGGAATGGTCGCCACACTGCTCGAACAGGCAAGTCTGCGGCTGCACACCCATCCGTCCATCGATCTATTCATTGAACCTGACGCCGGCAGCCAGTGGCGGACGGTGTTGGCCGTAAGCGACCTGCTGCTGGCCACTGTGGATAACGATCCGCTGGGCATCGCCTGGTCCTGTTGGCATACGCTCACAGCGGTCTTTCCCCCATCCGTGCAATGGCGCCTGGCCGCTCAAGCGAGACCCTGTACATCGGAAGGCGTCACGTTATTGGAGGTGGAGACCGGCTGGATCGCTGTGACATCAGGGGAGTTTCTGACACTGTCGTTCGGCTACACAACGGAACAAGCCTTGGCGCGCTGTCATGAGGCCGTACAATCCGACCCACCGGCGCTCTGGCAGCGTCGGATGGAACAGTATGCTCGGTTCACTCGCCGGTTACCAGACAACTGGCATGATCTGGGTCTGAAGTGCATCAGCGTGATGCGCGTCAACACGCTTCACCCGGAGGGCAGTATCCCGTACCGGTGGTCCACCCCCGACCGTCTGCCGCACCGGCACATGTGGTTATGGGACTCTGCGTTCCACAGTATCGGCATGAACCATCTCGAT
>CAZHSN010000155.1:0-8923 GCA_964535125.1 uncultured bacterium
CATGCGCCGGCACCTCTTCATAGTTCGAAAACTCGCAGGTAAAGCTCCCCCGGCCCCGTGTGATGGAGCGCAGATCAATCGCGTAGCGGAGCATCTCTGCTTGCGGCACCATGGCGGTCACCAGCTGGCGCCCCTTACCGGCGCTCTCCATGCCCAACACACGTCCGCGCTTGCCGTTGAAGTCACTCATGACGGCGCCCATATCTTCCTCGGGCACAATCACCTCCACCTTCATGATCGGCTCCAGCAGCGCGACGCCTGCCTTGGCTGCCGCGTTATTGAACGCCAGGATACCGGCCATTTGGAATGCGGCATCCGATGAGTCAACCGTGTGGAACGAGCCGTCATACACGGTGACCTTGGCGTCCACCACCGGATACCCGGCGATGACGCCGCGGCTCATCGCCGTACGTACGCCCTTCTCGACAGCCGGCACATATTGCTTCGGGATAGCGCCGCCGAAGATCTCATCCGCAAACTCGAATCCCGTGCCGCGCTCTGCCGGTTCCACACGGATCCAGCAATCACCAAACTGACCGCGGCCCCCCGTCTGCTTCTTGTGGCGCCCTTGCGCTTCGGCCTTGCCTTGTATCGATTCGCGATACGCGATTCGAATAGGCTCTGTTTCGACATCCGTGCCGAACTTACGCTTCATCCGAGCCATGGCGACATCCAGGTGCGTGTCGCCCATGCCAGAGATCACCGTTTGGCTGGTCTCGGGATCTCTGTGGAAGGTAAACGTCATATCTTCTTCGGCCAACCGCGCAATTGCGTTGCCCATCTTATCTTCGTCGGCTTTGCTCTTGGCCCGGACAGCCAGACTGTACACCGGTTTTGGGAACGCGATCGCCGGATAGATGATGGGTTTGGCTCGGTCGCAGAGCGTGTCATTCGTGCCGGTCTCCTGCAGTTTTGAGACCGCCGCTATATCACCTGCGCCTACCGCGGTGGTGTTGGCCTGCGTCTTGCCGCGCAGGAAGAAAGGCTGACCGATACGCTCGTCGTGTGACTTATTGGCGTTCCACACATGAGAGTCCGCCTTCAGCTGGCCGCTCATGACTTTAAAGTAAGTGAGTTTGCCCACAAACGGGTCCGCCGTGGTCTTGAACACAAATGCGGAGAACGGCTCTGAGTCGGAAGGCATCCGGGTCTCGTCACCGGTGGCCGCTCGCGCGGCGCCGCGTTCGGCGGGAGACGGAAACACCTGGCTGATCAGGTCGAGCACCGCAGTCAGCCCGGACGGGTTGACGGCAGAGGCGCCGAATACGGGTACGATCTTGCCGGCGCGGAAAGCGGCAACGATACCTTGGGCGATCTCTTCGGCCGTCAGCTGCTCCTCTTCTAGGTACTTCATCATCAGTTCGTCATCGCCCTCGGCCGCGGCTTCTGTCAGCCACTGACGGTACTCGTCCAGGTCATCCGGAACATCACCCGTCACCGAGTCCAACGGTACTTCACGCGCAGCCGCTCCAACGCCCTGCACAGCCCGCTCGTTCAACAGGTCAATCACACCGTTAAACGCGGCCTGCGCACCGATGGGAACAGCGACCGGCACGACCTTGGTGCCATACGCGCTGCGAAGCTCCCGTACGCGCGCACCGAAGTCGGCGTTTTCCCGGTCCATCTTGTTTACGAACACCGCGCAAGGCAGCTGACGATCTTCTACCTGCTCCCAGGCGATATGAAACCCAACCTCCAGCGAACTGGTAGCGGGTGTGAACAGCACCGCCGCATCGCTGACGGCCAGTGCGCTGTAAACTTCACCCACGAAATCTAAAAACCCCGGGGCATCCAGAATGTTCAGCTTGGTCTCTTTCCAGAGCACGGGTATCACAGATAGGTTGATACTGATGTGCCTTTTCTTCTCGTCCTCGTCAAAGTCCGAGCAAGAACTTCCGTCATCTACCCGTCCCAGACGGTCGATGTTGGCGGCGCTGAACAGCAACGCCTCAGCCATACTGGATTTTCCGGATCCGCCGTGGCCTAAGAAGGCCATATTGCGGATCGCATCTATGCCAACCTGCTTCACTGGTACGCCTCCGCGATTAGGAATTCACCCTCGAGTTGCGGACAACCGCCCCAGTACAGGTACTGGGACGGCGCCGTAACGTATGTTCCAGGTGTATGCCGCGCACGTCACGCGGCCTATGTCGGGCTACTTACGGGCAAACGGCATGCCCATGGCGCGCAACAACTCACGCGCTTCCTGGTCCGTGCGAGCTGTCGTCACGATGCAGACATCAAGTCCACGAGTGCGGTCCACCTGATCGTAGTTGATCTCAGGGAACACGATCTGCTCGCGCATACCGGTCGCGAAGTTTCCGTGGCCGTCGAACGAGTTCAACGAGATGCCCTGGAAGTCACGGACACGGGGGAGTGTAATGGACATCCACTTGTCGAGGAAGTCATACATCGCATTGCCGCGCAGTGTGACCTTGCAACCGATCTTGTGACCCTCGCGGATCTTGAAGTTGGAGATCGACTTACGCGCCCTGGTGACCAGCGGCTTCTGGCCGGAGATCGCCGTCAGATCGCGCACCGCGCCTTCCAACTGCTTGGGATCGCTGTCGCCCTGTCCTACACCCATGTTCAACACGACCTTGACAAGCCTGGGGGCTTGCATGATCGTGGTGTACTGGAACTTTTCCATCAGCGCCGGGACCACTTCATCACGGTACCGGGCCTTCAGTCGTGGTTCGTAGTTGCTCATCGCGTTACACCGAATCTATGATTTCGCGGCACTTTTTACACTGCCGCACGCGCTGATCGCCCGTCACCGTCATGCCGATACGCGTCGACTTGGAGCAGTGCGGACAAACCAGCATGACTTTGGCCACCGGCATAGGAGCAGGCTTGGTAATGCGGCCCGTCTGACTATCGGGCGTAGCCCGATTGGTCGACTGACGCTTCTGATGCCGCACCACCAGGTTCAGACCATCCAGCACAACCTTGCCATCGGCAGGTATGGCCTGGATAACCTTGGCCCGCTTGTCCTTGTCCTTGCCGGCTATCACTTCAACCATGTCGCCCTTACGGATCTTCATGGGCTTCACGGTTTTCTGTATTGTATGCTTCTGCAGAGCCATGACCCCCTCCTTACAGAACTTCGGGAGCCAATGAGATCACGCGCATCTGACCGCGTTCGCGCAGCTCACGCGCCACGGGACCGAAGATACGGGTACCGCGGGGCTCCAGATTGTTGTTCAGAACCACAGCCGCGTTGTCATCGAAGCGCAGTGAGGAACCATCTTTACGCTTGATGTGCCGGCGGGTGCGAACGACCACGCATTTGACCACATCGCTCTTCTTGACTTGCATGCCCGGGGTAGCCGACTTGACGACGGCAACGATGATGTCACCCACGCGGGCATATCGGGCATTACTGCCCTTGAGTACCCGGATGCACATCAACTGACGGGCCCCACTGTTGTCTGCGGCTTTGAGCCGCGAATAGATCTGAATCATGACGCAGCTCTCCTTTACCGGGCCTTTTCGACGACGCGGGCGACACGCCAGCACTTTGTGCGGCTGATCGGGCGTGTTTCCATGATCTCCACCACATCGCCTACACCGCACGCGTTGGTTTCATCGTGCACGTGATACCGCTTGGTGTACTTCACGGTTTTGCCGTACAGCGGATGCCGGACGCGGTTCTCCACGGCCACCACCACTGTCTTATCCATCTTGTCGCTGACTACGCGCCCTTGCCGAACCTTCCGGCGTGCCCGTGCAGCGGTTGTCTGTACCTCTTCCATGCCTTACCTCCCCGTGCTAGGCGCCGGACTGACGCAGCTCTGAGATGATCGTCAGCAGGCGGGCGATATTGCGCCGCACTACCGGAACACTCGCGGAGTCGGTCAGTTTACGGGTTGCTCGGTTCTGCCGCAGAGAGAACAGTCGCTCTCTCTCCTGCTGCAGTTGCTTCTCCAGCTCAGGCTGACTCAGCTTCCGCAGCTCCTCCGCTTTCAGTGCCTTCATGTTTCACCTCGAAATCGCGTCGTGTGACGAACTTGGTCGCGATCGGCAGTTTGTGCGCCGCCAACCGCATGGCTTCGCGGGCCACCGCTTCGGTTGGCCCGGCCATTTCAAACAGCATACGTCCCGGCTTCACCACGGCGACCCAACCTTCAGGAGCCCCTTTGCCGGATCCCATGCGGGTCTCGGCCGGCTTCTTGGTGTAGCTCTTGTCAGGGAAGATCCGTATCCAGATCTTTCCACCACGCCGGATGTAACGGGTCATAGCGATACGGGCGGATTCGATCTGGTTGCTGGTCATCCAGCAGGACTCAAGCGCCTGCAGACCGAACTCACCAAAATCCAGCTTAGTCGCACCAGAGGCCACGCCCCGGCGGCTACCGCGGTGCATTTTGCGGTATTTAACCCTCCTAGGCATCAACATGGCTGCTTCTCCTTCTCGATGGTCCTCCGCCGGTTCCGCGGCGGCCGGCCGAACGTCGGCGGTCGCCAAACTGCCGCGAGGATCCCTGCGGCTCCATGGCGGACTCGTTCACCATCTCACCCGGCATCACGTCGCCTCGGTAGATCCAGACCTTCACGCCGATATGACCATAGGTGGTGGGCGCTTCGGCCAGCGCGTAATCCACATCCGCCCGAATGGTCTGCAGGGGGATCTTTCCCTCTTTGACCAGTTCCACGCGCGCCATTTCACTGCCGCCCAGACGTCCGGCGCAGCGCACCTTAATGCCCTGTGCGCCGGCCCGCATTGCCCGCATCACTCCCTGACGCATGGCGCGTTTGAACGCCACACGCCGAGTGATGGACTGCGCGATGTTGTCAGCCACCAGTTGCGCATACCGATCCGGATCGCGGATCTCTTCCACGCGCGGCCGCACATCCACGTTGGGCTGGGCGTTCTTCTGATGAGCCATCCGGTGCTTCAGGCCGGGATCCAGGATGGCGATCAACGCCTCGCGGATCTCATCCAGCCCTTTGCCCTGCCGGCCGATAACCACACCAGGGCGCGCGCTGTGGATGACCACATCGACGCGGTTGGCGGCGCGGCTGATGTCGATGGCGGCGATACCGGCGCTTGCCAGTTCCTGCCGGCGCTTCGGCAGATCCTTCATCAAGAACCGTCGGATCTTCGCGTCCTCGTGCACCCATTGACTGTAGCCCTTGGCCGAGAACCAGTGGCTCCTGTAGTCACGGATGATGCCGACCCGGTATCCGATCGGATGTATCTTCTGTCCCAATGACTTCCTCCTGTGACTGGTTCGCCTATTCGGCCGTGGCGGCGTTCTTGCTTGCCGCTGCCGATGCGGCCACACGGCGCTGTCGGCTGGTGCTCTTCCGCTCACGCGGCACTTCGTCCACCTCAACCGTGATATGGCACATCGGTTTGATGATCGGATACACGCGTCCCATAGCACGCGGATGCACCCGCTTGATACGCGGCCCTTCATCGATGAACGCTGCGGTGATCTTCAACGATTCCTCGTCGACCACGCGCCGGTCGTTCTCCGCCTGGTTCATGGTGTTCGCCGCGGCCGAATGCACCACTTTGTAGATCGCCTTGGCGGCTCGCTGCGGTGAATAACGCAGGAACAGCAGGGCGTCGTTCACGTACTGTCCGCGAATCGCATCTATCACGAGCCGGGACTTGCGCGGCGACAGGCGTATAAATTTAGCGACTGCCTTGGCCATTGTTGTCCCCCGTTATTTCTTTCGCGTTGTCTTGTCGCTGCCGGCATGACCCCGGAATGTGCGGGTTTGCGCAAACTCGCCGAGCTTATGCCCGACCATATTCTCGGTAACAAACACCGGAATGTGCTTGCGCCCATCATGCACCGCCAGGGTATGACCCAGCATCATCGGCAGGATGGTCGACCGCCGGGACCAGGTCTTGATGATCCGCTTCTCGTTCGACGCATTGAGCTGCTCGACTTTCTTGATCAGGTATGAGTCCGTAAACGGCCCCTTCTTGATCGATCTTGCCATCTGGTTACTCCTCCACGATGCTGCCCCGGCGGCGACGCTCCGTTTGACCGGCGAAGCGTCGCGACTACCAGGCGTCGTTCAGCGGGACTACTTCTTGCCCCGGCGCCGAACGATGAACTTATCGGTCGTCTTGTTGTTGCGTGTCTTTTTACCCAGTGCCGGCTTACCCCATGGGGTGGACGGGCCGTCTTTGCGCCCAACCGGTGACTTGCCTTCACCACCGCCATGCGGGTGGTCATTCGGGTTCATGGCAGAACCACGCACATGCGGTCGTCGTCCGAGGTACCGGCTCTTGCCGGCCTTGCCGAGCGACTCGTTCTCGTGCTCGATGTGGCCCACCTGCCCGATGCTCGCCTTGCAGTTGACATGCACCATGCGGACTTCGCCGCTTGGCAGGCGCACCTGGGCATAGATACCCTCACGCGCCATCAGCTGAGCGCTGGCCCCTGCGCCGCGGACCATCTGAGCGCCGCGCCCGGGTTTCAGCTCGATGGCATGGATCACCGTACCCACCGGGATGCACCGGATCGGCAAACAGTTGCCGGGCCGGATGTCCGCCGTCTCACTGCAGATGATAGGATCTCCCACCCGCAGCTCGAGCGGACAGATGATATACCGCTTCTCGCCGTCGGCATACTGCACCAGAGCGATCCGGGCCGAGCGGTTCGGATCATACTCGATACTGGCAACCTTGCCCGGCACATCCATCTTGTCACGCTTGAAGTCTATAATCCGGTACAGGCGGCGAACTCCCCCGCCTCGGAACCGCGAGGTGATCTTACCCTGCGCGTTCCGGCCGCCGGACTTGTGCAAACCGATGGTCAGCGACTTTTCCGGTTTCTTCCGGGTGATATCATCAAACGTCGATACGGACATGTGCCGGCGCGACGGTGTAGTTGGTTTATATTGTCTGATCGGCATCGAACGCCTCCTCTGCCCTCACCTGTCGTTCCGTCGGCCTACGCCATCTCGAATGCGTCGATACGCTGGCCGGGTTTTATGGTGACGATCGCCTTCTTGGTATCGGATGTGCGACCCAGTGCGCCCCGTCCGACTCGCTTGGCGCGTCCCGGAGTGGTGATGACGTTCACCTTGATCACGTCGACCTTGTACAGGGCCTCGATGGCCCGGGCGATCTCGATCTTGTTGGCGCTCATCGCCACTCGGAAGGTGTACCTGCCCAGCAGCACGTTATCCGTGCTCTTCTCGGTGATTACCGGGTACATCACAATGTCCGCGGGATGCTTCATCGGTCCAGCGCCTCCTGCATTACTTCCAGCGCGTCCGGCGTGGTCAACACCTGCTGCGCCAGCAACAGATCTCGCACAGAGACGACAGGGGCGAACCGCACCTCGACTCCCGGGATGTTCCGGAAGCTCAGGTAAGCGCTCTTATCGTACTCCGGCAAGAGGACCAGCACGCGCCGTGCGCTCATTCCCAGGGCAGACAGCATGGTGGATGCCGTCTTGGTGCTGGGCGTATCGAACACCAGCGTCTCGACAGCACACAGGCTGCCGTGTTCCAGGTGCATGGTCAGCGCGCCGCGCATGGCTGACCGGCGCATCTTCTTGGGAAGATTCTTGCCGTGGTCACGCGGCAGCGGCCCGAAGACCACTCCGCCATGCCGGAAGTGCGGTGCGCGGAAGGATCCCTGCCGGGCGCGGCCGGTACCCTTCTGACGCCATGGCTTTCGACCGCCGCCAGACACTTCAGTGCGTGTCTTGGCCTTATGGGTGCCCTGACGCGCATTGGCCTCTTCAGTCACCACGGCGGCGTGGAACATGTCACCCCGGGGATCGGCGCCGAACACGCTTTCGCGCAGTTCCAGCTCGCGTACCGTTGCCCCTTCGTTGTTGTAGATGTTTATCTTTGCCATGATGCTCAGCCTCTCTCATCCCTGGCGATATACAGCAGACAGCCGTTCGCGCCAGGCACGCCGCCGCGCACCAGCAACAGATTGCGCTCTGCGTCGACCTTCACTACGGTCACGCCGCTCTGGGTGACGGTTTCATCACCCATGTGCCCCGGTTTACGTACGCCCTTGAACGTACGTGCGCCGTCGGTCGCTCCGTTGGACTGGGGCTTACGGTGCACCATGGAACCGTGCGACATCGGCCCACCGTGAAAGTGGTACCGCCGGACAACGCCCGCGAATCCACGCCCCTTGCTGGTGCCTGTCACCTTCACCTTATCGCCGGCTTTGAACACATCGCTGACACCGATTTCGGAGCCGGTGTTGATGCCTTGCACATCATCCACACGCACCTCGCGCAGATAACGGCGGGCTTCTACGCCGGCCTTTTCGAAATGACCCTTCAGCGGTTTCGGTAGCCGCTTGGGTTGAACATCGCCGAAACCCATCTGTACGGCCATGTACCCATCCGTTTCGGGCGTCTTGATCTGAGTCACGACACATGGTCCCGCTTCGATGACGGACACCGGAATGGCCCGACCCGATTCATCGAAGATCTGTGTCATGCCTATCTTCTTGCCCAGAATAGCCTGCACTGCCATTGCCGTAACTCCTATTTGATCTCGATGTACACGCCGCTGGGCAGATCCAGACGCATGAGGGCATCGATCGTCTTTGGTCCGGAATCGAACAAGTCGATCAGCCGCTTATGCGTAAGCAGTTCGAAGTGCTCCATCGAGGTCTTATCGATATGCGGGCCGCGGATCACACAGAAACGGTTGCGTTCGGTGGGTAACAGCACGGGGCCGGTCACCTTTGCGCCTGAGCGCCGCACCGTATCGACGATCTTCTGAACCGACTGATCCAGGATCTTGTGATCATATGCCCGCAAACGGATTCGCACGCGGTTTTGGGTTGCATCCCGACGCGCCATATCTATACGCCTCCCTGCAGGTTACTCGATGACCTTGGTAACAACGCCGGCGCCCACGGTGTGTCCACCCTCGCGCACGGCAAACCGAAGTCCCTCTTCCATGGCGATCGGGTGTATCA
>CAZHSN010000156.1:0-8885 GCA_964535125.1 uncultured bacterium
TGACTGCGTACTGCCTGATACCTGTTCTATTGGCCCGCATCTGGCGCCAGTACGCGCTTCGGGCGCCTCCCCTGGTCGCGCGTGACTCGTGCAGCGACAACCCCATCTCGGCCATGATCCGGTATGAGTCGTTTAGCCCGTAACAGACGCCCTCCATGACGGCCCGGGCGAAATGATCGCGGTCGCTGCGGTAAGTCACTCCGTAGAACACACCGCGCGCATTGGGATCTTTATGGGGTGTGCGTTCGCCTGACAGATACGGCAGGAACATCAGCCCCTCGCAACCCAGCGGGGCGCGGTACGCTCTGGAACAGATCACCTCATAAGGATCGGTTTTCAACTCTTCCGCCAGTTCCACTTCCGCCTGCGCGAATGTATCACGCCACCACCGCAGGCTGCCCCCTGCGGATAGCATCACACCCATGACATGCCACTTCCCCGGTACGGCATGACAGAACGTGTGCGTCCGCAGTGCAGGGTCCATAACCGGTTGGTCAGTGCAGGCGAACACCACTCCCGACGTCCCAATCGACACCGACACGATCCCTGGTTCCACGACGCCATTACCCACAGCGCCTGCCGCTTGATCTCCGGCGCCTCCCACCACCGGTGTTCCAGGACGCAAACCGGTCAACCGCGCCGCGTCCTCACTGACATATGCGGTCACCTCAGGAGACTCGGAGACCGGCGGCATCCAGGCGCGGGGGATGCCTGCACCGTCGAGCATCACATCGGACCAGGTACGCTTGCGCACATTGAACAGGGCGGTGCCTGAAGCATCGGACACCTCGGAAGCCAGTGTTCCTGTCAGTCGATAGCGGATGAAGTCCTTAGGAAGCAGCACATGGGCCACTCTGGACCAGAGATCCGGTTCGTTATCACGCAGCCATATGATCTTGCCCGCTGTAAAACCGGTCAATACGGGGTTGAGTGTCTCCTCTATCACTGTCGACTCACCCACCTGTTGAGTGATCCACTCACACTGCGCAGCGGTGCGCTGATCACACCACAGCAAGGCAGGTCGCAACACATTCCCTTCAGAGTCCAGGAATACCGACCCGTGCATCTGACCGGTCAAGCCAACACCAACGATTTCATCGGCGTTGACCTCGGCCATGCATAACAGGATCTTTAACGTCCCAAGCAGTTCGTTCCACCAGTCTTCAGGGTCCTGCTCGGCCCAGAGTGGACGCGGCGTATGCAGCGGATAGTCCCGTGTGTAATCAGATATGACGTCGCCGCTTTCGTCGATTAACAGCGTTTTGACACCACTGGTGCCTATATCAATTCCCAGCAGGTAGGGCATCTGATCCGCCTCCTTTGGCATGGATGTACACGGGTCAGTTCGGCACGGCAGCAGCCGGTTCCTGCCTGCGTAGTCTATACTGTGAACGGAGACGTCATGAGCCGATTCGTTTTCTTCCTGATTATTCTGTTGCTGGTCCCGTATACGCGCGAGATCCTGCTCCGGCTGCTGCGCCGGTTGCTGGGGATTTCGACGAAAACCTGCGGGTATCGTCCGCAACGGATGACCCCACCGACCGGACATTACTACGAACTGCTGGAGGTCTCTCCATCTGCCTCAGCGGAGGTGATCAAGGCAGCGTATCGGCAATTGGCGCTGAAGCACCATCCGGATCGGCAGGAGAATCCCGAAGCGCGCGCACAGGCCGAGATGCGGATGCGGTCTATCAATGAAGCGTATGAAGTGTTATCCGACGAGACACGCAGGGCTCAGTATGACCTCCAGGCGGGTCTACGCCAGTGAGTGATCCGTTGGTCTGCGCCGGCTGCGGCGCAGACAACCGTCCCAACCGAACCGCCTGTTGGCGGTGTTATGCTCCACTGCCCCGGCCTGCAGTGGATATCGCCAACGTCGAAGAACCCGAAGTCATCACAACACCGCCTGCCGCAGCGGCCGTTACGGACGCGTCGCCACCGGCGCTGCACGCTGACACTGCGGATCAACCTGCCAGTTCACCCGTTGAAACAGACGGCCCGGTTGATGACACCGCCGATGACGCGGATACGCCTCCTGTTCTGGAAGACCCAGAGAGCCTGCGACTGGCAGAACAGACCGCATCGGAGGCGCCAGTCTTAAGCGGTGAAGCCGATGCCCCTTCAGTGACACCTCCGCCGCAAGTCGACCCACCGGCGTGCGGCACGCCCATTCCTGCCGGCGCAGACGATCCAGCAGACATGACGCCCGCTGTCGAGACCTCACCGATCCCCGTCCTGACGGCGGAACCGGCGGATCACACATCGGGCAGTTCATTCGAGTCCGAGAGCGCAGACTGGTCTGTGGCTGACGAGTCCGGGAAGGCAGACCTGCATCCCGAACCCGTCATCGACGAGTTGTGTGTTCCCGCGGGCCTGCAGGACGACGTAACCCCTGATACACAACAGGCAACATCAGATCGAACCCTCGCGGTGGAATCCGATGCGCAGCCTGGCACAAAGGATCCTGAATGGGATTGGCCTCTGGCGCATCCGCAGCCCACACCGGATCCGCCCATGCACACACCATCAGATAGCCAGAGACGAAAGAGGCGTTCCGCGTGGCGTTGGATCTGGGCGTTGATCTGGCTTGCCGGGTTGGCGCATGGGTACCGCTGGCTGACGCAATACCTCACACCGCCCCCGGCTACCGACGCGGTCCACGATGTACTGTCCGCTTACAGAGCCAGGGACTGGGAACAGATGCATGCGCTGACATCATGGGATGGTGCGTATGAATATCTGGTCTACCGAATGCATGATGTTCCCAGACTGGCGGATGTGCTGACCCGGGTGTACAGTACGTTGGATGAACCGGTTCATCCGCTGTGGAGACCCATCGCTGACTGGCAGGTACTGGCTGTTGTGGAGTCGGGTTCTGGCCGGACAGCGCGCGCCACGGTGGCGATTCGCGACGCCTACACGATGACCCCTCAGCTGACCACGCTGTGGTTGACATTGCGCAACCGTCACTGGTTGATGGATATATCAACCACCGACCCCATCCCGATGCGGGCGTTGGGGCGTATCCGAACGGAGATGAACAACTGATGTCCGTCCTCTGGCAACGACTGCGATGGATCGACTGGTGGCTGCTCATGTCCACCGCGGGGCTCTGCGCCATTGGGTTCGCCACGGTGCTCAGCGCACGCTCCCCGTTCGGTGACGGCGTCTACATGCTGGCAAAGCAGATGGTCGCATTGGGTGTCGGTTTGGTGCTCATGGTCGGTGTCAGCGCTATCCCCCGGCAGATCTGGACGCGCTGGGCAACCGGCCTGTACGTGATGAACGTGCTGCTGCTGGTCTATGTCGACTTCATCGGACGCACTGCCAAGGGCGCTCAACGCTGGATTCCGTTGCCGTTTGGGTTCAACCTGCAGCCATCTGAAGTCGCCAAGTTCGCGCTGATCATCACCCTGGCCACGTTCATCTGGCAGAGGCGCGCATCCATCCAGACACCAGGCACCTTCTTCCGCGCGTTACTTCACGTGGGCATACCGTGGCTGCTCGTGTTCAAGCAGCCCGACCTGGGCACATCGCTGGTACTGCTGGCGATATGGGCGGGCATGCTGCTGGTAGCGCGTGTGCCGGTGAGTTTCTTTGTGTTGATGGCCCTGCTCGGTCTGATTGGGTTCGGTGTTCTGTGGACCAGCGGCGGTCTGAAAGAATATCAAAAGAAACGCATCACAGTGTTCCTTGATCCCAGCAGTGACCCGCGGGGATCCGGTTATCACGTTAACCAGGCTCGGATCGCCATCGGCAGCGGCAGGGTGACCGGTCAGGGCTGGAACCAGGGCACTCAAAAGAAGCTGCGGTTCATACCGGAGCAGCACACCGACTTCGCGCTGACTGTACCCGGCGAGGAGCTTGGATTCGCCGGCGTCACCGCCATATATGGCTTGTATACGCTGTTCCTCAGCAGGTTATGGATCATCATGTACCGGGCATTGCGTAACAGCGGCTCCGACTTCCGAACATATGACGGCTGTGTGGCCGCCGGCGTGTTTTGCTTTTTTGCCTATCACATTATCGTTAACAGCGCGATGGTGCTTGGGCTGTTACCGGTTGTCGGCGTCTGGCTGCCGTTCATCAGTTTCGGAGGCACAGCGCTGATGACATGTCTGGCGATGATTGGACTGGCGCTTGCCGTACACCGGGAGCAAGCACACATGATGTTCTGAAGGTTCTCAAGCGGGCGGTACGCGGATGCTTAAGAGCCGTGAGATCAATGGCGCTGTGTCAGGATCGTCCGGATAGTTTCGGTGATCCAACTCTCATCTTTGGGGAAGTTGGCATAGTCGATCAACGGAGCCAGCATCGGGTCATCCGGCCGGATGCCCGCAGACTGCAGCAGCGCATAGTCCTGCAGCGCCTCGGCGAACACCTCCCAGCGGATCGAGTCCAATGGACCGTTGGGGCCGGGATACACGACGAAGGAGTCACCGTATGGCTCACCCTCCCCTCCGGCGCTTGTTCCGACGGCGCCATCCGTAAAGGGGTCGATGAGTTTCTGAGGTTCTGGATTATGCCCCAGATCCATCACATACCAGTAGTTGAACCCCCAATGCAGAAAGCCCAGTGCACGCAACTTATAGAACAGCAACCCTGACATGCGGATTTTGGGAAGCGGCGTATCCATGAACCGATTAAGGTACGGCCCTTTGGGTCCGCAGCAGTAGTAGACCCAATGCTGAATCCCCTCGGCCATGTAATCGGCGGCAGCCGCCACATTGGGTACCGGAAAGTCCATCAGGTCGCTGCGGCCGTAACGCACATCGCTCATGGCGTCCAATATGCGGCCCGCCATCCAGGGGGCTTTCTGCACCATCACATCCCGCACGGTCTTGTAGCGGGCGATGTCCGCATCATTGCCTCCGGGTTCATCCGAGACATGGTACAGACTGCTGTCCAGCAGGTTTTCCTGCTGCAAGAACGCATGCATATCGGGCAGCAGTTGATCCAAGAACCTCAAGTACCGCGGGTCCGTTGGCGACGCGTCACGCGGAACCACCAACCGAAGGCCGCGGCGTCCACTGAGGTACACGCGCTGCGGTTCATCCGCAGCGGTGATAACCCCTTGCGGTGTGATTTTCATGTGCCACAAATGGGGCCATTCGAACCGGGTAAACCCGCATCTACGCGCCATGGCCACAAACCGGCGAACCCGACTCCAGTCGAACCGGTATCGGCCTGCCCGAGGTTCCGTGACTACCAGCAACTGAGCCGGTCGCGGAACCACCTCCATTCGATGATGAAACAGGGGAACGAAAATGACATCGGAGCCATGATCCCGCATGTTGCGCAGATACCGTTCAGCCATCCGAAACCAATCATCACCGAACGGCGGGCACATGTAGTAGTCGTATATCCCATCGGCGTTCCACCAGTGTGTGACAGGGAAATCCCGGCGATCATCGACGCGCAGATGACTGACATGCACGGTAACAGTCATTTCAACATGCGCCTCCGCGCCGTCAACGCGACCCTGTACGATCACCGGATAGGTTCCCGGAGCGGTCTCTGCACTCGTGCGTATGCTTACCCAAAAGGCGTGCGTACTCTGCGGACTGGCAGTGATGTGTTGGTCCTCGTACAACACATCGGGAACCAACCCGGGTGTATGGTTCAAACCATCCAACTCCTCCAGCGGAACACCGGCTGTCAGGCTGTGCATCGGCACATATCCGACCCGCCGCACCTGTGTGGTGAACCGGTCCGGAGCGGTGAGACCGCAGCGGACCGTCAGGCCGCGCAGACTGGCGTTCATCACGCACACCTGAAACGAGGCCTTTCCATTTCGCGGCACATAGATGTCCAATGCCGTTCGGTTGCCCGCCGGTGTCTTCGGGTAGACACGCCGGAGCGACGACTCCAGCCAGAACCGGACACATGAGTGCTGCCCGTCCGACAGCAGGATGTCGGATTCGGCTGCGGCCGCATCATCCGCAGCGACGGCACACAGTAGCAACAGCCCGATCACGCACAACCCGTGTGCGGCGATGAGATAGGCTCCCATGCATTGGCCTCCCTGACCTGGTCTATTACCCACTGTTCCTTGCAGCGGCAGCGACATCCTGCCTGCAACGGCCGATGTTCGCCCCCATCTGCATTGACACTTGCTGACTCAACGGCACATAATGGAACCAGAATACCCAAAGGGGGATGGAGTCCCCCGAAACCGCACCACTGCTAATGACTCCTACCAACGTCGCTGCCCGACTCTGACACGCATCTGTGTAGTCTGCGGGCGGTTCGGGAGGCAGTTATGAAGCAACCGCCACAGTCTGCAACCGCGAGGTCTGCATCGCGCCTGTCTCGCATCCGCATCGACATGCACCCTCTCACGGTCGCGACCACACAGAAACACGTATACGAAAGGACCTGTTGACCATGGCATCAACGATCACATCTGTTCGCGCCATCGAGATACTCGATTCCCGCGGCAACCCCACCGTCCGTGTGTACATCACTGTAGATGACTGTCTGACCGTCAGCGCCTCCGTCCCGTCCGGGGCGTCCACCGGTGAGAACGAGGCCGTTGAACTGCGCGACGGTGACAAGAGCCGTTACGGCGGCAAGGGAGTTCTGAAGGCCGTATCCAACGTCAACGACATCATTGCGCCCCTCTTGATCGGCAAAGATCCGATCCGACAGGCCGAGATCGATCAGATGATGATTGACTGCGACGGCACCCCCAACAAGGCAAAACTGGGCGCTAATGCGATCCTGGGAGTCTCTATGGCGGTCGCGCGCGCCGCGGCCAGTGTGGCGGAGCTGCCGTTGTACGCCTACCTGGGCGGACCGGGCGCCACCCGGCTGCCGGTGCCCATGATGAACATCCTGAACGGCGGCAAGCATGCGGACAACAGCGTTGATCTGCAAGAGTTCATGGCCATGCCTGTCGGCGCTCCCAACTTCACCGAAGCGTTGCGCTACGGCGCCGAAACGTTCCACGCCCTCAAGAGCATTCTGGCTCAGAAAGGGTACTCGACCGCCGTCGGCGACGAGGGTGGTTTCGCCCCGAACCTGGGAAGCAACGAGGAGGCCGTTGAGGTGATCGTGGCCGCCATTGAGAAGGCCGGTTACAAACCTGGAAGGGATGTGGCCATTGCCCTGGATCCGGCGGCCAGCAGCTTCTTCGAGAACGGTGTCTATGACCTGTCGAAGTCTGGACAGGGATCCAAGAGCAGCGATGAGATGATCGCGCTGTATGCCGACTGGGTGAATAAATACCCGATCATCTCCATCGAAGACGGCCTCGCGGAGAACGACTGGGAAGGCTTTGCGAAGATGACCGCGCAGATGGGGAACCGGATCCAGATTGTGGGGGACGACCTGTATGTAACCAACACGAGCTTCGTGGCCCGGGGCATTCAGGAGAAGAGTTCCAATTCCGTTCTGATCAAGCTCAACCAGATCGGCACGGTGACCGAAACCATCCAGACCATCAATATGTGTCGGAAGGCCGGCTGGAGCTACGTCATCTCGCACCGGTCCGGCGAGACGGAAGATGCCTTCATGGCGGACTTTTCGGTGGCCATGGGTGGCGGTCAGATCAAGACCGGCTCGGCCTGCCGCAGTGAACGGATCGCCAAGTACAATCGTCTGTTGGAGATCGAGAACGAACTGGGTTCCGCCGCGGTCTTTGGCATGTAGGTTCATCCGGGCCTGCGCACCTTGCGCAGGCCCGGCCTTTTGGTTACCCCGATTTTGAGGCAGTGTCATGACCGAAACATGGGCTTTGGCGGCTCTCTGGCTTGCTCTGGCGCTTGTGGCAACACTGGTATCCATCTGGTTTCGTATCGCCACCGCATTATCAGAGATCGTAGTAGGCACCGTTGCGCAGTTGGTAATCGGAGCGTTCATTGGCGGCGCCCTGTTGGGCACCGACAAGTCATGGGTGTTGTTTCTCTCGGGAGCGGGAGCCATCCTGCTGACATTTCTCGCCGGCGCCGAACTGGATCCTGTGGTGTTCCGCCTGCAGTGGAAACAGGCTCTCGGGATCGGCTTAGCGGGCTTCATAGCTCCGTTTTTGGGTTGTGCGGCCGTCGCCCATTACGGTCTACACTGGGATCTGCGTGCGAGTTGGCTGGCCGGCGTCGCGTTGTCCACCACATCGGTAGCGGTTGTCTACGCGGTCATGCTGGAATTCGGTTTGAACAAGACGGAATTCGGCAAGCTTATACTGGCGGCGTGCTTCATCAACGACCTCGGCACGGTGCTCGCCTTGGGATTGATCTTTGCCCCGTTTACCATTAAAACGCTGGTGTTCTTTGGCGCATGTGTAGGGATATTCGCTGTCTTGCCTTGGTTGACACCTCGTTTCTTCCAGCGCTATGGCGGGCGACCTTCAGAACTGGAGGCGAAATATCTGCTGCTGATCCTGTTTGGCATGGGAGCGCTGGCGACGTGGGCGGAGAGCGAAGCGGTGCTTCCGGCCTATATGATCGGTATGGTGCTCGCGGGTACGGTGGGGCGAGACCATGTGCTGGTCAGAAGGCTGCGTACGCTGACGTTCGGCCTGCTTACCCCCTTCTACTTCATTCGCGCCGGATCGTTCGTGTCGGTACCGGCGCTGGTATCGGCCCCGTTGGTGTTCGGCGTGCTGCTTGTCGCCAAAATGATCACCAAAGCGGTCGCCGTCTATCCGGTCACCCGCTATCTGGGCAATGCCCGGCGTGACAGCATCTACACAACGCTGTTAATGTCAACCGGTCTGACATTCGGAAGCATCTCGGCGCTGTATGGGCTCACCCACAACGTTATTACACAGGCCCAGTACTCCTACTTGGTCGCAGCGGTCATTGCAAGCGCCGTCGTGCCCACATTGATCGCCAACGCGTTCTACCTGCCTCGGCATCTGATCGCTCCATCTGAGGCATCCACAC
>CAZHSN010000157.1:0-8825 GCA_964535125.1 uncultured bacterium
GAGGACACGAGGAGCGGAGGCGGCGCGCGCTGCGTGACCTGATCTGGCTCACCGTGACCTCCGGCGGCGCGGGGTTCATGCAGTGGCCGATGGATCGGCAGCCGCGGGAACACCTGCAGGAGTATCGACAGGCGTTGATCCTGCTGCAGCAGGCCAGATGGGTGATGAAGCTGGATGAGTCACATGGGATCGCGGTCAATATACGATCGGCCGCGGAACAGCTCGGGCGGTCTGTATCGTTTGAAGATAAAGTCCGCAGCGACGCGTTCACGCGGCTGTGCCAACTGGAGCGGCGTGCGCTGGAACTGGGCGCTACGCTACGCTTAACGCTCACGGGAGGCGCCCCGGATGTGATGACCCTGGACATTGAGGCATTGCAGACGCCGGGGCCATTCCGCCCCTCACCCGGATGGGAAGCGCGCACACTTGTGTCCGCCGACCGTCGACAGGCGCTGTGCTATGTCCGTTCGGTGATGCCGGTACGCGACAACAACGGCTGGATGCGTGATCCTTCGGAACGGCCGCTGTATCTGTTGCCTGCGCTGTCCGACGGCATGTGGGACATTACCGGTCACTCGCTGAGTACCGGCGAGCGCCACACGTTCCGGATGCGTGCGTCCGGAACGGCATTCAGCGTTCCGTTACCGGGGGATCTGGTTCTGATCGCCCGGAAACAGGCCCGCTGATCTTCAGGAGGATATACCTTGCCATTGGTCTGTTTATATGGTCTCGCGGTCACGTTCCTGTTGCTGTCCACATGCGGTTCCGCAGCACCGGCGGCCAGTGCCTTAACCCGACCGTTTACTCCAGTCGCTGACTTGACCGAACTGCTGGGCGACGCGCAGACGATCAACCCGAACGGGGCGCACGTGACGCCAACACCCTCCGGGGGAAAGACACGCCCCAGTATCTTTCACCATCCCGATGCGGTTGGTAAGCCGTTGGTGAAACTCACCTTGGCTCCCATCAAGCTGCCTGTGTTGAAGAAAGGCGAACGGTTGACGTTGCACCTGTTTACCGGGGTGAAGGACGGCGCCGACCAGAACGAGGTGTATGACGGCGTGCGGTTCGTGCTTCAGGTCGATGGCCGCACCGTACTGGACAGACGGCAGCGGGAGGTGAAGTGGATCGCCGCTTCGATCGATCTCAGCGCACGGGCAGGGTCAACGGTGCGGATCACCCTGCAGACCGACCCGATGCAGAACAGCGCCTGTGACTGGGCGGCCTGGGGCGAACCCGAGATCCGCATCGACGGACGGCCGTCGGCCGTTCCGATGCCTCAAGCGGCATACCTCAAGTTGGATGCGCTGGATCGGCGGTATCAGGATACGCGCCGTGAGATTGGCGCGGCTGTACACAAAGGATCATTCAGCCTGCTCGCTGCAACCGAACCGGACCTGGATTTGCCTTGGCTGGTGCGGCGTGACGCCCAGTTGGCCTTGCCGGAGCTTGCGTACGCGCCTCCGGTAGCCGTAGGGCAGGGACCGCATCCCGACAACCATACGCTGGTGCGCGTGTTCGATCGGTTTGGCGCCTGTCAGGCGCAGTTTCTGGCGTATCCGGCGGCGGTGCGTGGTGGTGTTCAGGTGCGGTATGCCAATCTGCAGGGCATTGGGGGCTGCCTGGTGACCGCTCCATCCGGTGATGCGTCGGTGCGCTCGCTGCGGCTGTACGCCACGGACGGCGCGCCGCGGGGAGAGATCACGATGCCGCCGGATCTGAAGGCGCCGGTGGTGTTGATGACCGGCGACTTTCTGTCTGGCAATCCCGGCGATGAGGTCGCGGTCATGAGCCGCACCGGGGAGTCGCCGCTCTATCTGCTCACCGCTGACGGTCTGATACTGGCCGCCCGTCCCATTGCGGATGAGTGGAAGAGCCATCTGATCGGTATGGACCGAGTCCCTGTCGCCGGCGGCGACGAACTGCTTCTTTGGCGTGAAGGTGACAACCAAGCCTGGCATCTGTATGGTCCTCAGTTTCTGGAGAAGCGGATCACGCTGCCGACGGCGGTCCCCGCGGGTGGATCCGTGCATCCGGATCCTTATCGGACAGGCGGCTGGATTGTTAGTCTTCCGGAGGGACCCCGGTCGTCGATCGCACGGGTCGACGCTCAGGGGCAACTGACCCGAGCCTCGGTAGATGACTATGAGACCCTCTTTTGGCTGCAGTACGACCATGCGACATTCCAGATACCGAACCGGCAGCATGTCAGGCGATCGGTCTATCACCATATGCGTACCGACGGCACGAGCGGCGCACTGAAGGATGCACTCAAACCGATAACCGATACAGAGCATTGGGCTGGCCCGGGTTTTGGCGCACACCATCCGTTGATCGAGCGCTTTACCGAGCAGACGCCTGGTCAGTGGAACCTCTGCTTTACCCACCGTATGCCGGTGCCGTGGGCGGTCCGGCTGAAAGACCGGATCGACCCGGAATCGGGGCATCTGGAGATGTTCGCACTCTCCCGCCGCAATCGGCTGAGTACGTACGGTGAGTTCGGTACGTCCGACTTTGAGACCACTTCGTACAACCTGGAAACGCCGTCGCTGGATGCGCTGTATGTGCTGCCATTGCGCAAGCATCTGCGTCAGTTGGCCATTCCGTTCCGGCAGACCCCTGAACACTTCGCCGGGATCGACCCCAATCACGAGCATGAAATCGCGATCGAAGCGGATGGATCGGTGGGTGACTATAACCCGCGTATGATCCAAGGGTTCTACGGCTGGTTGCGGCGGCAGTACGGCATTGATCGCACTTCGTTGAACCGTCAGTTCAACACCCCGTTCCGGGATGTGTTTGATGCACCGCGGCAAGAGCGGCGGGGCGCCTGGGATGAATACAGCGCTGCGAACCCGCTGTACAGCGAGTGGGTGGAGTATAACCGGACCGTGGTAAATGCGCGGATCGCCCAGACGCTGCGTGAAGCGCTGCTGGCCGGCTTCCCGCCGGAGATCACTGCGCAGCACCAGATCCCCGACAGCTATGCGTTCGGCAGTCTGGGAGCGTTCTCGACGCTGGAGTCACGCCTCAGCCCGATCGACTGGAGTTTGAACTGCGGCACGGCGTTTGGGTTCACCCGGTACGGTGTGTGGTATAAGCAGCCGCATGATACGCTGCAAGACGCGTTTCGGTCGGGGTTTAACCGGATGCAGGTGGGTGAATACCAGGCGCTGACGCCCAGTCAGGCTGATGCGACAGGCCAATTGCGCTTCATCCGCGACCATGGCGGTGCGTCCATCCACTGTATGAACTGGCCCGCGGCGTTCGACAAAGGCTTCAACGCCACCATGGAACAGGCCATCCTGGATGTGGCGGCGGACGACGTCCCCCGGACCAATCAGCAGGGTGGTGTGGGTGAAGTTCGCGGTGTGGTGCGCCCCAATGGCCCTGTGATGATCGCCAGTTTGGGTGTCGGTGACCGACCGGGACTGCTGAAGAGCCTGACGGATACGCTGCGCTGGGAGGGATCCACCTATCTGCAGCCCTTCCACAGTGCGGTGGAGATCACCGAGGTCACCCTGCATCCGAGGGGAGAGGGGTTATGGCGCAGCACGCCGATGAACGATCTGGCCAGCGGATGCCAACTGCAGATGGATGTCACTGTCGAAACTGCGCAATCGGGAACTCTGCGCATCCAGGCTCAACGGAACGGACGGGTTCTGCCTGGATTGGAACACTCCGTCGATCTGAAGCCTGGCGGGCAGGCCGGCAGGTATGTGTTGCGGGTGCAGGCGCCGATCAGCGGTCTGCAACTGGTGCTGCAAGCGCCCAAAGGGGCGCGCGTCACCGCTTCGCTGACACGACAGGAAGAGTGGTCAGCCCGCCTGCATGCCAATCGACTGAACGGGCGGCCGTACCAGGGAGGCATCAGCTTTGATGTGCTACCGGAGACACTGTCGCCGTTTACTTCTGGAGGGAACCGATGAAAACCGCATGGTTGGTCGTTATAACGCTGTGCATCTCCGTTTCGGCGATGAACACGGCCCAAACCAAACAAGGAGCCAGTGCAACTGCCATGTCTGACCTGAGTCGTTATGGTGTGAAAGCCGACGGAACAACCGACGATACCGCTGCGTTGCAAAAGGCGATCGATGCGGCCGCCGAGTCCGGCGACACCGTCTATTTGCCGCCTGCCAAGTATCTGGTAGCCGGATCACTCACCGTCAAACCCGGCGTCACCATCAAGGGCGCCGCCGAGGCGCCCCGCTGGAGCGCACCGCTGACCGGTACGATCATCCTGGCAACGGGCGGACGCGATACGGAAGAGGCGCCTGCGCTGTTCGAGATGGGGCACTCCACCTGTGTGACTGGCCTGACGGTGTTCTATCCCGAGCAGCGTACCGACGATATCCGGCCCTATCCGTGGACATTCCATATGAAAGACTATGACAACAGCATTGAGAACGTGACGCTGATCAACAGCTACAACGGCATCCGTGTGGGGCCGGAGGGCAACGTGCGCCACCGGATCCGCAGCGTGTACGGTTGTGTGCTGCGACGCGGGCTGTTTGTAGACAGCTGCACCGATATCGGCCGCGTGGATAATGTGCAGTTCCACTGCCACTGGTGGACCGCACCGGAAGTGAACGGCTCGTGGGATCCCGTGTTCAAGTACATGATCGACCATTGCGAAGCGTTTATTTTCGGACGCACGGACTGGGAATACGTCACTAACACCTTTGTGTTTCCAGCCAAGGTGGGCTACAAGTTCATAGACTCCAAGGGACAGGTCCCCGGGGCGATGAATGGGCAGTTGAGCGGAGTGGGCGCCGATGCGTGCCAGCGGTGCGTGGTGCTGGAGGCGATGCAGCCGTACGGCCTGCTCTTCACCAATGGCCAGTTCGTGGCGTTTACCGGTGAGGATCCGGTTCAGATTGAGGCCACGGAGACATCCGCGGGCAATCTGCGTCTCGTAAATTGCTCCTTCTGGGGGCCTGCCAAACGGAACATCGAGTACCGCGGCAAGGGCTATCTGGGAGTCAGTGACTGCTTCTTCACCATGACGGACGGGAAGCAGCCTTTGATCGATGTCCGCTCAGGCAGAGCGCAGATCCGCGGCAACTCATTCGAGACGGTTGGCGCATCGGTTCGACTGGGCGCTGATGTCGTCCATGCGGTTGTGACCGAAAACAACGGTGTTCATGGCGTGGTGGTCGAGGATGAGACCGGCGGCCGTGCCGTGATCCGCGATAACGAGCCGCGTCCGGTTAAGTAGATCGAACCTCCGGCGGCTTCCCTTGCGTGAAGCCGCCGGCTGCACTTGAGAAGGGAAGCCACATGCTGTCAAAGCACATCGGTTGGTTGCTCACTCTCTGTTCATTGGGGAACCTAGCCGTCGCCGCTCCTCAGATCCGTATCACTTCGCCGCAACCTGGCCGCATCGACACCGCCTATCTGCGGGTTGAGGGTACGCAACAGGGCGTGACGATGCCCATGTGGTATGAAGTGCGCCTGGACGGCCCGAAGGGACGCCTGGTGGACTTTGGGGCGTTTCCGCAGTCGCCCCGCTGGGTCTTCATCGCGCGTCATCTGGCGAAAGGCGCGAACCGCATCCATGTATACGGTCAGGACGCTGAAGGCAAGCGAGCCATGGCTTCCGTGGTAGTCCAAATCCAGCCCGATGACACCTCGCGCGTCAATCCACGTCCACGACCTGCCGAGGTGTGGTGGGGCGGACTGGGCGCGAACGAGCAGCTGACGGACCCGGAGCGTCGCTGGGATTTTGTGAAACAGCATGCCGACGGCTTCTTTTTCCATTCGGCCTACTGGTCCATGGAGCGCATACAAACCATCGCCAAGAGTATCCGCGAGCAACTGGATCCCTTCGGAACGCGTTTTTTGATTGAACTGGGTGGTCAGCAGACCGTGATGCATAGCGATGAGTCCGCGCGTGTGCAGTTCCAAAACTGGGGGGTGCCGGGGATTCTCAGCCGGTACTACGATCACGCCGGTATCTGTTTCTCTGAGATAACGCATGACTACGGCATCGACTTCGAGCCGGCCGCCCGGCATTACCTGAGCCACGTCAATGGACGCGCCCGTGAACCAGAGATTCTACGGTATGCGGTTGACCGTCTGTGGGGCGACCTCTACTTTCGTCCCAACTTCGCCGCCGCGCCCTGGTTGAAAGGCGCGGTAACGACCAGCGAGGCATGGCGCTGGTTCGAGAACTACCCCTCCTGCTGGTCCGATGAGGTGGATTTTGACACGACATCCAGCGCGGACAGCACCGAGGGGGTCTACGTGCCGGTGCGTACGGCCCGCACTACGCTGGACCCCGCATCCGCAGGCAAGCCGTTTCTGGTAAGCGGGAAGACGGTAGATTTGCGTTTCAACCTGAAAGAGGTGCTGGAGCGGTTCATCCAGACCTTCCGCCGCATACCCGGGTACGAGCATTTCGCGTTCTACAGTGACTTTCCGTATATCCACATGACACTGACAGGTGAGCAGACGCCGCATGCGGTGCGCGCGCGCCTCATGCTTCGGGCGCTGGAGGCCTATCTGCACAGCCAGGGGGCCCGGCACACGTTTGTCTGTAACGATATCCCGGCCGCACGCACCGAAGATGCGCTGCAGGAACACCGACGATGGGGCGAACACTCCTTGCAGTCTATGGTCCTGCATCAGCGGGAAGGCGGCCGGGCCGACCGGTACCTGTTCGAGAGCTGGTACAGCACCACCGTGGTGGAACCCGATGGCGAGCGGAATACCGAGTTCCCCTTCTGGGTCGCCCCGGAAGATCAGGAGTGGTCCTATACCAATTTGGCAAAACGCGCGGTGCAGTACGTCAAAGGGATTGGCGACGATGGGAAACCGCTGCCGCTGAAGCTGGATGTGAAGCGATTGGGGGCGGTGGCGGTGGTCGCACTCACCAACACCAGCAATGTGGCCTGCATGCCCGCATTGTTGGTGCGGGAACAAGCCCCGAAGGGCGTACGCACGGTCTGGCGTGACGAAATGGCCCGCGATATCAGCACCGCCATCCGCTCCGAGGAGGGGTGGGTGTGTGTGGACATGCTGAAGCCGGGTCAGTCGGTCACGGTCTCGTGTGAGTGGATCGTGCCGTACCGAAAACCCGTCCCGGACGGTCCCCGGGTGGTCGTCGAGGCGTTCTGGAATCCGCAAGATCCAACGGGCATCGTCCGTGACCGCGCCATCTGGACATTTGGCGCCCAAAAGTAATACAGGAGATGACGCATGACACCATCCGACTCAAAGGACAACATCGCGGTGTGGCAACGCTGGCAGACATCGTTTGAAGCGGGCAGAGGGTTCGATCATCTGCCTGCCGATATCGACTTTGCGCTGGAATGGACCGATCCCGATGGGAACACGCTCAGCAGTCCGGGCTATTGGGATGGCGGGGCGACCTTCCGCGCGTGCATGGCGTTTCCCCGGACGGGTGTATGGCGATGGCGTACCCGATGTACGCCGGAGGTCCCCGGTTTGGCGGGGGAGAGCGGTATGGTGCGGGTCGGCGCATACCAAGGACGCAACCCGCTGTATCGTCACGGCTGGCTGCGCGTGTCGGACAACAGCCGTTACCTGTGTCATGCGGACGGCAAGCCGTTTCTGTGGATCGGAGACACGGCCTGGGCCGGCCCCATGCGAGCCACCGATGCGGACTGGAAGGACTACCTGCGGGATCGAAGCCGGAAGCGCTTTACGGTGATCCAGGTCGGTCCCGCTTCGGAGTTCATGGGTGAGACGGATGCGGCGGGCGCGGAGCCTTTCGCCGACGGTAAGGTAGCGCGTCCTGTGCCAGCGTTTTGGCGAGCGTGGGTGCAACGGATCCAGATGGCTCAAGACAGCGGGATGGCGGTGATGATCATCGGCCTGAGTGAGCCGCGTGAGCGCTATCCAAGCTTGGAGGACGCCTGGGTGTTCGCGCGCTGGTTGATGGCCCGCCTCTATGGTGATCCCGTGATGGTGTCGCCCTCATTCGACAGCCCATGGATGGAGCTGGCCGACACCATTGGACGGCGACTGGCGCAACTGGCGCCGCGCCATCTGGTAACCCAGCATCCCGGTACGCCGTCCGGCCAGGCTGGACATATCTGGGCGGAGCGGTACCATTCAGCCGACTATATCGCGTTTGCCGGCTGCCAGTCAGGCCATAACAGCGGCCGTTTGCACCTGTGTTTTGGGCAGGCGGCTGAGTGGAATCACCGGCTGTACCGTATGAAACCGACCAAGCCGGTGATTAACCTGGAAGCGATCTACGAAACCGAGGAAACGCCATCGTTCAGCACTCACAGCGCCAGAGCCTGCGGCTATCTTTCGTTTCTGTCGGGAGCGGCCGGGTATACCTACGGGAGCGATCTGTACTACTGGCATACCGATCCGTCCAGGCCTGACTACTGGCGCAAGGAGATGGCCAGGCCGGGATCTGCGCAGATGGGTGTGTTACGGTCTGTACTGGAGCGCTCCGCCTGGCCGCAGCTGAAGCCGCAACCCGAATTGGTTGCGGACAACCCGGCCGATCCGATGGTGCGCTGCGCCGCAGCCATTAGTGATGATGAACGAAAAGCGCTGATCTACATGCCGCAAGCCCGGCCGGTGCGCCTGCAGACAGAATGGGAGCGCGCCCGGGCCAGTTGGATCTCGCCTGTCACCGGTCGGGGCACCGCGACGACCGGATCGGATGGCGCTTGGACGCCACCTGCGGAGGGTGATTGGGTGTTGGAATTGAAACGGTGAACCACCTGCTGCGTCCCATTGGGTGACAATGGGACGCAGCATGGTATAATGAAACCAACAGTCGGTTGATCCGACCTGCATAACTCCCCATCTGTGCCGAATCTCCGGGAGTGAGAGCGGGG
>CAZHSN010000158.1:0-5439 GCA_964535125.1 uncultured bacterium
GTATTGCGGCGTATCTGGCGATTCACAAGCTGGGATCGCACCTTATCTATCATGTCATCAGGATATGATCAGCCATCATGAGGCGTCATGCCGGTAGCTGGATGACCCAGCGCTCTCTGGGTGGCCGTGAAGCGGTCCAGGCGCACTCCCGCTGAGGGCCTTGCTGGTCATTATCGCGCGATGCGCGTCGTTACGGCGGACCTCGGCTGGCAATGAGCGGGCCGATCCAAGCAGGGGTCAGATAACGCCAGTGAGCTGCTGCAGCGCCTCGAGGGAGATCCCGCGGGTGGTGGTGTTCGCCTGTACAGCCAGAGCGGCGGCGGCTCCGGCAGATTGTCCGGTGATGTAGCAGCCGGGCATAACGCGGATCGACGCCTGCATCGCACGATCGGTACTGACGCACCGGCCGCACACCAGCAGGTTGTCCAGACCGCGGGGTGTCAGGATGCGATACGGGATGCCGTAGCTTTCACCTGGCTGATAGCGCAGCCGCTGATAGTCATCCAAAAAAGCCCGGTAACTGGCGTCATCGGGGCCCGCGGCGTGCATGTCGACCGGGTAGGCGTACCGGCCGATCTCATCGGGGAAGCTGGCGCGTTTAAGGAAATCATCCAGGCACAGCACATAATCACCCAGAATGCGGCGCGTTTCGCGTACCCCCAGTAACGGGGCCGTACAGACCAGTTCCATCCGTTCGAAACCCTTCAGGTACCGTTTATAGTACTGTTCGTATTCCAGCAGCGCGCGCCGCGCAGCGACCAGAGCGGGGGTGAGTGACGCCTCGTCGCAGCCGTCCACCCCGAACGCATGGCCAATATTCCCGCCGCCAACGGTCTCACCGACAGGCCACATGCCAGGCAGGTGGCGGTCCGGAACGCTGAGTATTCCGTCACGTATCGCCTCATCGATCCGGCTGTCGCCGGCGCCCAGTCCGGAAGACCACACGGTCGGCCAGTCGATACCAGCCCACAGGCTGCACAGAGTGGCCGGCTGCATGCGTCCGGCGTTGTCTCCTTGCAGATACTCGGCGCCTGCGCGTACCGCCAGGTCGCCGTCTCCCGTAGCGTCGACGAACATCCGGGCCTCAACGGCGAACAATCCGGATTTACCGGCGCAGATCGCATGGGTGAGCTGCCGTCCATCCAGGCAGGCGTCGAGTACCTGTGTCTGAAACAGGAACGTCACGCCGGCCTGCTCCAACAGCGTGTCATATACGCGCTTCAGTACCTCTACCCGAATGCCGAATCCGTCCGGCGGACAGGTGCCGCCTTCACGGCGGAGCGCTTGCAGAATTCGTTCGCCCGCCCCTGCCGCCAGGAAGCGAACGCCGTCGGTGAACTGCATGAACGCCGGCACCAGGCCGGATGTGCCCATACCGCCCAGGCATTGGGTGGCTTCGACCAACATCACGTGGCATCCCTGTTCGGCTGCGGTGATCGCTGCCGCTACGCCGGCTGGTCCGCCTCCGGCGATGAGTACGTCTGGACGGTACCGTACCGGCAGTTCGCGGCTGTAGGTCAGATGGGAGCCGTGCATGTCATGCCTCCTGCGCCGCGATCGCCTGGATGCTACGCGAAGCGGTCTTCACGTGTATGATATCGGCTGCCGGCAGGATGTACTTCCTTCTGCGGCGAACCGTGCTGTCGTGTTTTGCGATACCCTATCGCTGCCAAGGGGGATGCCTGCATGCTGATCTTTTGCTGTCCGGCGGAGAACGACCTGTACCGGCTGGCGGTGCGCCGCTGGCGCAGCTGCCGGCGTGTCGATACACCGCAGGAGGCGGTGCATGCGGCTCCTGAGGGTTCTGGCGTGATGCTGCTTCCCCGGCAGTATCCCGATGCTGCGGACACACTGGGAGAGCCCATCTGGCGGACTATCATCCAGAAGCGACTGCGCGTATATGCCGAATACGTGACGGATGTGCCGGGCGCACCATCTGGTGCGATCAGACGGGCGGAGTGGGAGCGCGGTGTGGCCGCAAGTATCGAGCTGCAGCCCGATCTTGCCTATCTGCGGATCCTGGCGCTGCATGACTGCCGCTACCTGACGGTGCCGGTCGAGTCGCCGTTGCTGGTGATGGCGCGTGTCGCCGGGTTCGATACCGCCGTGTATGGGCTGCCGCCGCGCACCTATCCGCTGCTGTATCGGTCGCCCGAGCATCCGGAACACATCCTGGCTGCATCGACGGCGCTCAGCCACTTCTGTGTCGGCCGGTATGCGCCGTCGGACGCTTGGGCAGCGGTCTGGGATTTCATTCTGCGCTGGGTGACAAGGGGATCCCGGCCGATCCGCCTGCGGTGGTCGCCTCTTGTTACCCCGATGATGGATCCGACGCAGCCGGTGACTCCGGATCGGGAGCGCACCGCTTTGAGGCAATGCAGCCGCTGGTACCATGCATCGCGTCTGCTGGTCAGTTCCGATGAGTGGCAAGAGATCACCGTGTCGTTGAAGGATGGGTTAGAGGAGCGCGCGATGCCAAAGGAGGGCCAGATCGGCGGCGACGGCCGGTATGGACTGTTGGAGGGCTACGCATCGCGCATTCTGCCGAACGGAGAGCAGCCGCAGCGGCTGCCGCTGCGTGCAGACTGCAACGCCGAGGCGGCCATGGTGCTGGCGCTGGATTGGGTTGTGAACCGCTCGGCGGACAGCCGGACGGTCGCGTCGAACCTGCTCGACTTCGTGTACCACCGCTCCGGTATGCATGGCGGCGCCCGCGGCAATCCCAAGCATCCCGCGTATGGCCTGATCGCCTGGGGAGCGGTTGCGCCCGCCTGGGAGGTGGCGAACTACGGAGACGACGCCGCTCGGGTCGCGCTGGCCACCATGCTGACCGCGGCCTGCCTGCAGCGGTCCGACTGGGATGACGCTTTGACGCGCGTGATCTGGTCCAACCTGCGTACCACGGGGCGGTTTGGCTTTCGAGGCGACCGGGTGGATGTGCCGGCGCTGGAGGCGCATGGCTGGCGGCACTTCCACGATGCGCCGACAGTGAACTGCGCACCGCACTTCGAGTCGTATCTGTGGGCGTGTTATTTGTGGGCATACCGTCAGACCGGATACGCTCCGCTGCGTGAGAAGGCTGCGTGCGCGATCCGGATGACGATGGAGGCCTATCCGCATCAGTGGCGATGGGGGGATTCGATCGAACGGGCCCGCATGCTGCTGAGCCTGGCCTGGCTGATCCGCGTGGATGACACCGCCGAGCACCGCGGATGGTTGATGCGCGTGGCGGACGATCTGCTGAAGCTGCAGGAGCCATGCGGGGCGATCCGCGAGACCGTGAATGAAAGCGGAGGCGGCGGCCACTACTTCGCCCCGTCATCCAATGAAGCCTACGGCACCTCCGAGACCCCGCTGATCCAGACCAACGACGATGCGGCCAGCGACCAGCTGTACACGACCGGGTTCGCGCTGCTGGGTCTGCACGAGGCCGTGGGCGCTACGGGAGATGCCGGTCTGGCGCAGGCAGAGCAGCGGCTGGCGCACTACCTGTGCCGCATCCAGAACCGCAGCGACCAGCTTCGCTGGCTGCATGGCTCATGGTTTCGGGCATTCGACTTCAAACGATGGGAGCCATGGGCCAGTTCCGCCGACGTGGGATGGGGCGCCTGGTGTGTGGAGTCCGGGTGGAGCATGGCCTGGACGGCGGCCGTTATGGGGCTTCGGCAGCAGCACACTACGCTGTGGGACAAGACCGCTTCGGTGCGGATCGATCGGTGCGTACGGTCGGTGATGCAGCGACTGGCGGAAAATGACGGCGGTCCCTGGAGGGGAGGCGCGCAGTAGATCACCGGCGCATGCCGGATTTGCGGGGAGACTGATGCACACAACCAATGGAATGTGGATGCGATATCCGGCGGGATGGTGGGGCGCCCGCTGGCGTGAGGCGTTACCGCTGGGCAACGGCCAAGTGGGCGCATTGGTTTATGGCAGCGTCCATCAGGAGCGGGTGCTGCTGACGCACGAGGCGTTATGGCAGGCGTGTTACCGGCCTGAGATGCCTGCGGTGCACGACGTACTGCCGGAGATACGCCGGCTGATCGCCGAGGGACGTCCTGAGTGCGCGCAGCCGCTGATGACCGAGGCGCTGGCGCAGCGGCGACATGTGCCCAGCGCCAGCTTTCCGGCGCCGTTGGGCGACCTGTTGGTGCGGCAACCGATGGCTGAACCGTTCCGCGACTATCGGCGCGCATTGGACTTTGGCGGTGGCGAGGCGACGATCGGCTGGCGTTCAGGCGCTGCTCGGTTTGAACGGCGGTTTTTCGTGTCCCGCGTCGATGATGTGGTCGCTGGTCTCTTCACCGCCAGCGCTTCCGGTCAGTTGGATCTGGAGGTGGGATTATCGGTCCATGATCCGCAGGATGCGGTGCGTCCGGAACTCCTGCCGGCGGAAGCCGTCTCCCTGACATCGCATGACTGTGTGCTGTATGCGGCCCGGAACGATGATGGAACGGACTTTGGCGCCGTCCTTCGGGTGGTGGCCGAAGGCGGCCTGGTGACGGCGAAGGGCGACCGGCTATGCGTTGCGCGCGCCGACAGCGTGATGCTGCTGATCAAGGTGTTTGTGAACGGCAACCGTGACACCGCTTGGCCGGTACTCGCGGACCAGCTGCGCCAGATGAATGAACCGTATTCGGTATTGGCCGCCCGTCACTGCCAGGCCCATTCCGCGCTGTATCACCGCGTGCAAGTCGAACTGGGCGCGGATCCGGCCGAGCGCGCACTGAGCAACGAAGAACTGCTGCTGAGGGCGTATGCGGGCGCTGCGCCGCTGGCGCTGGCGGAACGGTTATGGGCGTATGGACGGTACCTGTTCGTTTCAGCGCTTCGGCCTGGAGGACTGCCCTGTCCGCTGCTGGGCCTGTGGAGCGGCGAGTATGGCGGCATGTGGAGCTTCAACATGTTCAACGTCAATGCACAGATGATCCACTGGCAGGGGTTGTCCGGTAACCTGCCGGAGCTGGTCATGCCGTTGTTCGACTATCTGGAGCGCCATCTGCCGGATTTACGCGTGAATGCCCGTCAGCTGTTCGATTGCCGGGGGATCCATCTGTCATCGGTGTCGATGCCGGACAACGGACTGGTTCGCTGTACGATCTACCACATTCTGTTCTTCGTAGGGGCCGCCGGGTGGGCCGCGCAGCACTTCTATGACTACTGGCGTTATACCGGGGACCTGGAGTTCTTACGCACTAGAGCGCTGCCGTTCCTGCGTGAGGTGGCGTTGTTCTACCAGGACTATTGCCAGTGGGACACGGACGGCCGCGCACATCTCTCGCCCAGCAGCTCGCCGGAAAACACCCCCGGAAACTGGTGGGACGGCAGCGAGGGGGGCGGTAACATGCAGACCACGTATGACGCCACCATCGAAGTGGCGATCGCACGCGAAGTGTTGACGCATCTGCTGGAAGGCAGTGAACGGTGCGGGCTATATGCCGA
>CAZHSN010000158.1:5539-7278 GCA_964535125.1 uncultured bacterium
GGCGACGGAGATCGTGCGCTGGATTGCCTGAACTGGATCAGCCGCTCCTGTTTGACCAACAATCTCTTCACGCTGCATAACGACTGGCGGGAGATGGGGATCGCCCTGGAGCTGCCGCATGCGCCGTTCCAGATCGATGCCAACATGGGTTGGACCAGTGCGATCCAGGAGATGCTCGTTCAGTCCGATGACGGCTGCGTGCGGCTGCTGCCGGCGCTGCCGTCAAGCTGGCGCAAAGGACATGTGAGCGGCCTGCGCACGCGCGGCGGCATTACGGTGGATTTGGAGTGGGACGCCGACCGACAGCACTGGAGCGCGTCGCTGTTGTCGGCTGCCGCGCAGGATCTGACGGTGTCGGTGGGAGCGATCCGCCCTGGGCAGTGGCAGATATCGCTGCCGGCGGACACACCGACGGTTTTGCCGCAGGCATAAGGGCCCATGGCCCCCGTCGGGAGCGCGCATCCGGCGGGGGCGCCAGGCGATGGGGGGTTACAACCCCTTGCGGGGTGACTCGGTCTCCTTATCCTCTGAGCTGGTGTCCGGTACTAGTTGGGAAGCCACACCGATAACCCCCACATAGACCAGCGTTTCGGCTGCGGCGTTGCTGGTCTGCAGCGAATAGGTGTGGTTGGCGTCGCCCAACCAGATCAATACGGGCGCTATGGGATCCTTGCTGGATCGTACCAGCTTGCCGTCGTGGCTGGTGTAGAGCTTTCCGGTGATCTGAGCCATGGTGTTATCGCATCGGATCACGGCGGACGCCAGTCGGTCACCCGTTTCGATATTGGCCAGCTTGAACGACTCGCCTTTGGCCAGCACGCAGCCCACCATCAGCCAGTTACCTGACAATAACATGGATGCCACCTGGTCCATAGACACGTTCAGGGCGCTGGCCATTCCATTTTGTTCGGCGATGACCATGATTGCGGCTGATTGAAGTCTCGACAAGGCGCCTCGATAGCCGTTTGGCGTCAGCACGGCTACGCTGCAGCCGACGGGCGTTTGGCTGGAGCCGGAGCGCCCCAGTTCGACTGTGACGTAGGTGTCGCGCGGGACCTTGATATCTATCAACGGCGGGTTGCCCGCTCCAAGATCGATCGCCTGTCCCTCACTCCCGCTCAGTAATAGCCAGAGCTCGCTGTTCAGGCCCGTGCTGAGCGCCTCCAGCCGGACGGGTGTGTTAGCCTTGACCCATAACCGGAACGAGGCGCGCTCGCCGCCAACCAGCGAGGTGGCGTAGAGGCATATATCCTGGCGGTAAAACCCGTATGTGCTTCCTAACCGTTGACTCATCTCTTTGCTGTGGAGCGCCGCATGCGAGGCGGCGCATTTGGCTGCCAGATTTAAGTGGGTGTCATTATCCGAACGGACAGGCAGTGCGGTCTGCAGGGTGGTGCAAAGCATCAAAAAAACTAATAAAGTACGCATGGTAACCTCCGTGCTCTCGGTGTGTCAGGCAAGCCGGATACCGCCGGTCAAAGCGTTTTGGTGGGTGTGATGGTGTCTTCGGTCTCGCGCTGCTCGGAGTCGCCTTCGGGAATATCGAAGTTCACGTCGAACCGGGCGTAAAACACCAGCGTCTCTTCGGCTCCCTCGTTGGTGAGTTGCAGCGTGTAGGTCTGGGCGCGTTCCGGTGTCCACCAGAGAAAGGCGAAGTTGCGGTCCTCCTCCACATCTTCTTGCACGGTTTCGCCGGCCCGGTCACTCAAGAGGGCGTCCACGTCGGCCTTTTTGTTGTC
>CAZHSN010000158.1:7378-8811 GCA_964535125.1 uncultured bacterium
TGATCAACAACTCGGTGTTGGCCCGTATGTGCAGAGGGAAGGATACGTGTGCGCCACCTGCCAACATCGTGGCCCGCAGACAGACGTCATCGCGGTACAGCCCAACTTTCTGTTTTGTCGCTTGCGTAATGCCTTCTGCATGCGACATCATCACCAGGACGGCTGACTTGAATGGAGTCAACCGTTCAGAGTCTTCCTCTTCGGCCAGCATGGGCTGCGATGTAAGCAGGACGGCTATTGCCACAAGGACCATCGGCCAGATTCGCATCGTTAGTCTCCTTTCCGTACACAAACAGATGCCATACCTTGGTGCAGGCGCCCCTTACGATGCAAGAGAGATGCCTGCTCAGTCAATACTCTTGGCAGGCGGCGCAGTGCCGTTGAGCCGTTCAACGATTGCGTAGATGACCCGGGCGTCATTCGCGAATTGGCTGAATAGCACCAATGTCTCTTTTGTTCCTGTATTGACCACTCTTGCCGTGTAGTCCTCGCCTGGCCGGGGCGCCCATGCTACTATGATTCTTGGAAGTTTGCCCGTTATGCTTGTTTCCACCGTGTCTCCGGATCTATTCCGTATAGAAATGGTGATGTCGGCGGTTGCGGCATCACATGCCGCGAGCGCTGAGTAACTTCCAACAGTCGGCAACAGGTCGCTTCGCATCGGAATGTTCATGGCTTCCCGCGGGGCCAATGTGAAGCCCAGAACCAACCAATCCTGCATAAATGCTACCGGGCGTATACAGTCTTGAGGAAGGCTTAAGAGTTTGGTGATATCTCTTGGGTATAAAGCCAATGTCAGTGCACGAATCATCTGCTCTTCTGAAGTGTTATATCCATGCATCTCATAGATCGCTACCATGCACGGTTCTGGTGTAATGCTGTAATCTGCACGAATTACCACAACTTCACAGTATGATGATGCTGGCGTTTTAAATATTACGCGAGAGTATTTGTCTAACTGGGTATTTGATGCAATCAGGTTTCCACTCAAATCATATACTAACAGATCCATGTCAGCAATATCACTTGAACTCGTGGCATGTATTAAAACTGTCTTGTTCGGCACAACGCGCAGTTTGAACGATATCCGTTTCGGGCCTGTCATCATTGCTCCGCGCAGACAGGCGTCAAAGCGGTATAAACCTACGTTGTCAATCACAGACGATGCTGATGCCATAGTAGACGCGAGAGAGCAGAGCTTTTCATATGGCGTCAGATCCCCATCTTTCAGATCGGCTGACAGGCACGAGTTGATTCCGATGCATAGACAGAGAGTCGCGATCCATATGCGCATCGTATGGCCTCCTGTGCGACGCACGCCCTGGGTTGGTCGATGGGTGATCCGTGGGCGTGGTCTCCGTATCCTGAGTCTATCGAGGCGACAGGGTCAGATTCTGTACCATTGAAGCCTTTCGACGGCATTTGCGTGCGAT
>CAZHSN010000159.1:0-8718 GCA_964535125.1 uncultured bacterium
CCGCTCGTTCGCGTCGCGGCGCTCTTCCGCGGGGGCGGTGCGCGAACCGCCCCTCCGGCAGGTCGGACGCGTATGCGGGATACGTAAGGACGCCATGGGTTCTGGCGCACCCACCGACACGCCCAAGGCGCTGACGCGTTGCGGTAGGGGCGGTTCGCGAACCGCCCCTGCCAAGACATGCGCCGCCTATAGACACGCGTTCTTAGCGAACGCGTATCTCGAGCATTCGGGCCGTATCCTGTTTCGGCAACCGCACCGTCAGCAAGCCGGTGGACGGGGCGAAGTGCCAGTCACAAGGGAAGTCGGCCGGATAGCGCAGAGACACGTCCACCGACCGACCGGCAAAACGCGGCAGCGGGATGGTAAACAGTTCGTCATGGCTTTGCAGTCGCCACACCGCCAGCAGCGCCCGGTCATACGTCTCATCGGCCAGCCCCACGCTGCCCCAACCATGCCGGTCGGTAATGCGCAGCCACCCCGTAGGCCAGAAGGGATAAGCCTGCCGGATGAATGCCCGTTCTTCGCGGTACGCGGTTACACCCTTTCGGATCAACTCGAGGTTGAAGTCATCGGCGTACTCGATGCGCCCGGAGAGGTACAGGGTCCCGCAGAGTCCGTTGACCATGTTGAACACGGTCTGCTCCCCGTCCGCCATCTGCTGACGATAGGCATCACTGCTCAGCACTTCCGGTGTGGACATCTGCAGGAACAACAACGGCCACGGGGTGGACCAGATACCCAGTTGTTCCGGCAGCACGCCGGCCAGTCCGCCCATCAGCACGGAGGGGGCCATATAGTGGTATTCCTGGTCACTGTAGCTTTGTATGTGGAAGTGCGAGAGCAGCGCATACTCCTCACGCATCGCTCCGGAGCCGCAGTTTTCCAGAATCAGCCGCGGATGACGCGCACGCACTTCATCGATAAAGCGCATGAAGGCGCGATGGTTGACCGTCAGCCCCGCGGCCGCGGAGGAGGCGATGTTGTCCGCCCCCAATCCCACGCACTGGTTGTAGTCGTTCTTGATGAACCCCACCCCCATCTCCACCAGCCTGTCGATGACGCGGTGAAGGTGATCACACACGGCAGGGTTCGTGAAGTTGAAAAACAGCCGATCATTGCTGAATACGCGCCGTCCGTTACGCATCAGGAACCAGTCGTCCGGCTGGCTTGCTGTATCGGAGTCGGGAGCGCAGACCTCCAGTTCCAGCCAGATGCCGGGGATCATGCCGCGTTCACGGATGATGTTCAGTAATCCGGGTACGCCATCGGGGCCGAAACGGTCCGGGCTGGGCGCCCAGTCACCCAGCCCATGGTTCCAGGGCTTATCGGCCCGGCTGAACCATCCGGCATCTATGGTGAAGACGTCCACTCCCACACGCGCTGCGGCATCGATCAGGGGTATCAGCTTCTCGCGGGTGGGTTGACCCCACAGGGCGTTCATGTAGTCGTTGTACATCACCGGCATCTCGCCGTCCCAGGCGGGCTGCGGCTTTAGTGTGCGTCGATATCGTGTCAGCTGGCGCACGGCTTCCTCGAAGCCGCCGGCGCAACACCCCATTGCTGCCGGAGCCGTGACAAACGACTCGCCGGGGTTCAACGTCAGGGTCCAACCAAGGTAGCGTTCGTCTGCCGCGTCTGCCTGCAAAAACACGGTGCCGGGGCTGCCATCCCATCCGGAGTGGGCGCCGATTTCCAAATGCCAGGACGCACCCGGCTCAATCTGCATATACCACACGTGGCCGGTTTCACGATCCTCTACAACCAGCATCGGCAAAAACCTCGCGGTGCTGTCACTGCCGACCGTATGCAGATGCACCGCGCCACCGTCAGGATGGCAGGAGACCGGGTATAGCCCGAGATCTTCCAGCGTGCCCGAACGCCACTGCCCCTCGCCTTCCCATACCTGCCGGCAGTAGTGCACCAGAAAGCGCTGCGGATCCCACCAGGCGCGTAAGCCGTCGCTGCCCAGTCCATTACAAAACGCCGACGCCAGGTGCGTCAGCACAACCGGTTCATCGCCCGTGTTCTGCGCCGTGACTACACTCCGCACCACCGCTGCGCCAGGTATCCACTCATACCGAACCGTAGCCTTCAAGCCGGTCTCCGCATGGATGTAGCTCAGCTCGAGCATGTCGGCTGTCTGGGTGCGTTCCAGCAGAGTCATTGACTCGTTGAACGCGGTCACACCGGACACGGTGTTGTCGTTCATGCCGATGTGATGTCCGGCCACTGCAATGCGCAGCGGGGAGGTCGGTATCGCTCTCCCCTCGGCGCTGGGCGCGCCAGCCGGAAGCAGCCCCAATAACCGGGGACCTGCCGGTGTATCAATGAACTCCAGCGCGACACCCGCATGCGTCGTCCGCCAGGTGGATGATGCCATGATGATCTCCTTCCGGATTCTGTACTGTCCAACGTATTGTACGGAACCGGCGCGGAATGCGTAACGCGGGCGGCCATGCAAACACACCGGTGATGCGATACGATGAAGTGGCATATGCCAATGTCGGCGTCGGAGTATCATTTCATGGCCAAACGTACCTCATACCGCGAGATCGCCGAAATCATCCGCCAGCAATGGATTGCAACTTGCACGGAAGAGGGCTCCAGACTGCCCACTGAACGGGAACTGCAGATGCATTTGGGCGTCAGCAGAGTCACCGTCAGCCGAGCGATGCACCTGTTGGCGGAGCAGGGGATCATTGAGCAGCGTCGCGGCAGTGGCTCCTATATTCGGCGCATCAACGCTGCGTTGACGCCGAAGCCCACGTTGGGGTTTATCGCTCCCTATATCGCACCGGCCGGTGTCTACAGCGGCCCGCTTCCTTCGCTGGTACACATGGGTATCGATGAACGCGCCACGGAACTTGGGTATCAGGTGATCGCCGCGGCGTCTCACTTCGTTCTGGACACCGAAGCACAGATGATCGACCATTTCCGGCAGAGCGGCGCCGCCGGCATCGTGCTGATGCCAGTCACTACCGATCTCAGGCGCACAATGAACACCGCCAGTCAGGATCCATTGTCTCGCCGTTGGAGGGATATGCCCATTGCGATTGTCGATCTGGGCGCGCCGGAATGGGGCCGACCGATCGTAGGCATTAACAACTACCGGCTGGGTTATGATATGACATGTGCCCTGATCAGGCACGGCCACCAGCGCATCCTGTTCATGGATACCGATCACACCACGCTGCATCAGTCCATCCACCAGCGCCGGGCGGGATATCTGCGCGCCATGGAAGCGCATGGGTTGCCGGTACCGCCCGCATACCGGCAGTGGCCGCTGGCGGTATCCAGCTTCCGGCCGGAACTGGTGCTGCGGCTCACCTCCGATGGCCCTGATATATTACGCGAACCTGATCCGGCGAAGCGTACGGAAGCGTCAGTGGCAGTGCTGGGCCAGATAGTGGAAAGCCTGCTGCACCTTTCACCCCGCCCCGATGCGGTGATCGCTTGGGAGGATGCCACCGCGATGGGATTGATCCGACTCCTGATCGACACAGGTGTGCAGGTGCCCAATGACATACGAGTCGCCGGTTTCGACAACCACGTTCAGGGACGAACCTTCCAACCGGCATTCCCGACATCCAACCCGGATCTGCAACTCATGGGACAATACGCGGTAGACTTGGTGGATCAGATGATCACGGGCCACGTCGTTCATCCGTCGTCGGTTCAGCTTCCGGCGCCCATATTATGGAGGGAATAGTTTGACAACAATCACTCCCATCAGCGGCCATCTGGACAGATCACATGGCTAGGCGCGCCACCTACCGGGATATCGCCGAACATATCCGCGAGCGCTGGATAGCCAGTTGCACTCAGGTGGGCGCCAAACTGCCCACCGAGCGCGAACTGCATAGCCTGCTGGGCGCCAGCCGCGTCACCATCAGCCGTGCGCTCGCACTGCTGACCGAGCAGGGACTGATCGAACGGCGGCGCGGCAGCGGTTCCTATGTGCGTGTCGTTGGTGAAGGGGTCAAACTGAAACCAACGATTGCGTTCATCGCTCCGTTCATCGCCGATCTACGCGCCGTGGGCGGCCCCCTGCCCACGCTGGTGTATTGCGGCATCGAAGAACGCGCGCATCAGCTGGGCTATCAGGTGTTGTCCGCTTCCTCAAACTATACACTCGACCAGGAAACTGCACTGATCGAACATTTTAAGCAGGCCGGATGCACCGGGCTGATTCTCATGCCGGTCACGGAATACCCGTTGCGCGACCCCGCGACAGCGGCGCAAGATCCGTTGGCCAGACGCTGGCGTGATCTGCCGATTGTGCTGGCCGACTTGGGCTGTCCAGAATGGAACCGCCCGGTCGTCAGCGTCAACAACTATCGGTTAGGGTTCGAAATGGCCCAGGCGCTGATCGATCATGGGCATCAGAATATCCTTTTCATGGACACCGACCATCGCAACATGATGTTTTCGATACACCAGCGCCGAGCGGGCTATCTGCGGGCGATGGAGTTGAACGGGTTGAGCGTGCCCGATGCCTACAGGCTTTGGCCCAACCAGTTGGTCAAAGCAGACCGGTTCGCGTTTCAGTATACGGATCTGATCGCAGACCAACTGCTGCAGTTGGATCCGCGTCCCGATGCGGTCATGGCCTGGGAGGACGCCATGGCGATGCAGCTCATGGACGCACTGCTCACACGCGGCATCAGGATACCCGATCAGATTCGGGTTACCGGCTTTGACAATCACCTGCTGGGGCAGCACTACCGCATACCGTTCCCGACCACCGACCCCGACTTTCAACAGATGGGGCAGACCGCGGTCGATTTGGTCGATCAAATGGCTCAGGGGATCGGCCGATCACCGGAATCAGTACAGATGAACGGCAGGGTGATCTGGCGATCGCCGGAGTTAGTGCGAAACCGTGAGGGCGACCAAGACGAATAACCGTATGGCATGCCAGCCTGCCGCTTGGGGGAACACCCACACACTGAGCTATACCGTTGAGTACAAACGATGCAGCCGTATCCGGCTGATGGCACTGGATGACGACTCTCTGCATATCGTCGCCCCGGTCGGCATGTCTCGAAAGAACCTCGAAGCCTCCTTGCATTCCTGTGTACCGGCAGTGTGGCACAGGCTCCACTCGGCGCCCCGGCAATGCCGTTCGAAACGGCTGAAGCCCGCCATGACCGTTACACTGCTGGGCACCCCTCTGGCGCTGCAGGTGCAGCATGGCAGCTGTCATTACGAGATTGCCGATGGGATGCTGCAGGTGTATGTACCAGACCCATACGACCTCCGTCAGGTGATGCAGACCGTTATAGAGGCGCTTCAAGCCAGCCTGAAGCGCGTCACTCCGGCTATCCAGCACACCCGCTGCTCCGTGCTGAAGGTCGATCCGCCACGCGTTCGTTACCAGATCATGCAAACCCGGTGGGGCAGCTGCCGAAGCAACGGCAGCATCACGTTGAACGCCTGGCTGGGGGGTGCCCCCATCGACGTCATCGACTATGTCGTAACGCATGAGCTGTGCCACCTGAAGGTGCCCAACCACTCCCGATCGTTCTGGGACCTGGTGGAGCAAGTCGTCCCTGATTATCGGATACATCGAGACTGGCTGAAGCGGTACGGTCCGTCGCTGGTCTACATCGGGCCCGCATGAAACCGCTGCTGCAGTTCACACGAGTCAGCCCCCTGGTCGGGCCGTTAACGCACAGACCGGTAACCGGCGCGGTGCATGCGGGTGAGATACTCATGCTCAGCGGCCCATCCGGATGCGGCAAGACCACCCTGCTGCGTGTGCTGGCGCGATTGGATGCAGGAACGGGCGAGATCTCTCTGCATGGCCGCCTGGCCCACACCTGCCCGCCACCGTACTGGCGCAGCCGTGTCTGCCTGGTTGCGCAGCGCCCCGTCCCGCTGCCGGGTACAGTGCATGACAATCTACTGGCCGGGTTCAAACTGGCGATACGCAAAGGATCACCACGGCCCGATACCCGCAACCTGCAGGACGCGCTGGAGTCGTGCGGGATCCCTGCAGAGCGTTTAACGCAGCCCGCCCGCGAGTTGAGCGGCGGCGAACTGGCGCGCGTGGCCTTGCTGCGCGCGATGCTGCCCCAACCGGACGTGTTGCTGCTGGATGAACCGACGGCCGCACTGGATGCAGATACCCGGGTGCTGGCACTGAACACCATACGCCATTGGCTCAGCCAGGGCGAACGCGCTGTGGTGCTGGTTACGCATCAGCCAAACGACCTAGATCATCTACAGTCACCGATCACCCGTCTGGAGCTGACCCCATGAACGCTGGAGTCGTCCCCATATCGGATGCCCAACTGGCGCTCAGCGCCGTGCTGCTGCTGCTCACCGGCCTCGTATCGGCCGCGCTCGGGTTGGGCCTGTTGCGGCCCTTGCTTGTTGGCGGCATCCGGGCGGCTGTTCAACTGCTGGCCGTTGGCGCGGTGCTGCATGTCGTCTTCGGATGGGTATCGTGGTGGGCGGTCGCGCTGGTGGTCACAGGCATGACGGGTGTCGCGACCCTCTCGGTGCGTTCGCGCCAGCCCTCCGTGCGGCGCTTTCCACAGACGCTGTCCTTTCTGGCGATGTGGCTCAGCACGGTGCTCGTGGCCATCATCGTCCTTGCGGTGGTGGTGCGCGCCGAGCCCTGGTATACGCCGCGTGTCGCCATTCCGATCTGCGGCATGCTGCTGGGCAATTCGATGAACGCCATCGCGCTGTCGTTGGAGAGCCTCTACCGGATGGCGCGCGACCGTCGAGACAGCATCGAGACGTTGCTGGCTCTGGGCGCCACCCCCTGGGAAGCCATCCGCCCCTGCGTGCGCGAAGCCGTGCGCCTGGGCATGATGCCCAGCATCAACGCGCTGGTTGTGGTGGGGCTGGTCAGCCTGCCAGGCATGATGACCGGGCAGATCCTGGGCGGAGCGAACCCGCGCGACGCCGTGCGCTACCAGATCGTGGTCATGTATATGATCACCGCCGCCACGGGTCTCGGCTGCCTGCTGCTGGCCTGGATGGGCTACCGCCGGCTCTTTACCGCCGACGGCGCGCTGGACAGCGAATTGCGGGGGTGACGGGCATCGCTTCGCGCAGCACCGCGGGGCGCAGCCACGCTTGCCCGCGTTGAGCGAAGCGAAACGCCTGCCCGCGCGGCGACAGCCGCGCACAAAGGCAGGAGGCGCCGGTACAGACAGCGAATCACCCGGTATGCAGCCGTTTGACACGCCCGATACCATTACGCCCCCGCGTCGCGGCCTCTCCACGCGTGCGGTCTGGCTGGGGATGGCGTTCACCGTCGTCCACACCATCTGGGCGATCTACGAAGAGGCCACGCTGCAGAACACCGGTGATCTGACGGTCATCACACCCATTCGAACGATCATCGGCATCCTGTTCTGCCTGATGCTGCACAACGCCATCTGGAAACGGCGCAAGCCGCATTGGGTGGTGACGCCCGGCGAGATGATGGTGGTGTTCACCATGACCACACTGAGCGCGGTGGTGATCAGCGCGAAGATGCTGGTGTATCTGTTCCCCACGCTGTTATGGCCGTTCCATGTGCCGCCACCCAACGCCGGTTATGATCCCTATGCCAACCTCCTGCCACCGTTCTTTTTGCCGCAAAACCGCGAGATCATCCATGAGTTCTTCATCGGCACGCGCCACTTCTGGCGTTTCTTCCACCCGGAGGTGTGGCGCTGGTGGGTGGTCCCCATGTGCTTCTGGTTCGTGTTCATGTTCGGGCTGTTCTGGACGCCGCTGTGCCTGGGGTCGCTGTTCCGCCGGCAATGGGCCGATCGAGAACGAATTCAGTTCCCGATCATCGAGCTTCCGCTGATGATGGCGCGCACCAACGACGCGCGCACGCTGTTCTCCACCGGGATGCTGACCATCGGCTTCCTCATCGGCTTTGGTCTGCTCACCTGCAACTATCTGTCCTCGCTGTTTCCCAACATCCCCCGGATCCCGCTGGGCATGGTCGACTACGGCAGCACGGTATTCCGCACGCCCCCTTACACAAGCCTGGCGCCGATGCTGGTGGTGTGGTGGCCATACGCCATCGGCCTGTGTTACCTCATCCCGCTGGATGTGTCGTTCAGCTGCTGGTTCTTCTATCTGTTGATTCGCGCCCTCACGCTGGTCAGCGCCATCCTGGCCTGGCGGACCGCCGACTCAGTGATGGACTCATCGCAGTTTCCCTACATCGAGCGGCTGGCGGAGGGCGCCTGGCTGGCGATGTTCCTGCTGGTGATCTGGAACGCACGCGGTTTCCTGGGTGAACTGGCCCGCGCGATCCGCACCCGAACGCCGATGCCCGGCGAAGCGAGCGAAGTGATGTCCTACCGCACGGCACTATGGGGCGCACTGGCGGGACTGGCGCTGCTGGTGGTGCTGTCGGTGCTGGCCGGCATGCGCTGGCAGGTCGCATTGCTCACGTTCGGGCTGTACCTGCTGGCCATCCTGGTGATGACGCGCATGTACGCCCAGGTGGCCATGCCACTGTTCTGCATGGCGTTTTTCAGCATCACCAACTGGACAACCGGCTTGGCCAGCGTCAACGCGCTGACACGCCGCGAACTGAGCCTCCTGACCACCTACTGGTGGTTCGACCGCACCTATGACACCCTGCCGATGGGCCACCAGATGGAGGCAATGGTGTTCGCCGACCGGCTGCAGGAGAGCAAACGCAAGCTGCTGCAGTGGGGCTTTGGCGCGATGATGTTCGCGGCGCTGATCGGT
>CAZHSN010000160.1:0-8575 GCA_964535125.1 uncultured bacterium
TGGAGACTCAGCACCCAATCCGCCGCTTTACCCCATGACCGTCACGTATTCGGTAACCATGACGAACGGATCTGCCGCAGACACCCATTTATTCATAACCGGCGAAGACTTCGATGCCTCCAACAAGCTGATACCCGGTGCGAGGCGAACCAAGAACATATCGTTTACGTTCAACGGCCCCACCGAAAAAGCGAATATCGTTGTGCGGGCTGGCCGCAGTGGGACGGTGCTTGCCACACGCACCATTGAGGTGTCACCGAGTAGTCCTATCCTGTATCAGGTAGTGTTCAACGGAGCTGACATCGTCGTTCCGTAACCTGAGTCAACTTCTACGGTTGGCAGCCGCATCGGCCTTGCGCTGGTGCGGCTGTCTGTTATCGGGTCCGGAATGGCGGGTAATGGCGCTTCGAACGGTGCTTGTATGCGGCTATTGCTCGGAGTCTCAGAGTATTACTCGGGACACTTAACGGAACAAGCATCCCGGTTGCGTCATGAGATTAGTGATGGGTACGAATAGCAATAAACGATTTCGGCAGCAGAAACAACCGTTCTGTAATGATAGTGGCCTCTGGGAACAGCGTCCTAAGCATTTGCTTATTCAGAAGCCGAGCACTGTCGACGGTGCGCATGGCTTGGTCGACAGATGTCGCTTTGCGCCAATGTCCCAAGGATATATGCATGAACAACCACAGCCGTACCGGTCGTGGAAACCAGTGGATCAATGGCGTCATGAAGTGAGGTTCCAAAGGAAACCAGTAGTTGGGAGTCTGGCAGAAGTAGGACGTGGATATCCGTCTCAGGTGGTACGCGAATCTGACCATACGGTCCCAATCGCCGACATGCTCCAGTACGGAGTTTGAATGAGAAATATCGAATGAGTTGTCCGGTATATCTGTGAGTTCACAGGCGTCCGCCTCAATAAACCGAAAGGGGCCATGATCTGCCGGCATGTCACTGCCTGGAAGGTTGACTATGGTGATCGTAACATTGCGGTCACTTAAGTACTGCGCTGGTACGATGTTCCAGTAGATATCGGTTCCGCCCAGATCGATCATACGTACTGCGCCTTTGGTTTTATACACTGTGTCGATCATCTGCAGCAATGGTTGGATACGCTTGGACCTCAAGCGCGATCCCAACGATGCAGGATTGTCGTAACTGGTGTGCCGTTTCAGCAGAATGCGCAAAATGGACACGTCATATCTCCTTCAGTTGCCAAGTCGTCAACAAGTCATACGGTTGTGTTCATTCGTCATCCCTCAGGATTGCCAATGACCTTACCGATAACCGGTACGCCTCCATTGGATCTGGTTGTGCAGACTCATTGTACTGGCCCGGGCGCACTGGCCGCCTCAACGACTGTGAGGCGAACACAACTCGCCGTGGTCTGGACGATGGGTCTGGCGACCAACTCCCCATACAGATTGACTGACTCTTCACTGGAATCCTGCGGATGTGTGACTCTACGATATGATCCGCCATGGCCACACCGGTACTTGGGGGCGGAGTGGGGTTGGACCCGGCAGGAATCACCCATCGTGGCTGTGAACCTTTCTGTTGTCGGGAGGTGACGCGATGCGAACTTGGACGGTTCTGGCGGCTGCGCTGGCGATTGGGAGTGTGGCGTGCGCTTCAGACATGCCAGCTCCCACCCTGCATTGCGTAGGGTATGCGCATCTGGATACGCAATGGCGATGGGACTACCGGCAGACAATCGGGCAGTTCCTGCCCGACACACTTACGGGTAACTTCGCCTTATTAGACCGGTATCCCGAGTTGGTGTTCAACTTCACGGGCGCCCGTCGCTACCAGATGGCCGAGGAGTACTATCCGAGCTTGTATCAACGGCTGCTCGGGTACATCAAAAAGGGGCGTTGGGCGCCTGTCGGCAGTTCAGTGGATGAGTTTGATACGCTCGTTCCAAGTCCCGAATCACTCGTGCGTCACATACTATACGGCAACCGGTTTTTTCGCATGCGGTACGGGCGGGGATCGGTCGATGTGATGCTGCCGGATTGCTTCGGATTTGCTGCATCCATGCCCACCATCATGGCTCATTGCGGGTTGAAGGGGTTCTCCACACAGAAGCTCACGTGGAACAGCGCTGTGGGGATACCGTTCCCGGTCGGTATGTGGCGCGGGCCGGACGGGGCTGAGGTGATGGCCGCGCTGGACCCCGGCAGCTATGTGGGGTCGATCTCGGGACGTGTCGACATGGCATCGGACTGGAATCGGCGTATCCAGGCGAACGCTGAGCAGTACGGTCTTCCGGCGGACTATCACTACTTCGGGGTGGGCGACACAGGCGGTCCACTGCGCGAGGACGACGTGAGGCGATATGCTGAGGCGTCGCGCAGAAATGACGGACACTACCGTGTCAAACTGGCCCGGGCTGACCAGTTGTTCCAGGATGTCACCGAGGCGCAGCGGGTGCGCTTGCCGCGATTTGCAGGCGAAATGCTGTTGGTGGAGCACTCCGCGGGTTCGTTGACGTCGCAGGCGTGGATGAAACGTTGTAATCGGAAGAACGAAGTGCTTGCCGACTGTGCCGAGCGTGCGGCATCGATGGCCTGGTGGCTGGGTGAACCCTATCCCGCGGAGGCGTTGCGCGCAGCATGGTGGTTGGTGCTGGGAAGCCAGATGCATGACATGCTGCCTGGTACCAGCCTTCCCAGGTGCTATGACTGGTGCTGGAGTGATGAGTTGCTGGCCGCCCGACGGTTCCAGACGGTATTGGATCACTCGATCCAAACATTGGCAGCACGGTTGAACACACGCGGACAGGGGACGCCGGTGATCGTGTTCAACCCGTCGTCCTTCGCGCGTGATGAGGTGACTGAAGTCCGAATACCGTCGGGTTCTCTGCGCCGTCCGGCTGTCGTTGGTCCAGATGGCCGCACAACCGCTGCCCAGTTCGCCTCGTGGAGCCACACCGGGACGACGGTGTTGTTCCGGGCGCGAGTTCCGGCCATGAGCGTCACCGTGTTCCATCTCACGGAGATGTCATCCCCGCATCCGACCTCCTTGTTGCGCGTCAGCGGGCGGTCATTGGGGAATGAGCGCTACCGTGTTGAGATCAATGCCGACGGGGACATCAGCAGCATCCTGGATCTGGCGCACGGGCGTCGCGAGATACTGAAGCGCCCGGCGCGGCTGGTGTTCCAGCAGGAGTCGCCCAGTATCTACCCGGCGTGGAACATGGACTGGAAGGACCGCCAGAAACCACCGATTGATTGGGTAAAGGGGCCGGCGCAGATCCGAGTGGTCGAACGTGGACCGGTGCGTGTGGCGATTGAGGTGACCCGACGTGCCCGCAACTCTGTGTTTGTGCAGCGCATCAGTCTGGCGCAAGGGTCGGATCGGGTGCAGGTTGACACCGAAATCGACTGGCAGAGCCGTGGGGTCAGCCTCAAGGCCGAATGGCCGCTGACCGTCTCCAACTCCACCGCAACCTGGTCCGGAGGGGTCGGTGTCGTCAGTCGGCCCACCAACAACCCCAGATGCTATGAAATGCCGGTGCAGCGTTGGATGAACCTGACCGACACGGCCGGTACTTATGGCGTGAGCCTGTATGATGACGGTAAGTTTGGCAGTGACAGACCCGCGAATGACACGCTCCGCCTGACATTGCTGCACACCCCGGAAGCGCGCGGAGATCTGCGTGATCAGAACACGCAAGATTGGGGACGCCATCGGGTGACCTGCGCGCTGGCAGGGCATCCGGGCCGTCTGCGTCCAGAGCGGTCAGACCGCACCGCTGAACGTGTCAATGTACCGTTGATGTGTTGGGTCACCACGCCGCACCCGGGAGTTTCGGGACGCAGCCTCAGTATGGTGAACATAGATCATGACGACGTAGGTTTACTGGCGTTGAAACGCGAAGAGGACAGGGACCGGCTGGTGTTGCGGCTGGTGAATCGGACGGGCGCACCCGTGACCGCCAGGGTGACACTGGCGCCGCGCGTGGTGAGCGCCCGACAGATTGACGGACAGGAACGGCCTTTGGCGGGTGAGCAACCGGTGGATCCCCGTGGTCTCCGTGTTACGTTACCCGCGTGGGGCCTGCGCAGCGTCAGTCTGCATGTGGTCAGACAAACCCATACGCGCGGCATGACTCCATTGCGGTTGCCGTTGGATACCGATATCACATCGGCTGACGGAGAACGCGTGCCGCATGGTATCGGAGAGGCATCCCGCCGCTATCCGGCTGAGTTGTGGCCCAAGCAGGTGACTGCCGATGGCGTTCCCTTTGTGCTCGCCGATGGCTCACGGGATGTGCGGAATGCCCTCAGGATGCGCGGCCAGAGACTGGCGCTTCCCGGTACGGGACCGCGTCGGCTTCATCTGCTGGTCGCCTCAGAGCGTACCCGGTCGGTCGCGTACCGCCTTAATACCAAGCGGGTGAGTCGGGATGCCGGATCCTGGAGCGGGTTATTTGGCGCGTTCGACCGCCGCGTGAGGCGTGAACCCGGTACCGGAACGCTAGCCGCCTACACAGGCGGCATGCCGGCAGGGCTGCAACCGGCCTGGTTCCGTAACGACCGGGTGGCCTGGTGGTGTTCGCACACCCATGACCGGAACGGGGTGAACGAGATCTATCAGTATGCCTACCTTCATCACATTACGTTGGATGTCGACGCTCGGGATCGCACCGTATGGCTGCCCAACGAGCGGTCGGTCTACCTGGTTGCCGCTGTCTGTGAGACCAATCCCGCGCCAAGCGTGCAGTATGCCGGTATCGATTGGCGGCACATGCAGCGCTTGACTTCTATCAACCTGCGCCGCGCAGCGGGTGGCTTGGTAACCACAGGCATGAAGGCATTGGGACGGGTGCTGCAGCGGCGTTCGGCGAACCCGGAGTCGGTCCATCCGGATGACTCCGTGCGTACAGATGACCTGGTGGATGCCGGTCAAGGGTCAGGTGCGACTGCCTGCGCCGTCAGCGGCGATGGGTTGGCAGAGCCGCACCGCAACGCAGGAGCGGACGGAACACGCCTTCCTCGGCTGCTGGATGGCCTGGGCGCCCGCGATCATGACGACATTGGTCGGGCGGTCTGGCTGGACAACGGAGAAGGGCGCATTTTGCTGGACTGCAACCGTACATGCCTCATAGACCGAATCGTAACGCACAGTTGGCACCGCACCAACCGGGCGCCACAGCGCTTCACGCTCTGGATGCATACCGGCGGCGCACAGCCGCAAGCCGCGGGTGATCCGGCTGCTCACGGCTGGCAGTTGCTGGCGCGGGTGAATACAGAGGATCTGGGCGATGGCGGGCTGCATACTTCGCATGTGTTCCCTGCGGATGGAGCGCCGTGGCGAACACGCTGGCTCCTCTGGGTGATCGATGAGGCCGACGAAGGACCGTTCCTTACCGAACTGGACGTGTGGGGTAAAGCACTATGAGCGTCCCGCTGACACGCTTGGATGACGCGATTGATGCGTCGCTGAACGATGTACTGGACCTGCTGTGCGAACTGATAGCTATCCCCAGTCTGCCCGGTCAGGAGGCACACGTGCGTCAGCGTCTGCAAGACTGGGCGGACGCTGCGGGGCTTCCATGGCGGCCGGTGAGTGCGCCGGATGGCTTGATGGACGATCCTTGGGCAACCCAAATCCCTGATCATCCAGGCTATGCGGATCAGTACAACCTTGTGATGGATGCGCCAAGCAGCCGGATCGGCCGGTCACTGGTCCTGAACACGCACATGGATACAGTGGCAGGCGACATGAACCCGGTGAGAGACGGTGAGTGGATTGCCGGGCGAGGAGCTTGTGATGCGAAAGGCCAAATCGTTACAGCGCTGCTTGTTCCGTTGGTGCTGCATCGACTGGGTGTCCGCCTGCAAGGTCGACTGAGTGTGCAATGCGTCTTCGAAGAGGAAGCAGGCGGAAACGGCACCTTGGCGTTGCTGCGTCAGGGAGAGATTGCAGATGCCGCCATTGTGCTGGAGCCGACCAGCTTGACGATGCATCCGGCCAATCGCGGTGCGGTCTGGTACCGGATCGAAGCGGAGGGCCGCGCTGCCCATATGGGGAAGTGGTGGGACGGTATCAATGCGATCTCAGAGATGAGTCTGGTGTTGAACGCGCTGAATGAGTTTGAGACGCATCTGCGCAGGGTGTTCGCCGGCCATCCGCTGTTCCCGCACCATCCCAGTCCGGTAGTCGTCAACTATGGGTGCATCCGTGGCGGAGAGTGGCCGGCGTCAGTGGCCGATCAGTGTGTGCTGGAGGGCGGCGTTGCGTTTCTGCCGGACTGGAGCTGTCAGCAGGTGGTTGATCAGATGGATCAGTGGCTGACACACGCATTGCCCGAATCGGTGCGGAAGCGTGTTCGGCTTTCGGCAGGACGCCTAAGAAACGAACCATACGCCACACCGTTGGATGCACCCGTGGTGGGGTGCTTCGCAGACGCGTCTCACGGGATTCTCCCCGATTTGCCGCTGTCTGGTTGGATCGCCTCCTGTGACGCCCGTCTGTTTCATCATGTTGCGGGCATGCCGGTGCTGACGTTCGGCCCCGGTGATCTGGCCGACGCGCACTCGGCTCAGGAACGGATTCGCATACAAGACATCCGCTCAGCGGCCCGGGTACTCATCCGGATGGCGGTACGCTGGTGCGGTGTGGAGGACATGGATACATGAAACCAGGCATCGCCGTGATCGGCGCGGGAAAGTTCGGAAGACTGCATCTGGATGTTATTCGTCAGCTGGAACGACAGGGCTTAGCCAGGCTGTGTTGTGCGGCAGTTGGCCGACGTGAGCATGTCGACGCGCTGCACCGCGAATACCAGATCTCTGTATATACCGACTATGTCGAAGCGCTGGAGCATCCTGGTGTGGATGCCGTTACCGTGGCGACGCCAGACCACCTGCATCGTGCTGTTACTTTGGATGCGCTGCATCGAGGCCGGCACGTGCTGGTGGAAAAGCCGATGGATACTGATCCGGCCGGATGTGAGTTGATTGTCGAAATGGCCGAACGCACCGGCTTGTTGGTTCAGGTTGATTTTCACAAGCGATATGACCCGGACCATCGAAAGATCGCCGAACGGGTTCGACAGGGCGACTTGGGAGAGGTTCTGTATGGGTATGTGCATATGGAGGATCGTATCGAGGTGCCGACCCGATGGTTTCCTCACTGGGCATCTCAGTCTTCACCGGTGTGGTTTCTGGGTGTGCATTTCTACGACCTGATCCGATGGATCCTGGGACAGGAAGCCCGCAGCGTCAACGCACATGGCAGCCGTCGTTTTCTCAAATCCGAATATGCGCTGGATACGCTGGATCATGCAACAGCGACGGTGACGTTTGACGGCGGCGCGGTGGTGACATTTCAGACAAGCTGGGTGATCCCGGATGGGTTTGAGGCGATCGTCAACCAGGGATTGCGTCTGGTGGGTTCGCGCGGTTTGATTGAGTGTGACAGTCAGGATCGGGGCATGCGCAGCTGTATCGCGCATGAGGGTATGCGCACGTATAACAATAACTTTCGACATGAAGTGGTGTCCAGCGACGGGGTGGTGGAACTGCGCGGATATGGCGTGGAGAGTATCGCCGACTTCATCCATAACGTTCGCAGCGTGATGCAGGGCAGATCCCCCGCGTCATTGAAAGGGTGTCTGGCAACTGCGATAGATGGCCTCGAAGCCACTCGCATCGCCGCTGCGGTTCACCAGAGCATCAAGACCGGAAAACCGGTTCGTATACGGAGAAACTGATCATGGCGCGTTATAATCTGAAGCCCAGGGATGTCGCCTCGGTGCGTACGGCACATCGATCTGTTCAGGGACAGCTGCCTGTGCCTGAATCGCTGCCGTTGTTTGAAACCCTGTCTCGTACCGAACCTGTCTCCATGATGGGGCAGCCGCCGGTCGTATGGCATCGAGCCACTGGGTTTACCGTGGAGGATCCATGGGGCAATCGGTGGATTGACTGGAGCAGCGGCGTTCTGGTGGCCAACGTCGGTCACGCCCACCCGGCGATTCTGCAGGCCGTGCGGGAGGCCATCGATCAGGAGCTGCTGTGTACCTATGTGTTTACCCACCAGCGGCGTGCAGATTTGTGTGCCGCCCTGCAGCAGACGATGCCCAAGCCTGTTGACCGCTGGCGCGTGTTTTTGTTGACCACGGGTTCGGAAGCGGTGGAATGCTGTATCAAGCTGGCCAGAACCTATGCCCAGGCCAGAGGGGGGGGATGCAAGCGAACGATTGTGTCCTTCACCAACGCCTTTCACGGAAGAACGCTGGGGGCGCAACTGGCGGGAGGAACGCCGGCGTTGAAGGCGTGGATCGGGCATCCGACCGATACGGGTTTTGTTCAAGTCCCATTTCCGGATGGATGGTTTGAAACCGACGTATCATTCGAACGCTTTCTGAGTGCATTGCATGCTCAGAACGTGCATCCCGAGCAGATAGCGGGCGTGCTGGTCGAGTCATACCAAGGTGCAGGACCGTTTTTCCTGCCGAATGCGTATGCCCGCACCTTGGAGCGCTTTTGCCGTGATCATGACATCCTGCTGATCTGTGACGAGGTGCAGTCGGGCTTCGGGCGAACAGGTCGGATGTTCTGCT
>CAZHSN010000161.1:0-8531 GCA_964535125.1 uncultured bacterium
CAAAACCATTGTGCCAGCCCAACACCTCAATTTACAGACGGAGTGTTACACAACTGCCAGAGATGAACCATGGCGCATCTGAGCGTATCTGAATGAACATACCGGAGTGGGGTAAGGACCCCAAGCGATTCAAGGCGATCTTTGTGCTTGTTTGGTTGTGATGATGATATGCTTGCAGTTCAATGCCCAGGAACTTCTTGCCAGTGCTCTTGGTGTGGTGTCGCTGGTCTCTTACGTGTTGTTTCTGAGCGTCTATATCATCATCCGCAATCAAAGCGTCCAGATCAACTCTATTGGCAATCGGGCAGTGGGCAGACTTGCCGACGGCAACGAATGGAAACCAGACCAAGGGGCGTCCAGAGGCGACGAGGCGATCAAGGCCGCGGCCCGATATATAGCCGCCCGTACAGGAAGATCGGCGCCAGGTGATACCGCATGTCTGCAAGACAACATAATTAGGCGCATGCCCGGAAAGGGCCAAGGCAAATGAGTAACATACATACCCAAGAGATACTGATGACTCCGTTGCTGATCGTCTGTTGTGCTGTACTCGCCGCGGTGGGTGGTGTGCTGGAATGAAGCGTTCGACGTCCTTGAGTGCGCGCGGCGCTATATGGGTGCGTTGCTGTACCACCTAGGGGTGGAAGTGACCATGGCGCTGTATATACGTTACGTGATATGGCGAGGATGATCTGAATGGAGTTCGATGCAGTGCTGTGCCGATTGCCGGGCAAGATTGCCTGGACGGTTTGTTATGTGCCGGCCGCGTTTGTGGAAGAGCAGGGCTCCCGGAACCGGATCAACGTCTGCGGTACCGTGGACGGCGTCGCCTTTCGAGGAACTCTGCTGCCCAGCCGCAACGGGCACTATCTGATCTACAGCCATGCCATGCGCGATCAGGGAGGCGGCAAAAGTCCCGGAGATCCCATACACGTCGAGTTGTCCGTGGATACAGAGCCGCGCCCTGTTGAGATCCCCGATGATCTGTCCCATCGCCTGGCAGACGCTCGTTTGGTGGAGCGTTTCGCGTCTCAGCCGGCTTATCTGCAGCGTGAAGCGATTACGCACATCTGCAGCGCTAAGACAGCCGAAACACGCGCGAGGCGTATAGATGCCCTGCTGCATCGGTTGGGTGATCAACCGGAGCCCCCAGTATAGCGCGACGTCTGCGTTGTTTGGCCAGATAGTGCTAATCGTGGCGCAACAGATCCCCTTACTGATGCACACTGCCTGTTACACTCGTGGAACTGGAGGGCGACAACCGGTTCTCCGGCTGGCGTGTTCTCCGGCAATCAGTGCTGTACAGGCAAGGTAACATATGCAACTCACAGATATTGGCAACCCGTTGGTGTTCTTCACCATGATTGGCTTTCTGGCTCAACTGGTGGATGGAGCGATCGGTATGGCGTATGGAGTGCTGTCCACCACACTGTTGATCTTTCTTGGCGTATCGCCGCTACATGCCAGCGCGAGCGTGAAGGCGGCGGAGTTAGTGACTACCGGTGTGTCAGGAGCCGCGCATCAACTGGTAGGCAATGTCGAGCGCCGATTGCTGGCGCCGCTGATCATCCCTGGTGTGATCGGTGGGATACTGGGGGCGTATATATTGATCCGCATCGATGGCAATGTCATCAAACCATACATTTCGGCATATCTGGTGGTGATGGGGCTGGTCATCATCCATAAGGCGCTGCACGCCCGTCATCCCCGGCGTGTGCCTCAGCGTGTGGTGGCGCCTCTGGCGCTGAGCGGCGGCTTTTTCGACGCCATTGGTGGAGGCGGCTGGGGGCCCATCGTGACGACCAATCTGGTCGCATGGGGTCACTGCCCGCGCGCTTCCATTGGCTCGGTGAATGCTGCCGAGTTCTTTGTGACGATGGCGCAGGCGGCAACCTTTGTGGTAAGTATCGGTGTGGTGATGTGGCAGGTCAGCCTGGGGCTGTTGATTGGCGGCGTACTCGCCGCACCGGTGGCCGCTCTGGTCTGTCGGCGACTGCCGGAACGCGCAATGATGATCCTCGTAGGAATACTGATCTGTTCCGTGAGTACGTTCAGTATCGTAAAGGTGTTGTTATAGGCCTCCGTGGCGAGGCGGATCTCCGTGGACAGGAGGTAGACACATGGACGCAGGCACCGGCGTTCTGGTGGGTTGGGTCGGAACTATAGTGGGCGGCGTGATAGGGCTGGCCGGCAGCGCCTTTGGTACCTGGTGCAGTATCCGCCAGACGCACGGGCCTCAGGAACGCGCCTTCATGGTGCGGTGCGCCATCGTCTGGTGGCTGGCCGGCCTGTTGTTTGTGACGTTGATGTTCGTACTGCCGGCGTTATACCGGTGGCTGCTGTGGATCCCATACGCCATCCTGCTGCCACTTGGAATTACGTATGGCAACCGAAGGCAGCAGGCTATCCGGGAGGCGGAGGCCGCTGACCGGAACGGTAGACAGCATCCGCCCGAAGGGTGATTACTCGATGCCGTAGCGATGGTAAAAGTAGACCGGTATGCCGGACCAGCCATGACACAGGCTTCCGGCATTGTCAAAGTCGGATGCACCGTTGAGCGTCTCCCAAAACGATGTGGCGCCTTGCAGCAGCATGTATCCCCAGTCGCGTTCAATATGCTCGAAGACTGCAGTGCGGTAGGAGGCAGCGTCCGTTAACAGGGCCTCGAACTTGTAATAGCAATAGCTGAGTGTGGTTGGAACGAGCGTCTGGTCACCGTCCGCCAGCTTCTTGTGGAGGCGCCGGGCTGTCTCATCCGGCGCGACACCGGCCAGAATGGCAAGCGCTTGGACTAACTCGCAGCGATGGTCCATACCCGTATATGTCAGGTACACGCCATCCTCGCCGCAAAATGTCTGATGCGTCAGCCTTCGGAGTCTGGTTGCGCAGCGCCGGTAACGATGCGCGGACTCGAGGTCATGGGATACCTCGGCCAACTGGGCCGCGGTATCCAACGCCAGTATGAAAAACAGATTGAGCGGTGCGTCATGGCGTTCACCCGGTGCCGGGAGCGTGATCGATCCATCGGCACGCATGTAGCCATCCAGGCCATCGGCCCAGTCATAAAAGTGCCAATACCGAGGCCCCTGTGCCAGCGGCAGCAGGCCACTTCCGGCCGCGTGGACGTGTTTGTCCATTATGGTGCGGACAGACGGGTAAAAATGATCGGCTACGCGTTGATCGGCGCTGTGCTGGAAAAGATCGCCAACAGCCAATACCCAGGCAAAAGTAAATGCCGGGATTGTGATGGGCACTTCAGCCGGTGCACAGAGTTCCAGAAAACCGTCTGACTTCAGGCCGCGAGCCAGGAGATCCAGCGAGACCCATGGGAAGCGGAATTCCTTGAAGCAGTAATAGCCGGCAAGCGCCTGATTGCGCATGTCCATGGCATACAGGCTTTGCTCCCGCCAGGGGCAGTCTTCGTAGTGCTCATGCATGCAGAGATGCAGTGTGCGCACACTGGTATCGTAGATACGCTGATGCAGGGCGTCCGCGAGGAGCGGGCGTGCAGCGGGTTGTATGGGATACTCTGTCGGCAGCAGACCGGCGTAATACAGTGTCAGGTCGCCGGTCAGTTGGCTGATATGAAGCTGCAGATACCTGCAGGCGATACGGTTCAGCGGGTGTGTGTACTTCTGTCGGCCCGTCCGGCATCGGTACCGTGTGGCAAAATGGCGCCCACCCACGCAGGCCCGCACGCGCAGATCATCCAGGTGCTCACCCCAGGACACATCGATGAGTGCGCCGTCTGCGGCATCCATCTCCAGTTGCAGGTATCCAACTTCCTCGCGTCCCAGATCGACAACGACGTAAAGTCCGTCATGGCCTTCCGCCAGCGATGCAGGCAACCGGATGCCAGGTGAGGCCGGAAGCGACAGTGGACTGGAACCAAACACATCCCGCGGCGCGCGTGCGGAGAGATAGTCTGCCTGCATCACGCGGGCGACGTTGTCGTCCTCTGTGCGCCGGAGAAATACCCCCTGAGCGACTATATGCGTCTCTATCGGTTCTCCGATCACCAGTTTAGGCAGCGGGCGCGCTGACAGCGGTCTATCCGATGCCGGCCTGCAATCAGAAGCCAGGATGGGTTGCCAGTCATCGCCGGGTGCATAACCTAGCGTTTTCCAGCCATCATCACCCGTTCCATCGGCCTCCCATGTGTATCCCAACTGAGCGGTGAGACGCGACATGGGACCGGATCGGTACATCCGGCTGCGCCTCCAAAGAACGCCGGAACCACTGCTGATGTGTACGCCACCGGCTGACACTGCATAGATAACCCCGGGATGGCCATGTATGTACTGGGAACTGCTGACGCCCTGGTAATACACGACCAGGGCGATCACGTTCATTCCCGGCTGCAGATAGCATGCGATATCCAGCGTGTCGTACGTCTTGGCGTCCGGGTAGTCATGAAACTGGCCGCTGTCCACAAAGCGGTTATTCACCCAAATCGCGTAATTGGTGTCTGCGCTGATGTAAAGCAGGACGCTCTGTATGTCGTCTATCTGGAACGTATGCCTCACTTCCAGATATTGGTTATCCTGCTCGCCGAGCTGTTCTGGCCAGATCCATTTGGCGTGCGCCAAACAGCTGCCTGGCGGATTCGTATGCGTTGCTGTCAACACTCTTCTCCTGGACGTCGAGCGATCGTTCGAGCGGATGCCAAATGGATCCCGTGATGTGGCCTGCGTGTTGATTCGGCTTCCGGGGAGTAAATCCCTGCGGTGACCGGCCAAAGGATTGGGAAGGTATCGAACTGCCTTGTCCCGAACACTGCTCCGCAGTGCATTCCGCGACGTGTCCAGCGCACGTCATAGATGGGGGAGTACACCGATGCTATCAGATCACGCCATACGGCTCATGCACGCTCCACAAAGTCCGACAACGTTACGTGCCTTGGCCAGCAGACGAGCCGCCGCTGTGGAGGCCGTGGAAGTGACCGACTATGCGCCGGGGCGATACGAAGGCCCTCTGACACCCAGTCCTCCTCATGCGGACCTAAATCCCCGGCGCGCTGTGGTGGTGCGATGGCGCGGCCGGACAGAGCGGTTTGTCTTCAGCCATGAAGCCAGCTATTGTCCCTTGCTGGAGTGGCCCAGCGGAGCGGCGATGTGCAATCAGTTCTTTGAGGGCAACCTGGGTGATGGAGAGCTGTTCAACAACCCGGGACGACGCGAGCGTAACAGCTGGGTGGACATCCTCGCATCCGGACCGGAGTATGCTTGGGTGCGCTGGACGTACTATTGCGTTCATATGGATGATGACAGTCAACCCCGACTGCGAGGAGTTGAGGACTATTTCGCCCATCCCAACGGGTTGGTGCTGCGAAAGATGCGCTATGAGAGTCTGATGCCGGATCAGGTCGTCGGTTACAGCACGCAACCGGTTGAGCTGTTCGGTGTGGGGCCGGTGGGTGCTACGCTGGCGTCTTTGTTCCCACAGGATGCGGTTCATCAGGACTGTCTGACGCACGTCGTGATGGATCTGTACGGGGATAACGTGTACGAACTCTATTGGGACGACACAGGCGGTGTCCGGCGTGTTGGTGAGGATGCGACGCTGGCGGCCATCTCGCGATCGAAGGGCTGTGCGCTTGTTCTGCCGTTTCGTGAAGGGCTCCTGTTCGCGGTGTTGGGCGCGGCAAGCGGCTTTCCGGCCGACCGGAACCAACTGATCGATCACTGTACGCCGGGTGCGGAAGGCGGATGTGCATGGGGTACCGGCATGTGGGATCATTGGCCGATCGGCTGGTTGAACTCACAAACCTCTTTCTGGAAGCCCGGCTCATCGTATCCCTTCAGCTTCGGCTCTATCGGGCAGTTCTTTGTGCCGCCTGGACAACGGATCCGGGACTTTGGGCGCGACTACCCGGCAACCTGCCGTGACATGGAACTCAATCGGTGGACAGAACGGAGGCCATTCGGTGTGCTGCTGGGATCGGCGCGTACCCGTTCCGAGGTGCGTCGTCTGGGCCGTGCGTGGCTGGATCAAGGCGACGCCTGCATGCACTACACAAGCCTGTCGCGACTGCGGCGGTGACGAGGTGAGACTGCCGTATATTAAAAGCACCACATCAGCAAAGGAATATTTCGGTAACAATGACATTATCTCCCAAAGAGATCATCGCCACGCTTTCCAAGCCTTCAGGTCGGATGCCAAAAGCAGCCTTCAAAGCCGCGGTCGCGCAAAGGGAAGTCCTCACGCCTGAGTTGCTGTCCCTATTGGAGCATGCTGCCGCAGATCTGGAAGCATTCATCGACGGCGAAGAGAGTATGGGGCATCTCAGCGCCATGTATTTACTCGCTCAGTTTCGCGAGACGCGGGCGCATACCCCCTTAGTGCGTTTGGTGCGGGCTGACCCGGATATTCTGGGTCAAGCCTTGGGAGACGTCGTGAGCGAAGGGTTGGACCGGTTGTTGGCCTCCACGTGTGTAGGCGACTACGCGCTGATCAAGCGGCTCATCGAGGATGTAGTGGTCGATGAATATGTCCGTGGAGCCGCTTTACGTGCGTTGGTTATTTGTGTCCGTGAAGGTGATGCGATACGAGATGAAGTAGTCGCTTACTTGCGACAGCTCTTCCGCGGCACGCTGGATGGTTCATGCGACATATTTAACTCATTCTTGGTCAGCTGCTGCTGTGATCTTTTCCCCGGAGAACTGATGGGCGATATTGAGATGGCGTATGCGCGTGACCTGGTAGACACCGGCTTTATCAGCAGATCATCGGTGCTTAGGGTACTGGAAGCCGGAGAGGAACGAACACTGGCAAAACTACACGCTAATCCCGAAATGCGATACATCCGCGATGTGATTCGGGACATGCATTGGTGATGAGACGTCCGAAGCCGTCGTAGAAGCGAGTGCAGAGGAGTCTCAACTCACTCATCCGCACACCCGTGGCTGATCACCAGGTTTGGAGATATACCTGCAGCCGGTTCAGTGGTGCGGATTTTGATACCAGTGCGGTTGGTACCTCTATCGATGGAAGGGCACATAGCTGGCCCGACCAAGAGGAGGCAACCACATGCACATTCTATCGAATACCTTCTGGGAGCGATTCACGCTGGGTGAGTGGCAGACACACGATGTGCTCACAGTGCTGCCGATCACGAGCGACCTGCCGTCCGGAGTTGACTATCTGACGCTGGACGAAGCGCTGAAGGCCGGCACGCTGCACGTTACCGAGATCAGCGAGGGTGGCTCAGTGCCCCAACTGGCGGTCATTAACGACGGGCCACAACCGGTGTTGCTGCTTGATGGAGAGGAACTGGTGGGCGCCAAGCAAAATCGGGTGGTAAACACCTCGATCCTGCTGAGTCCTCACTCCAAGACGGTGATACCGGTCAGCTGTGTAGAGATGGGACGATGGAGTTACGAGTCCCGTGAGTTCCGCTCATCTGATCACGTGATGCCCGCCGATATCCGGGCGCGCAAGATGTCCGACGTGTCCAAGCATCTGGCGATACATGGCATGCGCGCCTCAAACCAGAGCGCGGTCTGGAATGAAGTGGACTCACTGGCAATGGATTTTAACACTCAGTCCCGCACGCATGCCATGCAGGATGTGTTCAATCACGTGAAGCACGACGTGGACGCGCTGGTGAAACCGTTCAAGCCGGCAGCAGATCAACGGGGCTTTGTGTTGTGCGTCCGCGGCCACATAGCGGGGATCGAATATCTGTCCAGTGCCCGGGCGTTTGGATGCGTGTATAGCAAACTGCTGCGCAGCTACGCCTTGGTGGCGCTTCGGCGTCGCGATGAGACCCCAGTTGAGCCGGACAAGGAGACGGTACGCCGTTTACTGGCGGCTGTACCGACGGCCCGTATCCAGTCTTACCCGGCGATCGGGCTGGGACATGAGCATCGCATCGACAGCATGCAGACTGACGCTCTGAATACTAGTATTCAAGGCGTGGCGTTGACACTTGAAGAGGTGCTGGTGCACCTTTCATTATTGCCTGTCGCGTTTAGGCCGCCCTACAAGCGGTCTGATGGCGCTATAAATGTCTTCTGCGACTAATGATCCGGCACATCCAAGCAACTGCACGACGCTGCTGCCGCTGATCGGTTGAGGTACTTGCGTACGATTCACAAGTGTGCCTGAGCCGTCTGGCTTCAACTGCCGCCGACAGGCCGTCAGGTCTGCCGGCGGACTCAATGCTGTGATGTCATACGGCCCCGTATATTGGCTGTGCCTCGCCATCACCGGCGACACGCGTGCTTCGTCATACGGACACAGCCATCCCTTGAGGAATATCGGTTACCATGTAGCCATACCTCACATATCTGGCGATTGGTGCCATACGCTGCCTGCTGAGGGCGATGGAACATGCCAGTGTGTGTAGCGCCGGTAGCGGCAGAATCGGGACCACATCACCTGTATGGAGGCACAATGAAAGTCAAGCTATCGACCGGACGCGAGATCCCCATTGAAATGCACAAAGTGCGAATCGTGCCCCGGATTATTCGTGTAAGCACAAACTCGCAGGAAAAGGGCCAAGCTCCGCCGAACTCTAGATTGACAAA
>CAZHSN010000162.1:0-8530 GCA_964535125.1 uncultured bacterium
GGGCGCGTCCGGATCCCGGGCGCGCCCGCGTTCTGTCTATATCCATTCGGCATCGCGATGTAGTATACTGAATGCCGATACTGACCTGAAACGGGGTGACCGCTGATGATCCGCTCAACAGTGCTGCTGACTGCGGCAGGAACGCTCCTGCTGAGCTGTGTCCTGGTGATGCATTCCGACGCGCGGCCTGCGCGCCGAAGTGTGTCTAAAGCGCCTGCCGTGCGCACAGTCAACGGAATGCCGCGTGGGTGGAAGCACGGAAGCCCTCCTGGATCGGGCCTGGCTACCGTGAACGCAGAGCGTACGCTGTTCTGGATCAACGGTCAGTGCGGCGGTAACACCGCACAGGTCAGCCAGGCGCTCTCACCGGTACGCGACGCTCAGAACGCCGAGGATCAACTGCAGCAGTTGATCAAGCTGTATTCCGAGCACGCACGCAACCTGACCGAGCTAATGCGAGACGAGTAACACCTTCGTAACCCCTCGACCGCATGGTGACCGTCTGAGGCGTCGCATACAGGCCTGTTTTTGATGGGCCATATCCTGTGGACGTCTTTACGCCCCCCGTATCGACCATTCATCCCGGCTCATCCGGACCGGTTGAGCCCATCACTGAGGACAATAGATGCAGGTAACGACTGAATCGCTGGAAAACCAGACACAGACATTGCTGGTGGTGATTGAACCGGAGAAGGTAGCCTCTACCTTCGCAAAAACGTATCGGCAGATGAGCAAGTACGTGAATGTACCCGGTTTCCGCCCTGGTAAGGCGCCTGTCGGATTGGTCAAGCAGCAACTCAAGCCCGAATATGTGCTGGAAGAGGTCCGCAATGCATTGCTGAGAGATACGGTGTACGCCGCCCTCCACGATGCGGACGTTACACCGCACATGTTCGATCCCGACATCACCGATGTCGAAATCGCCGAAGGGCAGCCCATGAGCTATAAGTTGCATGTGCCTCTGGAGCCCACGGTGGAACTGAAGCAGTACAAGGGGCTGGAACTGACCCGCTATACAGCGACCGTTACCGATGAAATGGTGGCTAATGAGACTCAGGCCCGGCGTGAGGCGCTGACCAACTACGGACGCGTGGAAACGCCGGCGGCGCTGGGCGATATGATGTTCGTCAGCGAAACGCCGCATCTGGAGGGTGAACCCAATCCCCGAGGCGCTCGCCGCCATCTGGTAACCCTTAAGGAAACATCTCGCGAACACCCGGTCGAACAGCATCTGTTCGGGGCGACCGCAGGCAGCGACATCGAGTTCGATACCGAGTTCCCTGCCGACTATACGGATGATGAACTGCGCGGAGCAAAGGCGCATGTCACGGTGCATGTACACAGCGTATCCACTCCCCGCCCCCCGACAGACGAAGAGCTTTGCGCCCACTTCAAAGTGGCCGATATGGACGCGCTGACCGAACTGGTGCGCAGCACGCTGACCGAACGGTTCAATCAGATGGCTGAAGAGGCCACCACCGCCGAGATGAACAACCGCCTGCTGGAGGCCAATCCGGTGGTGGTATCGCATGTGGCCATCACCAGCATGGCGCGCAGCGAAGTGGAGCAGCTGACCGAACGCCTGCGGCGCTCCAACTACACCCTGGAGCAATACATCCAGAGTCAGGGTATGACGCCGGACCAGTGGTTCCAGCGCATGCTGGAGACCACCGCGGAGCGCATGATGCTGAATGAGCTGTTCCGCAAGATCATCGAGACCGAAGGCATCACCGCCGCAGATGACGACGTGCTGGCACGACTCAAAGAGATCGCCGCAACAGAAGAGAACCCCGAAGAAGCGCTGGCATCCATGCAGAAGAACCAGCGGCTCATGGACACAGTCGCCAATGAAGTCAAGTACCGGGCGGTGATCGACCTCATAAAGTCTACAGCCGTATATACCGAAAAAGACTACATGCAGGCCGCCGAAGAGGCCCGGGCGGCACGCGCCGCCGCGTTGGCTGCTCAGGCATCCGCCGACACCGACGCGTCAGCCGAAGCCGCGCCCGAAACCAGCCAGGACTGAACACACGGCGTGCAGTGCGCCGCCAGGAGACCCGAATATGCTCATACCTTACGTGATCGAACAGACATCCCGCGGAGAGCGGTCGTACGACATCTACTCGCGACTGCTCGCCGATCGCATCATCTTTTTGGGTGATGAGATTGATGACCGCATCGCCAACCTGGTGATCGCCGAGATGCTGTTCCTGGAAAAAGTCGATCCGCATAAGGATATTGAGCTGTATATCAACTCTCCTGGCGGGTCTGTCACAGCCGGACTGGCCATTTATGACACGATGCAGGTGTTGCGGTGTGACATCGCCACCATCTGCGTCGGCCAGGCAGCCAGCATGGGCGCTGTGCTGCTGGCAGCGGGAGCCAAGGGAAAGCGCTTCTGTCTGGAACATGCGCGTGTGATGATCCACCAGGTCAGCGCCGGATTCCATGGAACAGCGATCGATATCAATATCCAAGCCCAGGAAGTGCTGAAGAACAACCAACTGCTTCACCAGATTCTTGCCCGCCACACAGGGCAGCCACTGGATAAGGTGACGCACGACACCGAGCGTGATCACTTCCTTTCCGCTGCTGAAGCCTGCGAGTATGGTCTGGTGGACCAGGTGCTGGCTCGATCGAACCGGGTGGAAACACAGGAGCAAAGCTGACGTGGCACGAAACAGCAACACAGGAGACCAGCCATGCGTGTTGTGCGGCAATACACGCGGCCGTATGATCCAGGGCGTTTATGGCGCCGTCTGCACCGATTGCATCAGCTACGCCAGTGATCTCATCGCTTCCGCTCCCAGCGTGCAATCCCCTAGATCACCCAAGCATGTGGAACTGACGAAGGACGCCCCCACACCGGAAGAGATCAAGCAGTCACTGGATGAGTACGTGATCGGTCAGGACAGGGCCAAACGGATGCTTGCCGTGGCGGTCTACAACCACTACAAGCGTCTGCGGAACATGGACGACCGCGGTGATGTGGAGCTTCAGAAGAGCAACATCCTGCTGATCGGCCCCACCGGATGCGGTAAAACGTTGCTCGCACAGACACTGGCCCGGTTCATGAAGGTGCCGTTCGCCATCGCCGACGCCACCACGCTGACAGAAGCGGGGTACGTGGGGGAAGACGTGGAGAACATACTGCTGCGCCTGCTGCAGGCCACAGACAGCGCAGATCCGGACGAGTCCGTTCAACTGGCTCAGCGCGGCATCATCTACATCGATGAGATCGACAAGATCAGCCGTAAATCCGAGAACCCCTCCATTACGCGCGATGTGTCGGGCGAGGGTGTTCAGCAGGCCCTATTGAAAATGCTGGAAGGCACCGTCGCCAACGTACCGCCGCAGGGTGGTCGTAAGCATCCGCACCAGGAGATGATACAGGTTGACACGACCAACATCCTGTTCATCTGCGGTGGTGCGTTCGACGGCTTGGAGGGTATCGTCCGACGCCGTCTGGGTGATCGCACGCTCGGATTCCGCATGTCCCCCGCCGACAGCGATGCGGATATCGGTGTTATTCTAGAACAGGTCACGCCGGACGACCTGATGAAGTTCGGCTTCATCCCGGAATTGATCGGACGGCTGAGCAGCATTACGGCGCTGAGTCCGCTGGATGAGGATAGCCTGATGCGGATCCTGGTGGAGCCACGGAACGCCGTAGTACGCCAGTATACACGCATGATGGAAATGGACGGCGTCAGCCTCCATTTCACCGATGATGGGCTGCGCACCATCGCCCGAAAAGCCGCTCTGCGTGGCACCGGCGCACGCGCGCTGCGCGCTATCGTCGATGAGGTGATGCTGGACATCATGTTCACCGTCCCATCGGATCGCAGCATCCGCAGAATAGTTATCGACGAAGCGGCGGTAGAGGGCGGCTCACCAACGATCGAACGGGAAACCGAAACCGTCGAACCTGCGGCATCCTGATCCTGGATGTTGTGTTTTGACATCCGACGCTCACTGCAGTAGCCTGATATCCGGTTCACTTCTGCACAGGGAGCGTATGACATATGTCAGACATGATATCCGCAGCGTTTCAACTCTACTCCGAGCATATCCAGCGGCTGGCTGAGACGCAGATCGACAGGGTGCGCCTGGCGGCGCAGTTCTGTGCCGATGCGTTGGAGCCCGGCGGTATTGTGCACATTCATGACACCGGCCACATTGTGGACGCCGAACTGGTTAACCGGGCGGGCGGGTTGGCGGCATTCAGCCGGTTCAAGTTCGACTTGCATGTCACCAACGAAAACCGGTTCCGCGAGGCCAACCCGGGCGAGCCGATGGTAGACCCCAACGAGTGTGAGCGTCTGATTGTACGCGCGGCGATCGGCCGAAGCCATATGCGCAGCGGCGACGTGTTGATCATCGGTACGGTGTCTGGCAATAAGTTCCGTCAGATTGAGCTGGCGCTGCAGGCTCAGGCAATGGGCGTGAAAGTGATCGCGGTGTGCGCTGAGGGCTACCGCGGTGTGCTGACGTCACAACACCCGTGCGGAAAACTGCTGGTCGATGTGGCGGATCTGGTGCTCGATAACGGCGCGCCGTACGGTGATGCGGCGCTTCCGGTTGACGGGCTGCCGCGGAAAATGTGTCCGCTGTCAGGTATAGGCGCCGCCGTGCTGATGTGGGCAGTGGCCGCCGGTACCGTACAGCTGCTGCTGGAGCGAGGCAAGACACCCTCTGTGTATCCCAGCGTGAACATCCCCGTGCCAGAAGGCGGTGAGGGATACACGCATGTCGCCGAACATCACAAGCAACATGGGCACTGACCCGCTGACCTGCGGCCTCGATGGAGGGGGCACCAAACTCGACGCATCGGTCATCGACTCCACCGGTCAGGTGCTGGCGGCAGCCCGTTCCGGCGGCGTCAACCGGCGGTATGTCTCTGCAGAGGCCTGCACCCGGCATGTCACCGAGGTGTTCGAACAACTGGCTGCCCAGGGAGTGACGCACCGGATCGTCCGAATCCACGGCATCATGGTGGGGCAGGAGCATGCGGATGTCATCGCGCGTTATTGCCCCAATGCCGAGTTGCATCACGTGTCTGAGTACCGCACCGCACTCGCCGCCGGAGGCGACCTGCGCCCTTGGGGCTTGGTGGTCATCGCGGGCACAGGTTCCGGCGTCTCCGGATGGCGTTCAGATACAGAACACAAAGGGATTGGCGGATGGGGCATGCATCTGGGAGATGAGGGCAGCGCCACAGATATCGTGCTTCAGGCCATGCGGATCTGTATCCGCGCACGCGACGGTCGTCTGCCTGGTACGCTGATGACAGAACGCATGATGAGCTACTTTGAAATGACCGATCTGCACACATTGATTGACCGCGTCTCTTGCGGCGGCTGGTCGCGCGACCGCATCGCCGGCTTTTCGCCATACGTCACCGAATGTGCAGACGCTGGCGATGCACTGGCGGCGGCGGTGTTGAACAGCGCGGCTATGGCGCTGGCAGAAGATGCCGCATACGTCGCCCAGTGCCTGTTTTTAGATGGTGAACGCTATCCGGTGGTGCTGTCCGGCGGCGTATTTCGAGCCGGTTCCTGGATCATTGACCCCTTAACGCAGCATCTGGCGCGTGTCTGCCCGGGAGCAACGCCGGCTGTTGCCTGTCATACGCCTGCATACGCCGCGGCTCGGCTGGCCATGCAGCATATACTCCCCGACTGATGCGGATCACACGCCGCACACTGCTCGCGCATACAGCGACGGGCGTATTGCTGGCGTCTGCTCCCAAGTCGACATACGCCCGAAAGGAGACGGCCGACATGCCGCTGTCACATCTGCCGAACTTCTGCGCCCATGAGCATTGGGGCAGCTTGATGCACTTTGATAACACACCGGATGGCTTCGGAGCCGATCGCATGCTGGGGGCGCGTCCCTTGCGGCAGACACGCCTGATGGATGTGCTGATGGACCCCTATTTCGGCGGATTCTGCTGGCAAGGCGGCGGCTGCGATCTGAATGCGCTCGCACGGTCTGCCGGCGCAGCGGACGCCGGTCAGTTCCACACCGTGCAGGCCAGCAAAGCGTTGGCCGCGTTGAAACCGTTATTGCATCTGCACGACGCGACCGGCGCGTGGCAGTGCCTGCAACATGGCATCCGCCATCTGTATGGGCCTGTGTTGTCACGGGCTGCCCATGACGCCATTGACCGGGTGGACCAGCAAATCGGCGAACGGTACGGATCGCTCTGGAGTTGGTACCGTGACGCGATGGAGCGGTGCCGCTTTTCAACACTTGTCCGGCCGATGCAACCGGAGTACTGCCTGGCGCCTGACTCTGCCGACGCCCGGGAAGAACGGACGTTCACCCATACGCTGCTGCGCATTGATCCCCTGCTGGACTTCTGGAAAGCCGACAGCCCGCGACGCGATGCGTTGGTGCAGCAGATCGGAGTCGATCCGGTCGATCTGAACTCCTGGCGGCAGTTCATTCACACGCTGTACAACCGCGCTGCACGTATCGGCTGTGTCGGCATCAAGCAACTGCAGGCGTATACACGATCACTGGACTTCGGCGACGCGCTTGATGGAAACGTCACCTGGAGGGGAGCATTGAGTGCAGACGAGGTGCTTCGGTTCCAAAACGCCGTCATGCATCTCTGTTGTGAAGAGGCGCAGCAACGCCAGTGGCCGCATCAGGTTCATGTGGGCACCCATAACCTGGCGCAGTCCTCGCCTCTCCCCTTATCCCGACTGGCCGTCCGGTACCCTTCCATGAAGCTAGTCCAGTTGCACTGCTGGCCGTTCCTAAGCGAGGCGGGCCATCTGGCCAAGCACTATCCCAATGTATACATCGACACATGCTGGATGCCCGTGTTGAACCCGGCGTTTTTGGATGAGGCGCTGACGTCGTGGCTGGGGTATGTTCCGAGTCACAAGATCATGCTGTCACATGACTGTACATCCGTGGAAATGGCTGCCGGATCTGCACAGATCACCCGGTCCATCCTGCTGCACCGCCTGAAGCAGACCGCACGCTCCTGCGGATGGACGGACAGCGACCTGCAGCGCGTCGCGGCAGGTATGCTGAACGACAATGCGGTCGGCGTGTATGCGGCAGGTCAACGGTTTCACGCCTGAAAGGCGTCATCAACGCGCTGCAGGGGTTCGGGCAAGCCGGAAACCGATCCAAGGAAAGTCATCATTGCAATCCGGCTTGGCAAACCAGCGGCCAGCGACCCGCATGGAGGTTGGCTGCTGACTGTAGCACGAGCCTCCGCGCACCGGATGCAGGCTGCGTCCGGGCCCGCGCACCCGCGCTCCCGGATAGGGTGTCACGGGGCCTGCACACCACTCTGACACATTTCCCGCCATATCAACGCAGCCGGACGGGCTTGTATCCAATGGATACGCCCCTACGGGCGCGGTGAGCAACGCCAGCCCGCCGCCTGCCGGCTGATTGTCCATCAGCCAATTGCAGGCCTCCGGGTTCCAAGCGTCCCCCCAGGGGTACGCACGCCGCCGGTTTCCATCCCAGCCGGCGGCAGTCTCCCACTCCGCTTCGGTGGGCAGCCGCACGCCGGCCCATCGGCAGAACGCTTCGGCTTCATAATAGCTGACTCCCAGTACCGGATGATCATCCGTTTGCATCACGGTACCCCGGCCCGCATGCAGTTGCGGCTCCCAAAACACGGGCTGCGTGCGCCCGGTTCGCTGCAGCCAGCGCCAGCCTGCCGAAGACCACCAGCGCCTGTTGCGGTATCCGCCTTCGTCCATGAACCGCCGGTACATACCGCGCGTCACCTCTGTCCTGCCGATATCAAACGGACGAATGACACGACCATGGACGGGGCGCTCCCAGTCGAAGGCAGGGTCGGCATCAGGTCCGCGATCGACGGCCCCGATCGACACCTCACCGGCCTCAATCCGCACCCAATACGCTTCGGGGATGGCGCCCGCCCCTGCGCATGCGCAGCAGACAACGCACCCCCCCAGTGCGGCTAGCCATACAGTGAGTCGTCTCATGCAGGACCTCCCGGAAACGGCGGACAATCCACATGTTCACGGCGCATCAGCGCATCCAAACGGGCCGTAACATCCGGGTGACGGCTGGCGACATCGGTGGTCTCCGAAGGATCTGCATGCAAGTCATATAATTGCACTGGCGAGCCTGTTCCAACACGTATCGCTTTCCAGCGCTCCCATCGGCAACTCTGCTGAAACACCGCGGCAGGGTATTCAGAGTAGAACCAGTCATGAATGCGTCGTTGCTCTCCCCGCCAGACGGGCAGCAGACTGGCGCCATCGGCATGGGCCCCGCCTGCGGGACACGCCTGCAACGGCGCCATCGGCGGTAATCCTGCTGTGTGTAAACAGGTGGAAGGCAGATCATGGGTGGAACAGATGGCGTCCGATGTCTGTCCAGCACGGATCCCGTCTGGCCAGCAGGCGATGAACGGAACACGCACACCACCCTCCCACAAGGTGAACTTCCCCTCACGCCAGTGACCGTTGCATCGGAAGAACTCCCAACTGTGCCCTCCCGCCCGATGCCCGCCATTGTCGCTCGT
>CAZHSN010000163.1:0-8467 GCA_964535125.1 uncultured bacterium
ATACCTCGATCAGGTACCACCAGACGCGCGACAGCGTCTTGGCGAGCACGTTGGCCAGCGACGGCCAGCGCATCGCGGGGATCTCCATATGGAAGGTGGCAGGCGCTCCGGGCACCACGCGGGCGGCCAGCCAACCATTCACCAGAAAGATCGTGACCAGCGTCAGCGCCCAGATTACCAGCGCCCGTGGATGCGGCGAAAGCAGCGCCATGATCACGCCCAGTTGCGCCGAGCAGGGAACCGCCAGCGCCAGCAGAAACGTGGCGATCACCCGCTCACGTCGGGTTTCCAGGATGCGTGTCACCATCGTGGCCATGGTGTCGCAGCCGAAGCCCAGCACCAGCGGGATCACCGCTCGGCCGTTTAACCCGATGCGCTTGAAGTGCTGGTCGATGAGCATGGCCAGCCGGGGCAGATACCCTGAGTCTTCCAGTATAGAAAACACAAGAAAAAACGTACTGACAATCGGCAGGATGAGCGCGAATGCGTACGTGACGCCCAGCGTAATGATCCCGAAGTCGCCGATGAACAGATCGCGCAGCCATGACCAGGGTATGTGCTCTTCCGCGGCGTGTTGCACGGCCGGATTGATGTACTGCCCGAACAAGCCGTCTTCCAGCCATCCGACCAGGGTGCCGCCTCCAAATAGACCTACAAATTGGTACAAGCCGAAGTAGAGCACCGCCAGCAGAATGGGCACACCCCAGACAGGATGCATACAGGCTCTGCCCAACGAGGCGGCGACGCTGCGCTGTGTGACACCGGATAACGTCATCACCTGCCGGGTGATCGTTGTCGCCGCTTGCTGACGCGCACGAGCGAGCGAGAGTACCGTGGACTCGGTCAGCTGGGAGTGCAGTTCAGTGATGATACGTGCGATCTCCTCACGGGTCTCTGCCGTTTCGGTTGCGGTGATGCGTTGTTCCAGATCGCGGTCGTGTTGGATGAGTAACGATGCGATCAACCGTTTGCTGATCCGGTAGTCGCCCTGCAGCAGCTGTTCGACCCGTGTGATGGCGTCTCGAATAGCGGGGGCTACAGTCTGCAGGTGATCATCGTGCATATTTGGCGATCACCTTTCGAATTTCTGTCACGCCGCGCCCCATCGTCAAGGCGGCCGGAACAACCGGCACGTTCAATGTCTGCTGCAGGCGCTGGTGGTCAATGTGAATACCGTGGTGCTCCGCTTCATCCATCATGTTCAACACTACCGCCAGCGGCAGTTCACCTTCCAGCAGCTGCAGACATAGCGGCAGCATCCGCTCCATGTTCTTGGCATCCATCACATACAGGATCAGGTCTGCGCGTTCATCAAGCAGAAGGTTCCGGGTGACTCGTTCCTCTTCAGTGATGGGCGCTAATGAGTAGATGCCCGGCGTATCGACGACTTCCCACCGGCGTGAACCGATGAGCGTATACCCGCGGGATATTTCCACCGTGGTTCCCGGGTAGTTGGAGACGATCACGTACCGGCCGGTAAGCCGGTTGAACAGCACCGACTTGCCGACATTGGGATTGCCGACAAGCAGAAGTCTGGAGTCTGTAGCGGTTTGAAGGTCTGCTTCCATGTGTGGTTGGCACCATCGTTCAGTGTACCGCCGGCAGCCGTCTCGGGACTACTTACCCACACAGAAGCGGTCGAATACTGTGTCGATTACGGCAGCGTCCGCCGTCTCACCTGTGATCTCCCCCAGCGTGCGCCAGGCCTCACGCAACAGAGAGGCGATGATCTCCGCCGGCATTGCATGTGCGGCAGCCATCTGGGCTTCCTGCAAGAGACACAGAGCCCGCGAGGCTACGGCTGCCTGTCGCGGTGTCGTCAGCAGAGGAAGGCCGGACGGTGACAGGTCGCGCAGTCGGTCGGTGACCAGCGTGCGCAGGGATGGCATACCATGACCATGTTTTGCGCTGATCTGCAGGTGGAACCTGTCGGGTTGATCCGGCGGTGCGATGTCGTCCTTGTTCCAGATGTACAGCACCGCTGTTGAATGGTCGATCCAATCCGGGTCGGGCATCGCCGTGAGCCCTGGAGCGCACAACCAGATCAGGATGTCTGCCCTGTCTATACACCGCCGCGTATGTTCGATGCCCAGTGCTTCCAGCATGTCTCCTGCCGTACGCCATCCGGCAGTGTCGGTGAGACGAATGGCGTACCCGTCCCATTCCAGCGACTCGGACACCGCGTCCCGGGTGGTGCCGGCCACGGGGCTGACGATCGCCCGTTCATGGGAGAGCAGGGCATTCAGCAGACTGCTTTTTCCTGTGTTCGGCGCACCCGCGATCACGACCTCTGCACCATCGCGCAGCAGACGGGATGCTTGGGCATCTCGAACCCAGGATGTCAGTTCATCTGTCAGCGTGTCGGCGGTGTGTACATCGGGTGCTTCCTCGGGATGCAGGTCATCGTCGAAATCGAAGGACGCTTCATATGCGGCGACCAGTGTGAGCAACCGGTCCCGCATGTCGGCGATCCGGATCGGCAGGTCGCCTTCCAGTTGGCGGAGCGCCAGTCGGCGTGCGTTGTCTGTCCAAGCCTGCGCCAGGTCGGCAATGGCTTCGGCCTGCGCCAGATCCAGGCGGCCGTTCATCAACGCCTGGCGGGTGAACTCGCCTGGTTCGGCCTGACGCGCGCCCAGCCGGACACAGGCGTCGAGTACGGCGCGCACGACGGCAGGGCTGCCGTGCGTGGGGAACTCCACGGTGGCCTCGCCGGTGAAAGACGCGTGGGCCGGAAACCGCACCACGAGCGCTCTGTCCAGCGTGCAGCCTGTCTGGGGATCCGTCAGACGGCGCAACCGGAGTTCCCGATACCGAGGCAGCGACCTGGACCCGGTTACCTGGCGCAGAATGGCGTCAGCCTGCGGACCCGAGACCCGGATCACTCCGATGCCGGAAGGCGCGAGCGGCGTAGCGATGGCGACGATGGTATCGTGGATAGTCATGAATTCGCAGGTGAGGAGATCTGGCGGAGCGGGTGGGATTCGAACCCACGGTACCCGGGTAGGGTACACACGCCTTCCAAGCGAGCGCCTTCGACCACTCGGCCACCGCTCCGCGCATCATTCAGTGTACAATCCTGCAGCGTCTGCGTCAAACCGCCGCGGTTTCGGGCGCCACAGGGGTTCCGTATACTACAGGTAACAGGCGATACAGGAGGCACCCGTGCGTACTTCACATCCGAGCGTATATCGCGAGCGTTTCGCACGCACGATGAATCACCAGTCGGTTGACCGGCCGCCGATGGATCTTGCCGCGACGGATATGACAGAAGTGATGGGGGGCGTGGAACGTTTGGCGGATGTGCTGGGTGTGTCACGCGACCGTGAAGCGGTGCTGTCGGCGCTGGATATCGACTTCCGTTGTGTCGGCGGCGTGCTGATGCCTGCTTCACCGCTGGGATGCCGCGTGTCAGATACGGAATATGTGGACGGTTGGGGTGTCGGGTATCGGTTGACCGGCGGCGAATATCAAATTGTATCCCATCCGCTTGCCGACGCCCGATGTGCTGACTTGGATGCGTATCCTTGGCCTGATCCGGACGCGATCCCCGAAGACACGTACACCGCACTGGGGTACCAGGCGCGCCATCTGTATGAACGCAGCCCGTATGTGGTCTGTGCACGTCATCCGGTGTTCGGCATATTGGAACTGGGCTGCTGGATGTGCGGCTACGACAACTTCCTTGAGCGGATGGCGGACGACCCGGAATTTGTCGAACGCTTCTTCGACCACGTGGAGCGTTGGCAAGCCTCGGTAGAAGCGCGTTACTTCGCAGCCGTGGGGGCCTGTATTCACATCACCACCAGCGGAGACGACTTTGGAACGCAGAACGCTCCGCTGATATCGCCGGCGATGTTCGAATCGATGATTGCCCCGCGCCTGGCGCGGCGGATCCGGCGCATCCGAACATACACCGACGCGGTGTTCTTCCATCACACTTGCGGAGCAGTACAGCCGTTGATCCCGGCCTTACTGGCGTGCGGCGTTCAGGTCTTGAATCCCATTCAACCAACCGCCGAGGGTATGAGTCCCGAGGTAATCAAGCGCATGTATGGTGAACGTCTTGTGCTGCATGGAGCGGTGGATACACAGCATCTGTTACGTTCGCAGCCGCCGGAGACTGTAGCGGCGGAGGTGAAGCGCCTGACCGCCGTTTTGAGTGAACAGGGCGGATACATTCTGGCGCCTGCGCATGTGATCCATACCGATGTACCGGACGCATGTGCGGTGGCGATGTATCAAGCGGTGTCTGGAGAGGGGCCGGTGGCTGCGTGATGAAAGGATCCATGGTGAAATGGTTTCTGGTTCTGTCTGGGCTGGTGTTCGCTTCCCAACTTGTCTGTCCTGCTAAAGCCGCGCCTGCCGGGTATCGCATGCCGGCGCTCAGTCCCGATGGACGGCGCGTGGCGTTTGTGTCGCGGGGTGATATCTGGGTTGGGGATGTGGCTGGAGGCCGCGCCTGGCCCATCACGCGTCATCCTGCCTATGACGCCTATCCGGTCTGGTCTCCCGATGGTGAGAAACTTGCGTTTTCCAGTCTGCGAACAGGCAACTGGGACCTGTATATATACACGCTATCCAACGGTGCGCTGCAGCGGATGACATGGCACAGTGCGGCGGACATCGCATCAGGTTGGACGCCGGACTCCAAACAGCTGGTGCACAGCACCACGCGGGACACCGAGTGGTCAACGGTGTTCACGCTGGATGTTGAAACCGGCCAGTTGCAGCGCCTGTGTGACGACTTCCAGACGATCGCTGGTCCCGGGGTGTCTGCCGATGGCCAGACACTGGTCTATGCCCGCGGCTATTTCCCATGGACGCGCCCGCGGTACCGCGGTTCGGCGGCCCAGCGGGTTTGGGTAATGGATATCCGCACCCGTAAGCGTCGCGCTTTGACCAGCGGAACGGCACAGCAGCTATGGCCGGTGTTCCTTCCCGACAGCCGCCGCGTGTTGTGTGTAACTACCGGAGACGCCACGCCGGCCTCACCGGATCGGGACCGACCATCGGAACGATATGAAGAGACGCCTCAACGGACCCCCAATCTTTGGACACTCTCGCTGGATGGTACGGCCGTGCAGGTTACTCATCGCGTGGGGGGCGCCGGGGTGCGGTATCCCAGCGTCGCGTGGCGCAGCGGAGCCGTTGCATGGGAGGCCGACGGTGATATCTACTACCAGAACTCCCTTAATGCGGAAGCGCGTGTGCTTCGGTTTGAGATGACTGCCGATGCGGCGTTAACGCCACCGCGCGATCAGGTGCTGACCGGAGGCGTTCAGGAGAGTGAGCCATCGCCCGATGGCGAGACGCTGGCAATTGTGCTCTCTGGAGAGATCTGGTTACTGAAGACCAAGCGCCCCGATGGAGTGGCAGGGAGGATGGCCAATCTGGCGGAGCAGATCACGGCGGGAACGGGTGTTAAAGGTGACATCAGCTGGCGGCCGGATGGGACCGGTCTGGCATATACCTCTGACGCTCCTGGGCGCAGCGTGATCATGCATTATGATCTGCAGACTCGCCGGTCTGCCGTTGTATGGCAGGGCGCTGATTCGGGCATGGACGGCACATCGCCTGTGGTCTCGCCGGACGGCCAATCCATTGCGTTCTGGGCGGGAGGAACCGAGGGTGGACTGTATGTGGTTCCGTGGGCAGGCGGTTCAGCGCGTCTGTTGTTAAGCGCCCCGGGAATGCACCAGTTCGGCCGGGGCGGTCTGGATATCGCCTGGTCGCACGATGGGAAGTGGCTCGCGTGCACCGTGCGTGAGAGCTATGGCGGTATCCATCTGCGTGTGGTGTCCACGGTGGATGGGCAGATACATACCATCCGGCGCTCCGCGGATCTGGTGCGGCAGCCACGCTGGACGCATGGAGACCGCTACCTGCTGATGCGCGCCGGTGACGACCCGCCCGGGATGTACCTGACGCCGCTGCAGCCCGATACCGAAGATCCGGAACGTGCAGTGCCGGATCTTGCGAAACAACCAGCCATCGCACCGGTATGGAGTGGTATTGAAGAGCGGGTACGGCTGATCTCACACCGGCGTCCGGACGGCGACCTGCAGGTGCTGGCCGACGGGCGTGTGTTCCTGGTGTCCGACGGCGACGCCTGGATGGTATCAAAAGGCGGTCTGGAGGAGAAGCGACTGACCAACGGAGGGGGGTGGTCGCAGCTGAGGGTGTCAGCGGACGGCAAAACCGCGTATCTGTTGAAGTCAGGACTGCCGCATCGTCTGGACCTGAGTAAACCGGACACGCAGCCCGAGGCGCTATCGTTGAGGGCTGATCGGGAGCAGAACCGAGACCGGGAGCGCGCCGCGGCGTTTCACCAGTTCTGGAGCGCATACGCCCGGTGGTTCTACGACGGCGGGATGCATGGTCGGGACTGGAAAGCGATCCGCGAGCGGTATGAACCGCTGCTGCCCTCCCTGGAGACGAACGAAGAGTTCGCCACGCTGTTGAACATGATGGTCGGCGAACTGGAGGCGTCTCACAGCGAAGTAGGGCCTGCGGGGAGCGGTCCGCCTTCCGTGAATACGGCTCACCTTGGGTTTACGCTGGACTACGCATGGCAAGGCCCTGGCGTGAAGGTTGCCGAAGTGGTCCCCGGTCTGCCCGCCAGCTTTGCACGATCGCGCATTCAGTCCGGGGAGTACGTACTGGAGATGGACGGTCAGCCGGTGGCCCCTAATGAACAGCTGTGGGCGAGGCTGGCCGACCGGGCCGGGCGCGATGTGACGCTGCTTGTGAATGCGACACCGCAGCGGGACGGCGCGCGACAGGTCACGCTTCGCCTGGTCTCCGGCGGGGACTTCACAGCGGCGCGCCGGCAGGCGCGCGTGGACACGGCTCGCAAACTCGTGACAGAACGCAGCCGGGGTCGGCTGGGTTATGTCTGGATTGAAGCGATGAACGGTCCATCAGCCGACCGATTCCGCCGTGAGGTGTACCAGGAGATGGATGGCCGGGACGGCGTGGTGATTGATGTGCGGTTCAACGGCGGTGGGAACACCTCGGAAGGGCTTTGGGACGGGATTCTGACGCCGGAACTGGGACGTCTCACCGGTCGGGGTGATCTGGATGACCGATGGCCCGAGCAGAGTTGGCCCGCCGCGGTGGCCGTACTGATTAACGAACGCAGTTGGTCCAACGCGGAGATGTTTGGCGCGACGGCCCGGTCAATAGCACAGCGAGGTCGCACATTGCCTGCGGGCCGTCGACCGATCGTGGTGGGGATGCCCACACCAGGCTATTGCATCTGGACGCTGTCGCTGGGGTTGCTGGACGGAACCTCGGCGCGGATGCCATTCATCGGTGCGTTCATGTATGATGGGCGGAACCTGGAAAACCGGGGCGTCGAACCGGATATTGTGGCGCCGGTAGATATCGATGACTGGGCGAAGGGGCGCGACACTCAGTTGGAAAGGGCGGTCGATGCGATACTGGAGCGTTAGCGCTGTTTGTGCGTTGTTGGGGCTGCTCAGTTTGACGCCTTCAGTCAGCGCGTCGATCATCGGGGCCACCATGCCCGATGTACACCCTGCGGGGGATCGGGTGGCGTTTGTCTACCGCGGTGACATCTGGACCGCGCCGATCAACGGTGGTGTGTCCGTGCGGGTCACGCGCAGTGTGACGGCCGAATCGCATCCCCGGTGGTCACCGGATGGACGGATGCTGGCATTCGCCAGCCAACGCAACGGCCGCTGGAACCTGTTTGTGACCGGGGCGGACGGCGGGTCGGTGAAGCAGGTGACGTATGCGCCGGTAGACGACAGGGAGTATGACTGGCTGCCCGACAGCTCTGGACTCGTGTTGACGGCACAACGCGATACAGGTGAACGGCGCGTGATGCAGGTTGACCTGGCGACGTTAAATGTGCGCTGGACGGCGCCGTCGGTGAACGATGTACTGATGGCCGCCGCACATCCCGATGGACAGCGCATAGCCCTGACGCGCGGACACACCGCTTGGTGGACGGTGCGGCAGGACGGCAGTGGCGCATCACGCGCGTGGATATGGAACAGGCAGACAGCGCAGATCACGCCCCTGGGGGAAACACCCTGTGTATGGCCGCGGTGGATGCCTGATGGACGGCTGTTATGTGTCTCTGTCGAACCCTCCGTTTCGGCAACCGCGCCGGCTAACTCACCGTCTTTTACGCCGAACATCTGGGCGATCAGCCCGGATGGCACTCGGGAGCGGCTGACCGGCTACAGCGGAGTCCCTGTCCGGTGGCCGTCAATATCCAGAACCGGTGTGCTGGTATGGGAGCGTGACGGGTTGATCTGGCGCCAAGGCCCCGGTGACCGAGAGGCCCACGAAGTCCGTCTGCGTGTATCCGGCGATCGGATCACCAGTTCCGGTCTGGTGGAACGGTCAACCCTGACCCCGGAAGAGGCTGAACCCGCCCCTGATGGGAAATCTGCGGTGCTTGTGGCGGGAGGCGACCTGTGGCTGGTGAATCTGG
>CAZHSN010000164.1:0-8456 GCA_964535125.1 uncultured bacterium
TTGAACTGTTCGCGCACGTAGTGGGTTACATCGGTATACAGCGCGGCCTCTTCTGCCGAAAGCGTATAGGTGACGGTATAGGCGCGCCGTTCCGGAAAGAGAGGGGTTTGATCGAACCGGACCAGGTCTTCTTTAACCATTCGGCGCATCAGATCGGATGGATCGGCCTGGTGGACGCCGTCCTTGGGGATCGACTCAAAGCGGTCGCCGTCCAACAACGCCATGAACAGCTGGAAGTCCGCCTCCTTGCCGTTATGCGGCGTGGCGGTAAGCAGCAAAAAATGGCGTGTCCGCTGCGATAACAGCTCGCCCAAACGGTATCGCTTGGTGTAGCGCTTTTCATCGCCCTGCATGGTGGCGCTCATCTTGTGCGCCTCGTCACAGACCACCAGGTCCCAGTCGCACGCGTGCAGGCGCTCCTGCAGCCGTTCATTGCGGCTCAACCGATCGAGCCGAGCAATCGCCAGCGGGTTCTCGCTAAACCAGTTGCCGGACACGGCATCCTGCGCATCGGCTGGCATGATGGTGAACGTCAGCCCGAATTTGTGGTAGAGCTCGTCTTGCCACTGCTCCGCCAGCACGCCGGGGCTGACGACCAGGCAGCGCTGCAGGTCACCACGGACCATCAGTTCCTTGATATACAACCCGGTCATGATGGTCTTTCCGCTGCCGGGGTCATCGGCCAGCAGGAAACGCAGCGGTTGGCGGGGCAGCATCTCCTGATAGACCGCGGTGATCTGATGCGGCAGCGGGATCACATCGGATGTGTGTACTGCCAGGAAGGGGTCGAAGTGGTGAGCCTGGCGAATGCGCTCGGCTTCCATGGCCAGCCGGAAGTCTGCGCCCGAGCCGGTGAAACTCCAACGCGCGGCGGGTTGCAGCACCTCCAGATCGGGTTCACTGTCGCGGTACAGCAACTGGGAATCGGGTCGACCCGCGGGGTCCTGGTAAAAAACCTCCAGCACATCGCTGCCGTGCCATTGGGTGTCGATGACACTTACCGCCCCTCCTGCGATGATACCCTTGACATACGCCCCTTTGGTGATCTGCTCTAATGTGGCCACTGGCAACCCTGCATGCGCGAATGTGATAAGCACCTATACTGTACCAGCCACTGGTGAAATCGTGACCGCTAACTGTCGGACTGCCAATCTTTGCACGGTACGCCATAGGCTTCGGCGGCTTCGGTTAACACGGCCAAATTGCGCAGCGGTGTGCCCGGGCAGACGTTGGCGCCGTCGCCCAGCATGAAGCCTCCGCAGGGGGCCAGCACCTGCAGCGCATGGTCGGCGGCGGCGCGCACCGCTGCGGGTGTGCCGTCTTTCAGCAGCATGGGGTTGATGTTGCCCCCCAGCAAGGTGCGCCCTCCCAGATTGGCGGCCACGACCTCTGGCTCGACCACATACCCGAACACGTCGAAGCTGGTGATCTGCAGGTCCTCCACAAGCACGCGGTGCAGATGCCGGCTGTCGCCGCACATATGCATCCCCCGGCCGTATGGAGAGTCACCGCCGATCGCTTCATACAGCCGGAGGTCATAGGGCACGCAGAACTGGCGGAACTGTGCCTCGGAGAGGATGAGCGCCGAGTCCTCCGCCATGCCGTATCCGCCGCGCGGACGGGGATCGATAGACCGGAAGTACCGTTCATTGGCCAGTAGCGCCGTGGTGATCTTGTCCAGAAACACATGGCAGGCCTCCGGGTATTCCAGGATCCAGGCGTAGAAGTCCACGCCCACAAGATCCACCGCCAGTGAGAACGGGCTGAGCGCTCCGCCGGTCAGCGGGGCGACCTCGACGCGTCCGGGGTGTCCGTTGAAGGTGAGGCGGGTCGCTTCGGCCAGAGTGCGCATTTCGGACCACCAGTCGCGCACCACGCCCCACAGGCCGGCGTCGGGCGGCGGTACTTCGAACGCCTCCATCTGTTCCACCGAGCGGATGGTGGGGATCGCGTGAAGTGTTTCGTTCTCCGGGTAGACCGTCTGCGCGCCCAGCGCATCCGAGTCGATCACATTATCAAAATACGGACGTACGGTCAGCGTCGGACTGCAGCAGACGATGTCCTCGGGTATCTGTTCGATGCGCATCTTCAGGAACTGCAGTGTCCAGTGGTATTGTTCGCGGGCGTTGGCGAAATACGCGTGGTACGGCATGCCGAACAGGGGCGTAAAGAAACGCGCCTCCAGGCAGAATCCCACCGGTACGCGGTCGGCGTACCGTCGGCTGTTGCGGGCCTGCAGGCGCTGCAGGTTCGCCTGCATCTGTTCGGGGTTGTAGTCGATGTCGAGTGTTTCGTGTATCACCAGGCATCCTCCCGTGTCATCAATGTACGTCGTGTGACGGTGGTGGCGTGCCCCCGTCGGTGACCGCCATTTTACAGACTGTCGATGATCCGTCGAGTGGCGTCATAACGGATGGCCATGCCATCGCGCGGCCGCTGCAGCTGCGGCGTCCAGGGCGCCAAGGTGTCGGCATCGAAGCGGTCGGTAATGATCCATTGGCCTGCACCGTCGGCCCGGGCAAACGGCAGCGTCGCACCGGCCGGAGCGAGCCCCGCGGGAGCCAGCCGGGCGCTGATGATACAGACCGCGCCGGCCTTTACCCGGTGTGTGACGGCGTCCAACGCCCCGTGCGACGGCGCGGGGCCGCACACCACGATCAGTCGGCATCCATCCAGCATCTGTGCGTCGACGCGATGGTCATATACTGCCACGGAGGGGGAGGGATACGCGCCACGCCATGCGCTGGCACGGCCGGGCAGGCGGATGGCCGGGCTGTTGGCGTTCACCGCCTGTGCCAGTTCGGGATGTCCGGTGATCCAGGCCCACGCCTGCAGGTGCTCTCGCGTCTCAGGGGTCGACGGCAGGTCCAGTGCGCCGTACAGCATGTTCCAGTACCCGCCGGAGGCCTGTCCCCAGTCGCCGGCAGGGAAGTGCACCAGGGCCACTTCGGGGCGGAACCGTTTGCGGTCGGGTCGACTCCGCTGACGCGGCAGCCAGCGATGGATGTGTTCCAGCAGCGCGCGCCCCGGTGCGTTGAAGCGATAGAAGGCCCCGTCTCGCCACATCAGCATCGTCAGGAACTCGACATACACGGTCTCGACACCCGCATGCCACGCCAGCCGAAGCGCATGCGTCAGTTCTCGCGCCGAATGGCCGCCGAAGTCCCCCAGCCACCAGAGGTCCGGGCTGAACCATAGAGGCGCCTGATACTGGCGGGCTGCGCCGAGGCACTCCGCCAACACTACCGGATAGACGCTCTCTTTCAGCAGCTTGGGACAGAGCACGGCGCCGGCACGCGCCAGAGGATGCCACAACGAAGGGAACACGCTTTCGACAATCAGTTGTGATCCGTGCGCCCGGTTGTATGCCACCACACGCCGGACCGCGGCCAGATAGGCGTCATACGCCTGTTCCAGCGTCATCCCGGTGGTCTCCACCATGTGGGGTTTGCGCCGCTCGCGGTCGGGCAGGCCGCTGTAGGCGTTGCGGCTCATCTGCATATGTTCCGACTCGTCATAAACGACGCCTTCAAACAGTCCTGTCTCGGCGCATCGCTGCAGCGTGCGGGCATCCAGATCCCACCGGTGGCATCCGTTCGGGGCGTCGAATGTGTTGGCGCCTGTGGGGTCGTTGGCCTCCGGCATCCAGTTGGCTGCTTCGTTGTTGATGGCGAAACGGCATTGGGTTGCCCGGCAGAACTCCAGCAGTGTCTGCAGGATGTCGGTATGCAGTTCGGAGGGCATTAAATGGACCACCAACAGCTCCGCACCCATGTCGCGCAGCGCCCACCACACGGCTGGCTGCATCATCGACACGCTGTTCAGATTGACCCCAGTGTGTCGGACTGGCCGACGATAGGGACTCAGGTGTGCACAGACCGCGCTGAGCGGTCCCTTGGTGTCGTCCAGCAGCGCATATCCCAGTGCGGCGGGCTCGGCGCCGCGCCAACGCAGCGTCAATCTGTATACGCCCATCGGCTGGGCGGGCACGGTAACGGTCCATTTCGGCATCTCTGTGCTGGCGGCAGCGAGGCAGCGCGTGTGCCAGAGGCGACGACCGGACCAGTCGTGCATCTGCACGGTCAGCACGCGGTCGGGCAAGGGGGCGCAGGCCCATCCACGCACGTGCAGCACCCAGGGCTGTCCAGCTGGAAGCACATCGGACTGTCCGGGTGTGTTCGCCAGCAGGCATGCGGTGACGGGAGGCATGCCCGGTGTGCGCAGATCTCGTACGCGTTTGGGGGCAAACAGGGCCATGTCATCCATAGGGGGCGGTTCTTCCAGCCCGGCTGGACGTCCCGATACGGTGGTGGATGTATTGCTGGTGATCACCTGACCTGTCAACTCGCCGCCGCGCGCGCTGACGAGTTCCAGTAACAGATAGGCCCGGGGAGCGATGCCGGTGAACCGGTAAGCCACATGAACCCCTGCGCTGTCCTGTGTGAGCCTCCAGGCGTGCAGCGGTCCGTTGCCGCTGCGCAGCGCCCAGGCGTTCGGTGTAGGTGTAAATGGCTGACCGTTGAGGTGCAGCGAACCGATCCGCAAAGACCCCTCGGGCAATGCGCGGGTGTCCTTCTGATCGATCCGGAACCGCAGCAGCACCACGCGTTCCGGGTTGAACCGCGCCGGCCGTTGCAGTTCGGGCTCACGGCCTGGACTCCAGGTGATCTGGCGACTGCCGCCTTCTGTGCCCAACTGCAGATCGGTGCGTCCCGTCTCCGGGCAGACGAATCCGCTGACGCCGCCGTCGGCATCGACCGCGTGCAGATAGAGCCACTCGTCACTCTGCGCGCCTGCAGCGGTGAACGCCACCGACTGGATGCTGATAGGAGCCGGCAGCTGGCATTCGAGTACTGCCCAGGCGTTGTCCGGTACAGACGCTTGCGTCGGCCACACATCCACATCCACCATGTTTCGACCAGTGCGTACCAGTCGGTCCGCATTCCACTGCTCTGCGCGCGGGTCTGCACATGCCGTCAGCGGCTTGCCGTTGACCCAGGCGCGGTAGGGGCCGGATGCCATCACATGCAGCAGTGCGTGGTCTCCCCCGTCTGGCAGCATTCCTTCCACACGGAACCGCACCGGCGACTCGGCGTCGGGTGCGTCTCCGCACATCCACAGGGGCATCTGGTCGGTATGCATCCGCTGTCCCTCCGCTGCAGCGCGTTATACCACCTATACTACCAGTTGTACAGGCCGGCGCGATGTGCTCACTTGTGCCCTGTCAAACCGAGCTTACCATCACCGCCTGATTGCCGGATTTCACCAAGCGGATGCAGGCAGAGCCATGGCGACGTGTGCAGGGGGCTGATATGATGGCAGTCAGCAAGAGGCGCCGGATATGGCTCTGGAGGACGCGATGAACCCCTGTGCGGTCTGGTTGATACTCGCTATGACGCTGTGTGCGCTGGGACTGCGGAGCGCCGCGGCAGATACAGTGATGCTGGGCGATGACGCATTGCAGGTTCGGCTGCGCTGTGGCGAAGGCGTGTTCATCGAGCAGGAATGGCGGGTGCACGGCCACCCGCTGCGCGGGGTCACCGGATTGGGCTGGCGGATCGAAACAGACGCCGGCGTGCTGTCGGCAGCGGACAGCACGGAGGTTCGTATCACGGACCGGAAGCCGAACACCTGCACCTTGGAGGGCCGCTGTGCCGCCGGTCCCTGGCGCATGCGCTACACCGTGACGGGCCCCGGCAGGATCACCGCAAACCTGACGCTAATACCGGCCATCGCGCTGCAGATTCAGCGGGTTCACGTTTGGCAAGGGCGCTCCGTTAAATCGCCGAAGGTGGCGTCGACGCCGCTGCAGGATATCGCCGCGTTCTATCGCCAGCAATCCGTGGGGATGTTCGTGTCGCTGGACTTCCCGTTCTCCCGATGGCGTCTCGCAGGCGATGTGGCGCGCGTGGAGTATCCGCCGTTCGTCACGGTCCCAGCGAACACCGCATGGAACGCCCACAGCGTGACACTGGGCGCCGTGCGCCTGACGGGACACAGCCGGTACGGCTACGATGATGGCGAAGTAGCCGCCATGGACGCCTACATCCAGCAGCACGTGAAACCCCGGTTTAACCGACCGATGTTTGTCAGCGCCTCCATCAACAATCGGTATACGCAGGTTCAGGGTGATATCGTCTGGTACACCTATAAAGACCATCCCACGCTGAGCCACAACACCGGACTGTTGCGCCGCGAGATTGCCCTGATGCCGGAGATCGGCATGGAGTACTATCAAGTGTGGCCAGGCGTGTTCGATTCGGCACCCGGTGATCCCGATCCGGCCACCGTGCGGTCGCTGGTGGCCTTTGGCCATCGGCGAGGTGTGCGGCTGGGTGACTACAGCGGGTGCAACTCCCTGTTCTGCGGACACTACAACGAATATCGCAACTCGCTGGAAAACCATCCGGAGTGGGGTATCGCCCCGCAAGACGTGTGCTTTGGCAATCCGCGCTTCAGCGCGTTCTACGCCCGCATGGTGTCGGAGAACGTGCGGAAGTATAACTTTCAGATCCATTGTCTGGACTTCCTGAACCTGCAGCCGTGCCATAACCCCGACCACGGTCATCCTTTGGGCGACGACAGTCTCTATGCGCAAGTGGTTGGGCTGACGCATGTGCTGCAGGCGTTGGCGGATACCCATCCGCAGATGATGACCTGGTCCAACTCAGGTAACTGGGTCGATTTACTGCCGAAGATCGCCTGGACCAATCACAACCTGTATCTGACCGATCCGTTCATCGCCACCGAATGGCAGGGGCTGAACATGACGCGTCTGCTGGATGACGCCCGCCGCGAGCAGATGGTGTCGCTGCACTATACGCGGTTCATTCCGTACCGATTCCTGACGAACTGCCAGTACTTCTTCAGTCAGAACTCGGTGAGTCCGGACATCCGCAATTACCAATACGGCGCGTTGAGCACGATTGCGGTCACTCCCAATCTCTGTCTGGCGGAGATCCGCCCCTGGCTGGACAGGCTTCCCGAAGCCCAACAGCGCCAAGTGAAAGCCTTTTACAAACAGTGGACCACCTTTCTGAAGCGGAACTACCGCTATTGGGAGCGCACCTACAGCGTGGCCGACAACCCGGTCCCGGGCGGAGTGGAAGTGTACGGCCATGCGATCGGCGGGCATGGGTATGTGTTCGTGATCAACCCAAACTATTGGGACAAAACCGTGAACCTGCCGCTCGATGCCGCGCTGGGGTTCGATGCTTCCGGACGCTGCGAGCTGCGGGAGTTGTATCCCACCCGTAGATTGGTGCTGACCAGTCATGGACCTCAGCCGCAATACGGTGACGTGCTGACGGTTGACGTTCCGGCTCAGCAGGTGCTTGTCTACGAGGTCAGCCCGGCCCCCGCGCGTGTGACGCAGCCCCGTCTGTACGGGATACCCGGACAGCTGGCGCGCACATCCAGCGGCTATCTGCTGAAAACACAGGGACCGCAGGGACGGAGCGTGCCATTCGCTGTGCTGCTGCCCGAGGGGGCGCCATCCATCCGAGCGGCGACCGCTCGGGACTTTCCGCCGCGGCAGCCCAGACGGCTGCAGGCATCCACCTCGGTCCATCTGACGGCCACGCAGGATCATGAAGTCCATGGAACGATCACCTTTCGGCGCGATCCTGCCCCCGATGTCCTGCCAATCTGGCAGGCGGCAGCCGATGATCTGGCTTCGGGCGTTCAGTCGGGGCGGATCAACGGATTCACCGACGGCGTTATCGTGTCGCTGCCTGCGGCAGACGCTGGCGCACCGTCCGCTTTGCGCAGTTTGGGCGCGCCTTACATTGAGAACGCTTTTCAGGAACAGCAGGAGACATGGATCGACCTGCATACCGGCGCCAGTGGGGAGAAGACCGCACCAAACGTGTCGGCCCAGACGACAAGGAGTCAGCCGCAGACAGCCGAATGGACCGGAGGCGGAACCGGCTGGTGGCTTCAAACGGAGTTCCATCTGCCCTTTATGTACACGATCGGCGCCGAACCGTTCTTTGATGAACATACGCTGCTGGTGCTGCCGATGATCGACCGCAGCCGTGTGACCGTGTTACGCGCCTGGATGAACGGCGTTCCGCTGGATGTGCAGTTGTACCGATACCCGCGGAATCGGGCACTTGGCTGTTATTGGGCCGATCTGGTGGGCTCAGCCGCTCATGGCGGACGCAACCGGCTGGTGATCTATGTGGAGACTAACGGCCCCTGATCCCTGGCCCATCACACAGGGATGACACAACAACTGGAATGGTATGGGCGATACAGCATGGTTTGCGTGCGGGCTATGCGGGGAAGACGGTGTTGCGGTCCAAAGGCGCCGTCTCTGCGGCATTACCGGAGGCGAGCAGCTGCTCCGCCGATCGGTGAAGCACCCAATCCCGCTCGGTTTCGGTGAGAGGAAGACCGCGGATGCGGGCCAATGACTCGGATTGCGATGTCCACGGGGAGTCTGTGCCGAACAT
>CAZHSN010000165.1:0-8451 GCA_964535125.1 uncultured bacterium
TATCTGGCGTGCTGCCGCGCCATCGACCGCAACGTCGGCCGTATCATCCGTCGTCTGCACAACCGCGGTCTGTGGGACAACACCCTGTTTATCTACACGAGCGACCATGGGTGTCATTTCCGCACACGTAATGCAGAGTACAAACGCTCCTGTCATGAGAGCAGCATTCACATACCGTTGGTGATGCACGGTCCCGGATTCAATACAGGAACTGTCCATACCCCGTTGGTGAGCCTGCTGGACATCGCCCCCACGATCCTGACGGCGGCCGGTGTGGATGTACCCGGGCAGATGAAAGGGATGCCCATCCAGCGCTTGATGGCGAACTCGCAGGAGACATGGCGAGACGCCCTTCTGGTACAGATCAGTGAAGACCACATCGGCCGCGCAGTACGCACGGTACGTTGGAAATATGCCGTATGGGCGCCATCCGATCAACACTGGAGCGGTGTTGACTCACCCGGTAGCACGGTATATACCGAACGTTTTTTGTATGACCTGCACACAGACCCCGCAGAACAGCACAATCTGATACACAACCCCGCCTACGCGTCAATCCGACTGGCTCTGTCCCAAACACTCAAACAGCTGATGGCGGACGCCGGTGAAGCACCGCCGATCATTCTGCAAGCGGACGGCTCAGACTCTGCGTAACACGACAAATACTGACCGGCGCGCTTCGAGTGAAAGCTCCACGTCTGTGCGTCTGCCGTGTGGTCTGCCAACACCTGACCGGATTTCTCCCGTCCACGGGTCCCATAGTTCCACCCGCCCCATAGCGCGCAGGCTGACATGGGAACGAGAGGCTTGCTCCGAATTGTTCACAAAGAAATAGACATCTGCACCGGCAACAGAGCGATGTTGATAATACAGCGGCTGAGGGCGCTGAGACACCATAACATCACGGTCTTGTATTGTTTCAAGCAGCATAGGCAGATCCTCTGCAGAATTCACTTGGCGCACGGTGTCCCCCCTGCCGGCGAGACGCTTTAGCATTTCTACCTCGGCTCGATACGTCTCGCCCCGTTGAACGTCCCAGCAGTGTGTGGGCATGCCTCCTACGCACACAACAGTCCCGCCCCGTTCGGCAAATTGAACCAGTTGCGCCAGTGTCGCAGCCCGCACCCAAGACACCGCAGGCAATACCAGCACGCGATAGCGGCGCGTGCTGATGTTAAGCCTCTTGCCCTGGATGCGTGCCGATGTCAGGTCGCTCTCGTCGATATAGTCGAAATCGCAGGGACACTCCAGCAGGCATCGAGACACTTGCTGCCAGGCAGCATCAACTGCTGCGGCGTCAGGATGCGTTTGGAAATACCATACGGGATGTCGATTAGGCACGTAGTTGGCCCACACCGAAGCGATCGGATACAACACGGCAACATCACATACCGCTTCGCCTTGCGTCAGCATAAGACTCAGTCGACCGACAAACTCGTTGAACGTCCGATGGTGCGCCACGGGGTGGGTCTGCTGAAAACTCAGCGTGTTCATCGTATTGATGCCCAACACCCATTCCCATGCGGCATGCGCCATCACAGATTCCAAGGGCGTCTGCAAGTCTACGAAACAGAATGACTCGGTGACGGTACGCGGCTTTCGATGCACACGGGCCACGGAACTGATCAGTTTGGGGGTCACCGGCCCTCCCTCCGTGCGGGCGCCGGAGGTGCATCCATACACGCATCCGAGCACATCGATCCCTGGCCAGTCCATCTCCTTCAAAGATGGCCACAAGGAACCATAGAACGGGCCGTGATACAGCAACGACTCCTCCCATAGCAGGTGACCGGTAGATGCCAGGCCATGCGTCGCACACCATCGGCGCAGTTGGGCAAAGAAGTTGCGGGCGATCAGTTGTGACACGGTATGGTAGTATTGACAGCGCAGCCTGCCTGTATCGGGCCCTGCATCATTGAATAGCGCGGGAAGGGCCGCATCAATGGATTGTCCAATCAGGCGACGGTAGGCAGCAGGAAGTTCATGCCACCAGTTGATGACTGCATAGGGTTGTTCCTGATCCACCAGGTACCCGGCCAGCAGCGAGGGTTCATCGGTAAAGAACGCCTGTACTGTCTTTCCAAACGCGCCGCCGATGTGTTGCTTGTACCGCTCATGAGTTATCTGCAAAAACCGGCAGACTGTGTTTGGATCCAACAGATTTGGGTAGCGTTCATTCAACAGCTCGGCATGAGTTCCAGCGTACAATGGTGCTTTAACGAACGCCATCACCCTCCAGCGGCCTGCCTGAAGACGCGCATTCAACACCCCGGATTGCGCCAGTGCCGTCAAGCGGAGCTGCCTTCCCATCAGACGCGATGTCCGCGGATCCATACGCATGGCGCAGACCAGATACGGCGTTCCCGGCGGAATATGCCAGACAATATCCTGATCACTGCGCAGATCAAGATCATATGCATCGTAGTAAAGTCCCTGCGCCTCCAGTTCCGGATGTCCATCCAGCACCAGCGTCCCGGCCTTGCCGCTGGGATAGGCGCGCTCATCGTAGATCCACATGGAAAGCGGGTGCTTCTCGATCGCCTTCACCGCATCCGCCACGCGGCTCCAGTCCTCGGGGCGTTGCAGATACCCTGAGCCCTGATTCGGGAACTGGACATTGCATCCGCCCCATCCTCCCTCTAGCAGGCGAGCCGCGTACGCCTCGGGGTCGGAGTAATCAAAGGAGTACATCGGCATCGCCCGGCATGCTGCCGGTGGATGCAAAAACTCTGATTTGAGCCGCTGCAGCTGATGTTCCTGTTTCATGGTCATCTCTCTGTTCAGGCCGCCGGTACCGTCCAGTTATCGGGGTGAAGTCAGTACCGGAAAGTCGTCAGTGCGAAACGGTGACGCCGGCAAGCCGGCCCCATTGTACAGGTTGACTACCGGATAGTTGGCCCATCCGAACCGAACGGCGACGGGCTGATGGACATAGGGAGACGACACGACAACTGTATCGTCTTCGATGCGCGCGTCGGCCCATACAAACCGACGATCCTCTCCGGCAATAGACCATCCCGTCAGCGGTCCGCCGCGTGCAACAAGACCGCCATGCGTATGTTTGAACCGAATGATCACATGATCTCCAACAACCGAATGCGAGTCGTAGAGGGGGCCCTGACAGACGACCTTGTGGCCATACGCCATCGCACGGGCCTGCAGGGCCAATCGCTGTCCTACCGGTTCCTTGTATGGCGGATGGATATCGTCCGCATCCCCGCAGTCCGTGATGACCGCCATGCCGACGTTCGGCAGCCGCTGTGAAACCACCCATTGCGACTCCCTCAACTCAGCCCAGTTGCTCTCAGCGGGTTCGGCCAGCGGCGCAGTATAGGGAGCCAACTGCACCTGCAAAAAGGGAAAGTCACCCTGCCCCCAGTCCGATCGCCAGTTACGTATTAAGGACTCCAGATTGTGACGATAGGCCCAGGCATCATACCAGTTGGACTCACCCTGATACCAGATCACACCGCGCAGCGCATAAGGGATCAACGGGTAGATCATCGCGTTATACAACCGTGACGACAGATTGGCTTGGATCAACCAGTCACCATATTGATTGTCGCGGAGCAGTTCGCGGATCTTGCGGTTATGGGCCGCTGCACCTGTCAGGAACTGACCTGATGTCCATGCCTGCACCACGGTCCCGCCAAAAGAGCTGTTGATCAGCCCGACAGGTACATTCAGCGCCTTTCGAAGATCACGTCCAAAATAATAGGCCACCGCAGAAAATGCCGCGGCAGTTGTCGGTGTACATTCGGCCCATTGTCCATCGATGCGTGTCTGCCGGCGCATCGACGCCCTGGGTGGAACGGTGAACAGCCGCAGTTTGGGATCAGCTGCCGCAGCTGCTGTCTCCATGCCGTTCAACGTCTGCGCCAAAGCCATCTGCATGTTGGATTGTCCGCTGCAAAGCCAGACCTCCCCAACCAGGATATTTTTGAGGCGAACTACCTTCTGCCCGCTATGGATCGTCATCTCGAAAGGGCCGCCGGCGCGCAGCGGTTTTAGCTGCACATGCCATTGCCCGTCACGCACCACCGTGGACACGCGCTGCTGTTGAAACGACACGGTCACCGTCTCGCCATCATCCCCTGTACCCCACACAGGGACCGGAACGCGTTGCTGCAAGACGGCATTATCCGTAAAGGGCGCAGCAGGCTGCAGGTCGGCCACAGCGGATACAGCGATCATCACGAGCAGTGAAACGAATACCATCCCCCAATAGGTCATATGAACTCTCCTGTCGCAACGCGCTCAAACGGTCGCGCAGTCATGATCCCAGTGCGTTCCTGTCATTACGCGCTTTGTTAATTCGTGGGCTTAAGAACCGATCGAGCCAGCTGAAGTGCAGCGTGGATAACCGCCGCAGCCTGTGCTGCGGAGGTGGTATACCCCTGACCGGGCGTTGGCTGCCGGATCACGGCGATGTGCACGTCAGACTCGCTCTTGGATTCCACCAGCATGTTACCGTATCGTGGGATGCCGGCTTCGCGCTTCGCGTTTTTGTCCTGACCCAGACCGGCTAGCAGCCCGCCACCGGACTTGCTGAGCAACGGCGGTACGCGCTTCAGCAGCCCGAACTCCGGTTTGGCTACCAACACCGCATAGGTATAGGGGTACCGTGTGCCCTGTACCGTATTCATGGTGGTCTGAACCTGTATGCCGTAGAACGACTCCGGAGATCCGTTCAGCTGGATCATCAGTTTCACATCGGTGGGGACCATGCCATGTGCCGTCTTGGACAATAGCATCTGCGGCTGCATCTCCAGTTCCTCTGACTGGGACAGCGACTGATACATGGGAAGGAGTTGCTGGATCTTAACGCGCAGGTCCGACGGTTCCCAACTGCTCACCTGCCCTCCCAACCACAGAGGCAACAACAGAATGCCGGCATCGATCAGGAAAGCAACCCCCAAGGACCCACCGGACGCGACCGGAGGCAGCAAACTCCAGAACGAAACCTGAGGAGTCAGTATCTGATGCAAGTAGTTGGCTGTAAAGACCACCGCGGCCAGTGAAACAAGCAGTGTAAAACACCCTGCAGGAGAGCTCAGCGAGTACATACTGCCTGCCCGCTTGACATCGAGGCTTTCGCCCAGTGTTGCCAGCAGTGTTTCGAACTCCTTGATCGTGACCGTCTTCCATTCCGGTCCCCGCTGCAATTTGGGAGCGTTGTTCCGACTGGCCATGACGCCCAGCAATGAGGCAAACAATACCAGCACCCAACCGATCGCAATGGAAACGGACCATTGAAGCACGAATCCGACTGCAGCCAGCACGATCATCAACAGGATCCGGGTTCGGACAGGCAGGCTCTTCAACAAAGCGAACTCAGGCGATGGTTCCATGGGACACCTCTCTCGCAGTGGGATCGGTCAATTCGGTATAACCCATCGCATCCCAATAGATGGGACAAGCTCCTGTACAAGCGGTGAACAGGTCGCACCGCTGGCACCGGGAGTGCGCATAGCGCTTATCGCGCCACCAGCGCGCACGGCGCCCCTGCCATATACGCTCAAAAGGCGTACGCAGCAGGTTGCCTACGCTTTTCGGAAGGCTGGAACACGGCAACACGTCACCGTTTGGGGCTACAGACAGCAAGCCGTCGCAAGCCGCACAGGCCTTGCCGCCCAGCCGTTCGGCAACCGGGTTGAAAATGCAGTAAGGAGTGGGCGAATACCATAGAAACCGGATGTCAGCCGCGTCTGCGGTCTGTTGGATATCCGGTATAAAAGACGCCATCTCTGTATAGCTCAATGTCACGTCGCCGTCGGGTGCGCTTCCGCACGGGATCACCATGTTCATCGACAGACGCGTCAATCCCAGCGACTTTACCAATGAAACCATACGCGTCAAATGCGCGAGGTTCATCCGATTCGCCGTTGTGTTGGTGTGCACATGAACGCCATGTTGCTGCAGCAGCGCAATGCCCCGCAGCGTTCTATCAAAGGAGCCGGGCAACTGGGTTAACGCATCATGCACGGAAGCGTCTGGTCCTTCCAGGCTGACCTGGGCGCTGCGAAGTCCAGCCTTTACCAGATCGGCCACCAAATTCTCCGTCAGGTTGGTGCCGTTCGTAATCAAGTTCACGCGGAGTCCTGTGTCGGTGGCTGCCTCGGTGAGGGCTGCCAGATCGTCCCGCAGCGTCGGCTCGCCGCCGGTCCAGCTGACGCTGGGTGTCTGAGCCTCCTCCCAAATCATCTTCAACACCCGCTTGACCTGATCGGTGCTCATCTCGTGCGTGTCAGAACGCTTCTGGCAGTGACATCCTGCGTAACAGAAGCGACAGCTCAGGTTGCAGCGGTACGTGAGCGCAATCTCCGACAGCACGGGCAGTGTGTTGTGCGGCCGTTCGAACGGAACGACATCGACCGCAGCACGGCCGGCCCCATCGCCCAGGCACCCCATCACCAGTGCGCGTATGTCACAGAAGAATGCGTGGATGTCAGTCAGCACCTTCTCGTCGGAGAGCATGTCAGGGTTGCGGCTCGCTATCACATCCTGAATGCTCGCACCAGTCAATGTTTCCTTCAGCAATAGCAGGCCGGTCGGGTTGATCCGATAGGCCTGATTGGGCATCAGGATCAGCAAGCTGTCGCGTTCACGCAGATAGATATGCGGCGCGATATTGCGCACAAAGTCGTCGATCCAGTCGATCGAAACCGGACTCAATGCGCGCCTCCGCTCACACAGGCGCTATGACAGGCGGAGTGACATGCGCTGTGACAGGCGGAATGGCAAGCACTGTGACATGCCGAGTGGCAAGCGTCATGGCAAGCGGTATGCACATAACAGGCCGAGTGGCAGGCATCGGAGGTCACAAAAGTGGCAAACGTCACTCCGGCGGGCGTCACGCTGTTCTCGACCGCATGGGCGATCTGGTCTGACCGCGTACTCTGTCCGTGATGAATGTAATACCAGTGTCGTGCATAATATCGCGGATAGTTGCGGGCATATGCGGAGTCAGAGTTGTCGGTCTCCTCCTGCTGGGACTCCCGGTACTCCCGCTCGATCAACTTCCGATAGTGTTCCTTTGTCGCCTCCAGATCGCAGTCCCACGCTTTCCGCTGGATCTGATCCACCATGTCCTTGAAGAGTGCATCGATATCCGCTGCCGAAACGATACCGTTGGCGCCGATCCGGCTCAGCAGCATCTCTTCATATCGGTTGTTGGGTGAGATGCCGGTGATGTATTCGCGTTCTAACCGGAGCGGTTTGGTCATTGCCACCTTCACCAGCCCCAGCTGCTCCAGCCGTGAGACCATCACGGCGAGTATGCGCGACAGGGGCACATCCAGCAGCAGCGCCGCTTCCAGCATGTCCAACTCGGCGACTTTGCCTTCCTGCCGGTAGGAGGAGACCTGTATCCGCGGCGGGATCCACTCGCCGTGTTCCCAGTCCACTTCCCGCAGTTCACGTACGGCGCGCGTGTATGTCCGCATCTTCCGGGTGAGCATGAACACCGAAAAACCCAATAAGCCGGCCATTGCCAACACACCGACCATCGCCGACGCCCCGGAAACGGTGTGACGTACAGGCGGAGCCAGTGACGAAGGCGAATCGGCGACACCCCCGGGTACCAAGGGTTGATCTAGCGGATCAGACCGAGTTGACGACGTGTCACCAAATGCAAAGTGCGATGCGTCCACATAACACTGCAGCCGCATGGCGTATTGAGCCGGCACATTCCGCTTATGGAACCGCACGGTGAGCCAATGTTTGTCCCCGTCCGGTTGACCAAATGAATCGATCAGGTACTCCCGGTTCATGAACGGCTCCGTACGAAACCCGATGCTCTTTAAGGCGTCCGCGGGCAACTGTTTTCCTGCAGCTTCAATGGGATAGTGCAGATAGACCGTCATATGGTCCATAGGCAGGTCTAAATGGCTGGGAGTCCAGTTCAGATACGCCAGGCGCCCCTGTTCACTGCTGGTGTAACCCACGAATCCGGCGCGGGCGAAATGCGTGGCATAGGGAACGATATAGGTCACATCCCCCGACCTTACGGACGCACCGTTCGCAAGCACGACATCATATCTGCCGCCCGAAACCGGCTTGATGGACAGCTTGTACTCCCGCCCTGACGAGTCAATGGCCCGTGCGCGTTCGTAGTCAAACACCGGCGTCGCGCGGTCAAAACCGTGCAGGTAGAAACCGTGCAGTGCACCGCTCAGCACGCTGTACCGAACCTTATACACGACAACCGCTCGGCCATCGCGGGTCAGCGAAAGATTGACTTCCGACCACCGCAGCGCCACGTCTACAGCCTGCACCGGCACGCAGACGGTCAGTATGGCAGCCAGCAATACTGCGAACGCCCTCCAGCGACTCATGGCTCGGCCCCCCTTCAGGACATGTGCCTATATTGTATGCCTTGAGGAGGCATTCCTGCCTGCTCGATGACTGGCAGGAACGCTTATGAGGTCAACGGGGCTTAATGGTCATGAT
>CAZHSN010000166.1:0-8286 GCA_964535125.1 uncultured bacterium
CTGGACGAGATGAACGACACGATCACGCGAGCGCTGGACTACCAGCGTGTGGTGCCGTAACCGAGAAAAACAAGGCGGTTCCCGCACAGACTGTCCGGGAACCGCCTGAGGTCTGACGCGAAGCGCAGGTTATGCGCCGATCAGTTCCTTCAGTTTATCCACAGCGCTGGCTGCGTCTTCTGAATAACCGTCGGCCCCGATCTCGTCTGAGTACTCCTGGGTCACCGGAGCACCGCCGATCATCACCTTCACCTTGTCGCGCAGGCCCGCAGCCTGCAGCGCTTCGATGGTCTTTGCCATGGCCGGCATGGTGGTGGTCAGCAGGGCAGACAAACACAGCACATCCGCGTTCTTGTTCTGCACAGCGTCAATGAACTGTTCCGGGCTGACGTCGACGCCGAGATCCACCATCTCGTAACCGGCGCCTTCCATCATCATCATCACCAGATTTTTACCGCTGTCGTGCAGGTCACCCTGAACGGTGCCGATTGCGACGGTAGCAGGCGCCTTGCGATCTGAAGCCGAAAGCATCGGCTTGACGATGTTCATGGCGGTCTGCATGGCGCGGGCGGCCACCAGGACCTCGGGAACATAGTATTCGTTGTTCTTGAACTTTACACCGACGACCTGCATGCCCGGAATGAGGCCTTCGGAGATGATGGCGCTGGGCGCCACACCGGCGGCGAGCAGTTCATTAGTTAGCGACTCGGCCTTCTTCCGGTTGCCATTGATAATGCAGTCCTGAAGATCCTTCAGATCCATTACTGAGCGTCCTCCCTGGTATTGTTGGCTCATGTGATGCGGGCGATCAGGTCGCTGCCTCCATCGCCGGCTCTTGCACGCACCCGGCACAGATGATCCGGTCGTCTCCCGTCGCTCGGATCGCCGCACCTGGTGGCACAATCAGGATATCATCACTCTCCCATTGACCATACAGCCAACGGCGCAGTAATGACAAGTCCCCATCTATTTCACCATATTCCCAGCCGTTTGCGGTACATTCCTGTTGTACCTGACGCCTCATAGCGTCGGATGCGTAGAATGGTAGATTGATGAAGACCCCTTTACGGTAATTCGCCTTCCATCCGCCGCATACCTTCATCAGGTATTCGGCATTATCCTCGCCATATCGCTCGACAAGATCCTCGTAAGTCATCGACTCGAGGCCTGGCAACGCCACCGATTGTACCGGGGCTTCGGCGCCTCCCTGCAACCATCCTGCCGAGTAGTAATACGTTCCCGGCTCGTCGGTAAACCGCTGCATGTACCGTTGGCGCGATCCCATCAGTAAGGTCAAGCAGTCATGCGCCCGCACTATCACCATGGGCGTTCGTGGTGAACTCACGCCATCCAGCAGTCGGTTACAGAGTGCAAATCCCATCAGAATGGCATCGTAACCGTCATCCTGTACCGATTCTACCACCGCCTGCAGCTTTGATCGGCTGCGCTGCGGATAATTGTGGTAATCATCGCGGTCCAAGAGCCGTAGATCCACCTCATGCGGGCATGCGGGCATCAGGTGTTCTACCTCCTCGCGGATCACATCGCAGCAGAGCGCGACCAGACGAAGCTTTCGATGGGTCATCATCTCTGGAAGAACAGTCACGCCCAAGCCTGCAGACGCTCTGCAGCGTCTGTCAGAGCGGTGCACCCTAAGATCTCGCCATAGTAGACCTTATGGAAGTCGCCTGTCGGGTAATACCGGTCGGTGATTCGCTTCTCCAGAACGTTGTCCGGGAGGTGATTGGCGTATAGCACACGGCACTCGTACGCCACCACCGACTCAGCGATGATCGGAACACTCACACGGTCACAGGGAAGCGGCAGCATATTGCACTCGCTGAACTTATTCCGATCCCGGCCTGACGTTCTGCCGCAGAAATCCACGGCATTGAGCATGTCTGTCCCCATGACATTCACAGAGAACTCATCCGCCTCATTCAACAGACCATACGTGAAACGGGACGGGCGTACCAGTACCGTCATGATCGGGAGCCCCCAGATCACACCAGCGGTGACCCAACCGATGGTCATAGCATTCGGCATCCCCTGCCGTCCCTGCGTCACTAGCAGGATCCCCCGGTCCGCCGCCGCGTTGATGGTCTGGGGAAGAAACCGGGTGTAGGGTACTTCCAGTCGGCTCATGGAATCCTCCTTGGGTTATTCGAAGAACATGGCGTCTGCGTAGGCCTCGGTGAAGTCCGGTTCGCCAGACAGCTCGATATAGTCTACACGTTGCGCCACAGTATCTGCAGCCTCTCTGACGGATGACGAGAGCAGGTACATGACCGCTCCCACCCCCGCCGCATTCCCGATGGACTCCACACGCTCCTCCGGAACTGCGGGAAGCAGGCCGATCCGAATAGCAGCCGATCGGGATATGTAGTTACCAAACGCCCCAGCCAGCAACACAGCGTCAATGTCGCTGGGTCGTATGGAAAGCTTCGCGCACATAATCTCGATACCGGCCATTATAGCGGCCTTGGCGTTTTGCACCTGCCTGACGTCGCGTTGAGTCAACACAATATCGTTGCCAGTTGCACTGTCTTGGGCGTACACAAGGACAAACTCGTTGCCCTGCTCGGTCTCTCGCACACGACCAGTCAACGCTTCCAGATCACAGCCGCTGTCCTCAGCCAGTTGAAGACGTCCGGATTCATCGACTAGTTGGGTGCGGACCATCTCGGAGACCAAATCCACAAGACCCGTACCGCACAATCCCGCGGGTTGCCCATCACCGATCACGTCAAGATGGATACCGGACGCATCAAGTCGCACCGCGTGGATAGCGCCCGTCGTGGCGCGCATGCCATGACGGATACTGCCCCCTTCAAAACAGGGACCCGCGGCCGTCGACGCAGCCACAAGGCGACCGCCGCATCCCAGCACCATTTCCCCGTTCGTACCGATGTCGATCATCAGTGTGCTGGAGGTGCGATCGAGCATACCGCACGTCAACAGGTCGGCGGTGATGTCAGCCCCCACATAACTGGCGATGTGCGGTACCGTGATCAAACGAGCTGAGCACGACACATTCACCAAACCGGCAGCTGTGGCCGATAGATCCAACCCATGCGTCACCACGGGAATGTAGGGTGCTTGGGCGATCGACATGGCCGGCAGACCCAGCGCCAGATGCAGCATGGTTGTGTTGCCTGCCACAGATATCAGGCAGACATCCTGTGCGGAGATGCGCGCGTGTACGCACAGCGTCTCAATCAGATCATCCAGCGCGTGGATGATGGACTCCTGGAGCATGCGCGCCTGCGACCGCGAAGCTGAACTGAACTCGATCCGGCTGATGACATCCCCGCCAAACTGAGTCTGCGGGTTTAACATGGTCGCTACCCCCACCTGCTCGGCGGAGTTCAGGTCCATCAAGTAACCCACAACGGTCGTTGTGCCGATGTCAAATCCCACGCCATATAACCTGGCAGTCGTGTCACCGGGTTCGACGCCGAGTAGCCGTTGATTCCACAGCAATGCGGTACACGCAAATTGCTCCTGGCGCAATGCGTCATGTAGACCGGCCAATGCCGGTTGCGACAAGTCTGGCGTGACGCCGATGCCAAGGCCCTCAAGCACGCGGGTCAGGTCATCGCGTTGGTCGGATAGAGAAGGAACAGGCAGTTGGAGATACTGTTTACGCATACCCGACTGCCCGCGCAACGACTCGACGTTCACGCTGGTAGCCAAGACCTGCACGCCACGGGCCTCCGCCACTGTGACCCGCACCGTACCACGGGGAAAGGTGCAACACGCCAGCCGGTAGCCACGTTGAAGGGCCGAGTCGCCCAACAACTTCACTTCGCTGGGCGATGGGTCGGTGACAGCGCCCTCCACTCGCACCACGCACTTTCCGCATGTGCCCTTGCCGTTACAAGTCTGTTCTATGGCAATCCCTGCCTGTCGGGACAGGGTCAGCAAGTCGGTGTCTGGAGACGCGTTGACTTGAATGTCTACAGGTAGAAAATGAACTTCATGCATCAGGTGAATTGGCTCCATCTGTTCACCGGTTTTTCCGGTTCCTGTTCAGATTAGCCGATATTGTGCGCATATTGCACGAACATCGCCAGCAATCAGGCATCCGGGTCAAACGCCTCTGCGGATCGGATTTGCCAGCGGACGGCCGGAGCGACATCCACTAACTCGATCTCCTCCGGATCCGTGACCGCCGCTGTCAGGTACTCCGGGGCATCCAACACATCCGCGTCGCCCACCACGTGGTTCAGGTAGTACTCCTCAGCCAGTTGCCGCGCCTGTTCCTCGGTGTCGGCATCGACGATCAGTGTTCGCTCCCATATCTCAGGTATGGTCACGATAAACGGTTTTTCCATGGCTCCCCCTGCCCATCGATGGGTGTCACGTGCTGCATAATAACACAGCGCCGCGTCCCGGTCTAGCGTCATCATGGCATACTAGAAGAAGAAAGAAGAACGAAGATGCACCAGCAGCAACGTAATACACAAGGACCGCTCGTTCCGGCTGTCGAGTTCACCGCCTATCTGGCCGTTGGCGGTACCGTGCGCATATACTATCCGGACAAAAGCTATTATCAGATCGTGGGACGAGTTACCGCCATGCCTTCGGTCTTTGCCTCCAGCGAGCTGCAGCCGGGGCAGGTGGCGTTCGCGCCAGGACCGCGCATCCGGATCGGTATGGGCGGTCAACGGGAAATACGACTGGCCGCCGCTGGCGTTAAGCCGGACACCATGACCGTGATGACCGACCTCCTGCCTGATGGATGGTTATTCGCGGGATCATCCCAAGGCCTTGTGTGGAGTGCTGCGCAACCAGGAGTCGACACAATCAGCGTATTGGACGGCTATATGGTCCGCATCGTTGGGGATGCGCCATCCACGGCCGAAGTGTCGCGCCACCAAAACGTCCTTTCTGCCCGGTTGCCCGCTGAAGCCGATCACGCAAGTAAACTCAGTGTGCAGCGGGGACGCAAGGCAGGTCTTCCGTTGATCAGGGGGACGCTTCGACTACGCCTGAAGTCAGCCGGAACTTCAGGTTGGTTTCAACCGACTCTGGTGGTCGATGGCAACCAGGTTGCAACCACTACAAAGATCTCAGACCCGTTGATGTGGAACAGCACAGGGGTACCCGATGGCGAGTATGTAATCGAAGCGACAGCAAGTTCGGCGCGTCAGGGTTACCGACGCATCCGCAAGCGCATGTTGGTACTGAACAACGCGGAGTAAACCCACCTAGCGGAGGTTAGTTCCCGTTGGGTACCGGCGGCACAGTACTGGTAGGCGCGCCACTGACTACCACAATCTTAAGCTTCTTTTCCAACTGTTCACCGCGGTCATTTCGCACCTGAAGCGTATAAATCCGGGTCTCGGTCAGCACCTCTTCCCGCTCGCCTATCGCATCGACCGGAGCGCCGTCCAGCAGCACCTCAACCGCACCGTTCACCGCCCAGCGAAGCACCGCTTTACCGCCCGGATCCACGGTACGGGGCTGAGCGTCGAACCGGATCACCTTCAAGGCGTTAGGGTCATTAACGGTGACGACCACGGTCTTCTGAACCGTCTCGCCGCCGGCATTACTCGCCACCAGCGTGTAGGTCGTCGTACGCATGGGTGTGACTTCGCGCGATGGAAGCACCGGATCAATCTCTTCGCCCGGCGGACTAAGGAATAGCCGTGTTGCGTTCTTGATCTTCCAGCTGAGGTTCACCGGCTCCCCCGGCAGTACATTGTTGCGATCGGCCGTCAGTGCGTTGATCTCCGGTGCAGGCGGTTTGGGCGCAGGAGTCACTTGAACCGTGATCTGCTTCACGGCTTCACCGCCGCGTCCACTGGCCGTCAGTTTATACTCGGTCGTTTCATTTGGGATGACTTGTATGGCGCCGACCGACTCGGTGACCTTTCCCACGTCCGGGGTGATTGTGATGGCGGAGGCATTGTCGATACGCCAGCGCAGGGTTGCCGGAGCGCCCTGCATCACCGTTTCCGGTTCTGCCCCGAACTCATGGATAACCACAGGGCGCGGCCGCGTGATGTGATACCCCAGTATGGCAGCCAGTACGAGCACCACACTCCAGAGAAACCAGGGAGAGATCAACGGCCTGACTTCGATCTGTCCCTGTGAAGTACCGGATACATAGGCATGCTCCACCGAACGGGCGGTTACGGTGAAAACCGCCATACGTGTCTTGCCGGTCAAGCTTCGCTGCGAGGGTTCCACTGACATCGTCACCGCGGAAGACTCGCCGGGCGCCAGATCGACATATTCGGTGTCGAACGTATAGATGCCCAAATCTTCGGCGTCGCTGGCGTGCAATCGCACCCGCAGAGGCACATTACCCGGGTTGTCGACGGTCACTTCGAAGAAGGCGCTGCGCGGAATGCCGCCGCAACGCGCCCGCTTGGGAAACACTTCAGCAGAGGTTACCAGAAATGGAGCCACATCCAGTGTGGCTTGTGCGACGACCTCATCGCCTTCTTCATATGATTGCGCCCGGATCACCAGCGGATAGGAGCCAGCCACCGATGAACTGTGGCGCGGGGTCTTGAAGACGATCTTCTCTTCTACTGTCTGTCCGGCAGGAACGATCACCGACCCCACGGGAATCGCCACCCATTCGGACGGGATCCCGTCGACGGCCAGTCCAACGGTGTCATCGTGGTCGGAACCGTTACACAGCGTAACCGTAACCGGACAGCTGGTACCGGGTTCAATGCGCACCGAGTCAGAGGAGAGGACAATCGTTAATCGCGTCTCACGTGACATCTGTTGACTGCCCCCGGTACTTAAGAAATGGTGAAGAGAATGGTGTGGCCGTTAAGGCGCACACCACGAATATTATACGTAATCGGCTCAGACGATTACGACGCGATCAACTCGGCCAGTTCCAGCAACGATAGATCCAGCGCTTTGGGCTCTTGCCATGACTTCGATAACGGCACGGCTTCCAGCACATCATCCATCCAAGCGGTCATGACACAGCTTTCGCCCGCTAATAACAGGTCGACGGCCATCTGTCCGAAACGGCTGGCCATCGTGCGCTCGGTTGCTGTGGGTGATCCACCCCGTTGAATGTGCCCCAACACCGTATAGCGCACATCACGCTTCAGGTAGTTTTCCATGAACACCGCCACGTCAGCTGCCTTGGCTGCACCCTCCGCTGTGACGATGATCGAAGAGAGTTTTCCGCGCGAGATCCCCTGCTTCAGCCGTTCGGCCACCTGCACCAGATCGAACGGACGTTCCGGCACCAGAATCACTTCCGCACCGCCCGCCAACCCGACAGCCGCTGCCACATGACCATTGGAGCGCCCCATGACCTCTATCACAAACAGCCGTTCATGGCTGTCCGCTGTGTCGCGCACCTTGTCGACAGCGTCCAGCGCCACGTTCACCGCTGTATCGAACCCGATGGTATACTCCGTGCCCCCGATGTCGTTATCAATGGTGCCGGGGATGCCCACTACGGAGATACCGCATGTGGCGTGCAAGGCTTCTGCACCTCGAAACGAACCGTCCCCGCCGATTACGACCAGTCCGTCCAGGCCCAGCCGCTCCACCTGCCTGGCGGCTTCGGCTTGGCCCTCGGCTGTGGGAAACCGTGCAGAACGCGACGTGCGGAGTATGGTGCCGCCCCGGTTGATGATCCCGCCAACAGATCCCAGATCCATCGACAGGGCGTCTCCTTCGATAAGGCCGGAGTATCCCCTGCGGATCCCGGTGACGTGCATCCCTCTGACAATGGCTGTGCGCACCACTGCCCGAATCGCGGCATTCATACCCGCGGCGTCTCCACCGCTGGTCAGCACTCCTATATGCTTCATCCGATATCCTCCGGTTGTCTACGTCTCAAAAAGACCTCCACCATGCCTTCTGTTGGCGCAGCCTGCATCGCCCCCGGTCGAGTGGCAGTCAATGCGGCGGCGGCATTGGCGAATGCGAAGACCGACTTCAACCGTTCCGATTCCAGCGATGCGAGCGTATCTCGGGTCACCTGCATCACCAGCAACTGCGCCAACATGGCGGCATCGAACGTGTCACCGCATCCTACGGTATCTGCGACGCGTACCGGATGCCCCGCCACATGCCCTTCATGGCGCGCCGTACGCCAGTAGCATCCACGCTCGCCTAAAGTCACCGCCACTAGCTGCAACAAGGGCATGCGGCACATCAGCATGTCTGCCCCCACAGCCGGATCGGACGATCCAACCAGCTTCTTCAGTTCCTCATCGGTCAGTTTGATGATGTCGGCATGTCTGGCGCCCTCTGTCGTCCGGCTCAACGCCAGATCAGGATCCTTCCAAAGCG
>CAZHSN010000167.1:0-8272 GCA_964535125.1 uncultured bacterium
GTCACCAGCCAGTTGATCCCCGTAGCCAGCGCGCTCGCGACGAAGATCAGCAACAGCCAGGGCAGTAACAGGCGTCCCAGCCGATGTGAGAGAAACTGAAACCACAGCCGGTTGCGACGAGGCAAACGCACCCAGCGCCATCGGCTCCATAACTGCCAGTTACCGTGTGAGGTACGCGTCTTGCGGGCAAACTCCACCGCGTACGAATGCGGCGCCCGGTCCCAGGCCACTGCGTGCGGTGTCTGCACCACGCGCCAGTCCCGACGGACCGACTGCAGCGCCAGGTACTCGTCCTCGTTGATAGTGTCGCGCGGGATGGGCGCCCACACGGAACTGCGGACCGCTGTGATGGGGCCGCAGCATCCGGACGCCGACACCCAACCGCTCTCCCAGCCCAGCAGCGCCGTCTCCATGCGCCAGTACAGATCGCTCCCGCGAGGCCTGCCGGCAGGTGCAACCAGTTTCAACACGCCACTGGCCACGCCGGCGCGCTCAGTGAACAGGCACTCCACCAAGTTACGAATGGCGTCCTTCTCGAACAACGGGCGGGCATCGGTCAGCACCAGCACCTCGCCTTGCGCCATCGCAACGCCTTCGTTCAACGCCGATGCCTTTCCCTGCCGGTTACGCAGTTCCAGCACCGTGACGTTATCGAACTCCGCCGCCACATCGGCGGTCTCATCACTGCACCCATCGCACACCACTATAACTTCCAGCCTGTCCTCAGGATAGTCCTGTTCCAGTATGTTCTGCAGCCGCCGGGCGATATTGTGTGCTTCGTTATGGGCAGCCACGATGACACTCACACTGGGTTGTGTGTGCAGGCGGTAGCGAGGACCATGACGCCGGCGAAACAAACCGCACATCACCGCCGCCATGAGTGGGTAGCCTACCAACACCCAGATGACAAGACAGCCAGAGACCAGCGCGGTTATATAGATCCAGTGCTCAGACATGGTGCTGCATTCCTCGTATCAGCAGAAAAAGACCTGTCGTGTTCGGAAAAACGCGACAGGTCTCTTCATGACGCCCGTTGCCGGGATGTATGTCGGTTATCAGTTGTCCTGTCGGTTATCCAGATCTTCCTTGCGTATGACCGTGCGCTCGTTGATGTCTTCCGATGTCTGGCCGTCAGCCTCGCGCTCGGCGACCTGAGAGCGCACCTCACGCCGCATGGAGGTGCGGCGCACCACTTTGCCACGCCCGCCGGACCCGGAGCCGAGGGACAGCGACTGCTCGCCCTCCGGACGGTAATACCGGTAGTAGTGACTGTTGAAGTGGTACGACTCCACCGAGTCGGGGTTGGCGCCGTTCAGCACCACTCCCAGCTGCAATACATGCGAACGCTCCAGCATCTGGCGAATGTTCCGCTCGTTGCCTCGCGGCGGCTGGTTGGCGCGCACCACTACCACCACGGCATCCACATAGGTCGCAAACACAGAGGCGTCTGCAAACACCGCGGCGCTCGGAGTATCGACGATAACCACGTCGGTCAGCGACTCCAACTGGCGGATGATCTCGCCCATGTATTCCGAACGCAGCAGCAACCAGGCGTTGCGCGGGATCGGGCCTCCCGGAAGCAGCGCCAAGCCAGCGACATCCGTAGGCTGCAGGGCATCGCTCAGATCGGCTTCCCGCTGCAGTACGCTGCTGAGGCCGATGTCGTTACCCACGTTAAACACCTTATGCAGTTTCGGGTGGCGCATGTCACCGTCCACCAGGATCACACGCCGGCCTCCCTGCGCCAGCGTGATGGCCAGGTTGGTCATGGTAGTGGTGCCTCCCTGACCCGGACGGGCTGTAGCGCCCATGATCGACTTAATGCCCGGATTCTCGCGCAACGTCTGCATGATGTCCTCACCCACGAACCGGTAGGCTTCGGCATATGGCGAGGACGGCGCCAAGTGCGTGATCTTCGACAGGTCGGTCGGACCGCCTCCCTCCAGACGGGGGATGACTCCGGTAACCGGCAAACCCAACAGACGTTCCACATCATTGGATGTACGCACTGCGGTATCCAGGGCGTCCACACCCACCGCAAAGCCGATGCCCAACAACAGGCTGAGGAATAACGCGCCGACCAGCGCCAGCTGTGGACTGGGACCGGACTTGATGGGGCCCTCTACCCGGGCGGGACCCAACGTAAAGATGAACTCACGGTCCGTCGCATTCAGGTTCAGCAGCGCGGCTTGGTACCGGGTGAGGATATCGGTGTAGTTCTGAGCGGCGCGTGTGTAGTCTTCCTGCGCCATGGCAATTTCTGTGTCTACACCCTGATAGCTGGCCAATTTGCCTTCCAGCGTGCTGATCTGTGCTGCCAGTGAACGGATCTGGCTGCCCAGTTCTGATCGTCTGGCTTCCAATTGCTTCACTTCGCTGCGCAACGCGTAGAAGCTCTGATCGGTCAGTTTCGGCAGGTTCTGCTGCGACTCGGCCAGTTTCTGTTTCACCTGCTCAATAGATCGCAACGTCTCCATAACCGTCGGATGGCCGTCAGCATATCGTCCCCGTTGGGAAGCCAGCGTGGTCTCGAGTTCAGCCAGCTGCTTCTCCAATGCTGTCGTAGCGATAGTCTTTCCTGCTTCGTCCGGCATGGTAGGACTGCTGGCAGCCAGCTGACGCTTCTTCACCGCCAGACTCGCTTCAACACCTGCCAGATTGGCCAGCGCGGCCTCGTGCTGCTGCTTCACCGGCCCCAGCACGTTGTAGCTAAATCCCACAGCCTGGTTGAAGTCCACCACGCCTTTGGCCTGGCGCAGCTTTTTCACCCGCGCACTGGCCATCTCCATATTGCTTCGCGCCTCTTTGACTTGGCTCTCGAAAAACGCGACCTGCTGCCGTAACGGCTGCTTGGAGGTGGTTTCATAGAACTGCTTGAAGGCCACGGTCAAGGCGTCCACCAAGTACAACGCCTCATCGCGGTTAGTGCGCTGTGCGGAAAACTGAATCAGGTCGGTAACCACGTTCTGCATGCCGCTGGATCCGCCGCCGCCCGACTTCGGCGTTACACGGACAGATACCGGAGTCGCCTCCAGCGCCGATCCCCGAAGCATGCGATCCAGCATATCTTTGGTAAGACCCAGCGAGTCCATGATGTTGCGGTTCTTCGGCTCTGGCGACTCATCACCATACACATCGCCGAACGTCAGCTTCATCATTCCGTCCGCAACCGCCGGGTTGCTGGCCATCTGCACCAGGGTACCCAGCCGCTCCAGCCGCTCGTCACGCATGTTCATGAACGGCAGCCCCTTGGCGACGTCTCCGGGAGGTTTCAGAATGCTCTCTGACGGTCGAATACTGCGGTAAGCCCGATAATACGATCCTGACATACGCAAGCCCACAAACACCAGCGACACGACCACTGCCATGGTGGCGGCTACCAGCCAGGCTCTCCGGCGTATGATGGTATACAGGCTCTTGAGGTCTAGACCCGTTTCCTGCGGTTCTTCAACGACTCCGTTTGCCATCCATATCCTCTCTATACAGCCGCGGCAGACCGCCCCCAGCCGAAAATGCCGCCGCCTATCTGCACCAAGGCGACAAGTACATTTAACCCAACCATCACGGCTGCTGCAACCGTTCTGGCGCGGCCGAAGCGGCTATGCGCTCGCGGGCATGCCGTACCGCATCCTGCAGCGCCCGCTCGGCCAACTCCGATGCCTGCGTCAACTCACCCTTGTCGGCCACCAGCACACGCACCAGCGCGCTGGAAGTCGGCTTGCGCTGCAGCCTGGCGCGCATCAACCACGCGGTGTGACGGTAGGCGCTGGGTTCGACTGTGTCGGTATTGACAAACGCGAAACCCGCCACGGCCCGCACGCCCCGTCTTACGATCACCGCCAATGTCCCTTCGCCATCGGGGCGCAGCGCGACCGTCCGAGTCGAATCAACCACCCACCCCGACCCGGGGAGACACGTCGTGGGGGCATGCAGCGTCTGCTTCTGCCGTCCGCCAATGATGGTGAGAGCCACCTTACGCCCCGTGTCGCCCACATACAGCGCGTTCCAGGCGCAGTCGGCGTGCAGTTTGTTGGCGTCCTCTGGATCCAGTCCGTCTTTAGCTGCTATCGGCAACTCCAGCAGCGTCTCCGGCGGCTCGATGCGTACTGGCGCGCCTGCTCCAGACCTCAGCCAAACGGCGGACTCAATCAGTGCCGCACCGAAAACCAGCACTACCACCAGCAGCACCCACGACCGGGGCGTGCGCATGGCTGGAAGGGATATACGTTTCATGGCAGATGCATGCCTCTCTGCGTGGCCTCTCTGTATCAAGCGGTTCAACCCCAGCAACACCCCTCCGCTGAGCAGCACTACCGCGTACCCGCCGGTGTCATGTACCGTGTTGCCGGCAGTCTCACCCCACCGATGACCGGCCACCATGATACAGCATATCCGAAGCACATTCGCCGCAACGGCCAACGGCGCGCCCGCCAACCCCAACGCCACACGGGCAGGCCACGGCGCAGACACGGCGCTGACGGCGGCCATGACTGCCAGCAGCACGGTGGGCATGAGGGTGCGCATCCCGCTGCAGGGCAGCGATATCTCAACGCTGTAGTGTGACGTGCTGAGCGTGACGCCCATCCGTTCTACGAACAGTCCGGTCAGCGACAATAGACGCGCGGCCCAAGCCGCCGAATAGTGCTGCATGGGTACCGCCAACGTGTCCACGAGCATGTCCGGCCAGGGAATCGTCGCAGCGATGAACAACAGACTCAACGCCGTTCGTTGAAGTCCCACACGTCCGTACCAGGCCACGATACATCCCGCAAGCACCGCAGGCAGGCAGATGCCTTGTATGAACCAGATCTGCGCCCACACTGCGGTTGCCTGGATCAGGCAGACAGACAGCAGCGACAGCAACGCCCGTATGGAGATGCGAGTCCGCGGCGAGCAAGCGGCCAGTTGCCCCATCAGGCACCCCAACGCTGCCGGAAACACGACCAGTCCGTATGTGAATTCCGGAGACGCCGACCAGCGCATCCATAACCACCATACGGTGCGCCACTGCGTGACCAGTACCAGCGTGACGATCCATACGGGCCATTGTAAACGGTTCCACAATCGGTTCATAATGGGACATTCCTCGACTGACAGGAGAGCGACCTATGACACGCCCAGATGACAGTATCCACTCGGCAGGACTCCTGATCCTGCGATTGGCGTTGAGCGCCATCATGATGGCGCACGGTGCACAAAAGGCGTTTGGCTGGTTCGACGGCAGGGGATTGAGCGCTACCATCGAAGGATTCCAGGCGAACCTGGGCATTCCGCCATTGCTGGCGTTGGCAGCGGTTGCCGCCGAAGTGGGCGGCGGACTGCTCTTGGCTCTGGGTGTCTTCCCGCGCCTGTCCGCCCTGGCCATCCTGGTGGTCATGCTGGTTGCCATGATCCATGTTCACTGGAAAGGCGGTTTCTTCCTTCCCGGCGGCATAGAGTTTACGCTGGCGTTGGGCAGCGCTGCGTTGTGCCTGGCGTTGACAGGACCGGGACGTTTCGCCCTTTGGGCGGAGACGGAACGGGACATCTGGAACTGGGTAACGAAACGGCGTACGGGACACTCCTCGTCCCCCTAACCCGTCGTTGTACCGGCCTGTCTATTCCATTACAATAAGAGCATAGTCAGGAGCCGTATATGAATCGCAAAAACGCCAAACAACAGGCTGGTACATCCACCCCCACGCTGCAGAATCGGCGCGCCCGTCATGACTACGAGATCATTGAGGAGTTTGAAGCGGGTCTGGTACTGGTGGGCACAGAAGTGAAATCCATTCGCGCCGGAAAGGCCGGTATCGCTGACGCGCACTGCCGGATCGACAATGGCGAGGTATGGGTCGTCAACATGCATATCCAGCCGTATGAGCAGGGGAACCGGTACAACGTCGACCCGATGCGCAAGCGCAAGCTGCTCTTAAAGCGCGCCCAGATCGACAGGCTGCGCAGTCAGGTGGAGACTAAGGGGTTGACGATCATCCCGTTGAAGTGTTATTTCCACCGCGGATACGCCCGGCTGCTGATCGCGTTGGCGCGGGGAAAGCGCGAATGGGACCGCCGCGAGACGATCACAAAGCGGGACCAAGAGATGCAGGCAGCCCGCGACCTGGCGGAGAGAGGGTAACACATGACTGAGCGGACACACATCGGCAAGTACCGGATTAACCGGCAGATCGGTAAAGGCGGTATGGCCGTTGTGTATGACGCCACGGACGAAACCATCGGCCGCCGTACCGCACTGAAGATCCTGCACCTGCCCCATGGCATCTCCGAAACCGAAGCGCAGGAGATGGTTCTGCGATTCCAGCGCGAAGCCAAGTCCGCGGGACGGCTCTCCCATCCGAACATCGTCACCATATACGAAGTGGGACATGTCGATGGCGAGCATTACATCGCCATGGAGTACCTGGACTCCCGTACGGCCAAGTCGTACCTGGATGAACACGGCCGCATGAGCGCGCAGATGGTGATCCGTGTGCTGCGCCAGTTGGCCGATGCGCTGGACTACGCCCATGAAGCCGGCGTAATTCACCGCGATGTCAAACCAGACAACATCGCTCTGATGGCCAATGACCATGTAAAACTGACTGACTTCGGCATCGCCCGACTGGCTAACGATCTGGTCCGCACGCAGGCCGGTGTGATGATCGGTTCTCCCGCGTATATGTCACCAGAGCAGATCACCGCAGAAGAGGTGGATGCGAAGAGCGACATCTGGTCGCTGGCTGTCACAGCCTGGGAACTGCTCAGCGGACAGAAGCCGTTCAGCGCGCCCAAAGTCGCCATGGTGATCCACAATGTCGTGTATGAGCCGCCGGCCGTTACCAGAGGGCTCTCCTCTGGGGCGCAGATTGCCCTGTTGCGCGCTCTGGACAAGGATCCGTCGCGAAGACACCCGACGGCACGCGCTTTCGTCGAGGATCTTGCGCTTCGGATCAACGCATCGGATGATCCCGAGGGTGGCGGGCTGTTCAGCGGCCGCCCCACATCGCGAGCGGCGCCCTCTGCCACTCAGTCGACGAAGCAGCCCACTACTAAGTCACCGAACTCACAAAAACCGAGTTGGATTGCACATGCAACGCGTAGTCCTATGGTGATCGCAGGCGTCGTGGTCGCCGCACTCGCGTTAGCCTACGGAGTCTACTCAGGAAACAACAGGGCGCGCACACCGGATATGCCCACCATGCAGGTGGATGTTGAGGGTGTCACAGCGACACCGGTTATCCACACCTTGGCTGATCTGGAGATCAGCAACTCCTGGCAGAGCGCCAATCCGGACCAGATCATGCGGCGTGTCCGTGGCCGCGCCAGCCAAGGCTCATTCTGGCTGAAAGTCGATGGTTCCGCGGCTGCAACCGACAAACCGCTTGCGATGTCGATCGTACCAGAGGTTCGCGACTGGCGGCGCTATGGTGATACAGTATCATTGGACTTGTTGGTTCCCGAACAATCCGGCCTGCAGGCCACAGCCGTGTTGGCCATCATCGACAGTACAGGTAAACGCCACACCCTGGGTGAACCGGCCATCCTGCAGCCGGGCACTTGGGTGACGCTGACCCGTAAGGGCGGCGCCGCGCTGGCTGACGTTCGTGAACTGCAGGTCACAGTAGAGCCTCGCACATCGGGACAGAACCGTTGGTTCGGGCTCGATTTCCTGCGAGTGTATCACCCATAACGGAGGCTTTCATGGCTGAGTTGTTCAAACTCCCCATGCTTGGGCAGACGATGGAAGAGGGAACCATCTCCGCCTGGGTCAAAAAAGAGGGAGACACCATACAAGCCGGTGATGTGATCGTAGAGATCCTCACCGACAAAGCGACAATGGAAGTGGAATGCCCCTTCGGGGGTGTTGTCGCCAAGATCCTGCATCCCGAAAATGCGATTGTGCCTGTCAACGAACCGATCGCCATCATCGCGGCTTCCGCCGGCGAAGATATCTCCAGCGTTGTTGCCGGTCTGACTGCCGCGGAACCCACGGCCGCTGCACCTGCGCCTGCACCGGAACCAGCGCCTGCGCCCGTCGCAGCGGCTCCGGCGCCTCCGGTCGCTGTCACCCCCGCGCCGGCGCCGCAGTCCAGTGCGGCCGGCACGGTGGCGGTCAGCCCGCGCGCACGCAGACTGGCGGCACAGCGCGGATTGAGCGATGCCGATCTGGCCGGCCAAGGCACAGGACCTGGCGGACGTGTGATTGAGCGCGATGTGGAGCGGGTCTCCAGCGAACTGCAGGGACTCCGTCCAAAAGCGACTCCGCTTGCGGGCCGCATGGCGCAGGAAGCCG
>CAZHSN010000168.1:0-8213 GCA_964535125.1 uncultured bacterium
GATGGCAGTCAGCATGGCGGCAAGCGGTGCAGAGTGGCTGACGGCGCGCGTGTCGGTAGAGCAGGGTGTTCCCAGGATATTCATCAACGGCAAAGCGACACGGGCGCGTATCTTCTACGGCCAGCCGCAGTCCGGCCAGATACCGGTAGACAGTACACCACAAGAAGTGAGCTTTACGTTCCGTCCGCTCTTGTCCGTTAAGGATGGCGCGACGGTCCACTTCCGGTTCGGGCACACCCCCGGTGAGGTTGTCATCGATGATATTCGAATAGAGGACGTGGAAACAGGCGCACCTGTATGTCCCCGGTACGGATTCGAGGTTAACGATCCGGCTTTTGACGAGCACTGGAGTGTCTGGCCGCCAGACGATCAGAACACCGTAGGGTCGCATGCGGTCGTGCCCGGTCAGGGACGGAACGGAAGCCATGCGCTTCGGATTCGGATTACGGAACCAACGGATGGCGTCTGGCCGGACTACCACCTATACCATCATCCCACACTGACCTTGAGCCGTGACCGCACCTATCGCATGTCGTTCTGGGTGTGTTCCTCCGTGCCGCGTCAGCTAACCATAGCTTTCTACCATCCCGGCAGCCACTACACGTATGTGGGCGGACCGGAGGGGCCATTCGCACCGCAGGTACGCCTGGCCGCGGACGCCGGCGTGCAGATGGTAAGCATGAGCATTCCGTTTCCATGGCCCAAGCCCGGTGAGCCCGAGGATTGGAACGGCGTGGATGCGACGATCGAGGCGGCGATCCAGGCCAACCCGCAGGTGTTGTTGATCCCGCGCATTCCCGTCTATGCCCCTGATTGGTGGAAGGAGGCGCATCCGGATGAACTGATGGTCTGGATACCCGCACATACCGACCGCCTGGCGTCTCCCTCTTCCGAGGTGTTTCAACGTGAGGCATCCGTTCGCCTGGCTCGGCTGATCGAACACTTGGAAGCGAAGTATGGAAATCGGATCGTCGGATACCATCCTAACGGGCAGAACACCGGTGAATGGTTCTACATGAACTCGTGGGAACGGCTGCTGAACGGATATGCACCGTGTGATTTCCGCGCGTTTCGAGCGTGGCTGAAGCGCAAGTACACCGATGATGCCGCTCTACGGCTTGCATGGAACGACCCGCAGGTGAGCCTGCAGACCGTTGAGACGCCGTCCCCCGCAGTGCGAAACGCGGCCCCGGCCGGCGTTTTGCGCGACCCGTTGACGGAACGTGCAGTCATCGATTTCTCGGAGTTTCTACAAGAGACGATGGCGGACAGCGTGTGCGGCTTCGCGCGGGTCGTCCGGCAGGCCACCCATGGACGGAAACTTGTACTGATGTTTTATGGGTATGTGTTCGAGTTCGGTCCGATGTCTACCGGGCCGGCCTCATCCGGTCACTACGCATTGAGGCGTATACTCGAATGCCCGGATATCGACATCGTCTGTTCGCCGATATCCTATTTTGATCGCGGCCGGGGACAGAGCGCACCCTGTATGACGGCCGGCGAGAGTGTGGCGCTGGCTGGCAAGATGTGGCTGGTAGAGGATGACACGCGCACCCATATCACCACAGACGATCTCTTCCCCGGCAGGGAACATGTGCTGACCACACTGGAGCAGACCAACCAGTTGCTGCAGCGGAATGTGGCTCAGCAGTCACTCCGTCACTTTGCCACCTGGTGGATGGATCTGGGCGCTACCGGTTGGTTCAACCACTCCGGGTATTGGGAACAAATGAAGCGGCTGGAGCGGCTTGATGCCGTGATGCTGCAGCAGGGGCCTGCGTACCGGCCGGAGGTGGCGTTGATCGTCGATGAAGCGAGCGCCCTGCTGCTGACGGGTGCGGGAGAGGCAGTAGGGCGCGGACTGCTGTATGAGTCCCGTCGCGCGCTGGCGCGCTGCGGGGCTCCGTACGGGCAGTATCTGCTGGATGACCTATTGCAAGGGCGCGTACAGGCCAAGTTATACGTGGTGCTGAACGCCTGGAAGCTCAACTCCAAACAAAGAGAGCAACTGCTGGCGGCCACGCGCGGCCGGACGGTGATCTGGTGCTACGCGCCAGGTTATCTGGACGGCGGAACACCTTCCCTTGAGGCGATGCGTCAGTTGACCGGCTTCACGATGCACCCGGTGCGCCTCGACAAGGCGACGGCTGTTCTTGACGGCCGGTTGCAGACCAATACACCGCTGGGTGTTCTGCAGCCCGTTCAGCCGTTATTCGGTGTTTCGGCGAACGGTGCCACCGTGCTGGGGCGCTGGGATGACGGGTCGACGGCTGTGTCGCATCTACACTGGAATGCAGGGACATCGTTCTTTGTCGGGCCGCCGGCCCTGTCATCGGGGTTGATCCGGTATGCAGCCAAGCTGGCCGGTGTCCACCTGTTTACGGATACCGATTGCAATGTCTATGCCAATGGTCCGTTTGTGGCGTTGCACGCGTCCCAGGATGGCGATGTGACGCTTGACACCGGTTCCCACACGGCCGTGTTTGACGCACTGAGCGGTGAACGCATTGGTCGCGGTCCGAGATTGACGCTTCCCATGCGCTTCAGCGACACACGCATTCTGCGTATCCGTCCGGACACGAAGCCAGCAGTGCGGCGCTGAGCGACTGTACCGTGTTGTGGCGAAGGGGACTCGACACTGAGACGCCAAGTCGAGTGGCGCTGTATCGTTGGACATGAAACCAAGGGATGCATATCTTCGCAGTCCTTAGTTCTTAGTTACAAGTCATCTTACGGTATATAATATATAGTCGGGAGCACTATGGCGCGGACGCCTGGATACCGATGCATAATGAGTGATGGACGGTTTGGTGTACCGAGCAGTGCGGTGCTCGGATAACTCGGGAGATCTCTCCACACGCCGTCTCACCACGCAACCGATAGTGCGACTGACACAGGAGATACTCGTGCCTCACAACAACCATAACGTCCCGACATTGACCGTCACCTATCTGATCACCATGGTCGCCATGATCGGTATGTTGTGTTCGATGGGTACTTATGCTCAATCGGACCGCCGTATCGCACCGTTGAAGCCTGGCGTACACACCCGGAGCATGCAAATCGACGGCGCAGCACGGCGTTATCGGATTTATGTTCCCAAAGACGCCGAGAAACCCAATGGTCTCCCCATGGTTGTGTTACTGCATGGGTTGGGTGTGGACGGGGAGACCGTGGCCGAGGCGACTGAAATGGACAGGCATTCCTCTGATGTGGGGTACATCCTTGTCTGTCCGGATGCAGGCGGTCCGGACAAACGGTGGAACACGGCTGAACCGGACCCGGACAAAGGTTTGCTCGACGATGTGAAGTTCCTCACGCGGTTGATTGCCGTGATGAAAACGAGCGCCCAGGTTGATCGCGGACGCGTCCATATGGTCGGGTATAGCAGCGGGGCCACTATGAGTTATCGCATGGCGTTGACCATCCCAGAGGAACTGGCCTCAGTCGTTGCCGTGTGCAGTACGCCGGAAGCTGAGTGGCTCAAACAGCTTCGCAGTCTCAAGCCAATCCCTTTGATGATCGTTGCGGGCGAGGACGATACACATACGCCGTACCGACAGCAGCTCAAACCGCCGATTACACGCATGACCGTCAAGGAGACCATCGCCAACTGGGTACGCATCAACAAATGCAAGATGCCTCCAGCGGTCCGTAAGGAGGAGAACGGCGGCGTCACCATTGAGGAATACACTGGTTCGAGTCCGCAGTCACGGGTGACACTGCTTACGGTGCATCGCAGTGAACACGACTGGCCCGGGACCACGATCCGGCAACGGGCCGAGAGGCCCGCGCTGCACGGGATCGTTCAGGACGAGATATGGCGCTTCTGCCGACGGCAGGCGCGTTGATTTCATGGCGACTCGGGACCGCGATGTCAGTCTCGATGTGATGAAGGGAGTGGGATGCCTGTGCATGGGCATCTCACACGCCTCGGTCGATGCTCCCGGCATGCTGTTCCCGGTTGTGTATGCGGTAACTTTCTTGGCGCGCTTTTCGCCCATGTTGTTTTTCTCGGTCAGCGGTGTGGTGAATGCGCTGCAGGCCAGGCGTTATCCGATGCGGTATTTTATGTTATTCTCCGCTTTGTTCGCTCTTTATGGCCTCACGTACAACGCCATGTGGCGGGGCGAGGTTTGGCAGGGGATCGCTGCCGAGTTTTCCAATGGCAGGCACATGCTGGCCGGGGACATTCCGCAGTATCTGGCCATGGTTATCGTGATTACCGTGCTCGTGGAGAAACTATGGGCCCGGCCCTGGATTGGTTACCTGATGATGGCTGCTATAGGCGCTGCCATGCATTTTGCGCTGAACTCCCGTATACCGGATTTCCCGTTTCGACAGTGGTTTTTGGTGACAGACCCCAAGGTTTTTCCCCTGTTTCCCTGGCTGGTGTTTCCCATGCTCGGAAACATTGCGTACCGACTCACCGATACCGCGGTGTACCGCGTGACGGCCTGGATGGCGCTTGTCTGTTGCGTGGTGTTTGGTGTACAGGCTGTTCAGAAACAACCCGTGATATACCTTTGGACCGACAAGTTTTCGATGCCGATCGGTTACTTCCTGCTGTCGGTATGGGTTCAGTTCGGCGTGTTTTCGGTTATGCGGCGCTGGGGTAAACGGCTGGTGCATCCTACGGTGTTGTATGTGGGACGTCACTCATTCCCGTACCTGTATATCCATATCTTGTGGATCCGGCTGTTTGAGACGATGCATCTGCGACATCCGCTGCTGGTGTGGCCGCTGGTGATAGTCTTGTCGGTGATATGTGTGCGCTTGGGGGAACGGTTGAACACGCGCTATGCGGAGGCATGGTTTGGGCACGCAACCGGATGGTGGTTGCTGGGCGCGGCTGTGGTGACGGGAGTTGCGGTGTCAAACTGGACATCGCTGCTTCTTGTCGTTACCGGTCTCGTCTTCAGCTACAATTACAGGCAACTGGCTGTACTGCTGAAAGCGCGATGGACGGGGATGTCAACCCCGGGAGCAATTGCCGCGTGAGCCGGTGTGGTCTGTTAGAGGAGCGGTACCGGTGGATGCACGGTACCGCGGTGTCTTGATCCACTGGACTGACCGGTGACACACGTACTCAGCGCACAGCGTTTCCAGCAGTATCGTCGAGCGCGCATATCCGTACCACAGCACCAACAGCACTCCCGCGAGCGCCCGGGACAGTGTCCACGCGCGTGAGACGAGCAGCACTGCCTGAATCTGGACCATCAGCAGACCAAACAGCATGGGCCACAACCATTCTGTCCACCAGCCCTGTACAGGCAACCAGCAGCTCAGGACCAGTTGCAGATGCATCAGCACGAACAGACTTAACAGAAGATACGGCATACTGAGTACGAATATCCAGTCGAACCTCCTCCAGCATTGGCGTGTTGGATAGCTTGACCGCAGCAGCCGTTGCAGCACATGCAGATTACCGCGCGCCCAGCGCAGCCGTTGTCTGCGCCAGTGTGTCGCCGTCTGCGGCGCCTGCTCCCAACTGATCGCTGCAGGCACAAATAATAGCCGTTTGCCCTTCAGTCGCATGCGAACCGTCAGGTCGCAGTCTTCGGTCAACGCAGTTGGGTCCCACCCGCCAAGGTCGCGCAGACAGCGGGTGTGTATGACGTAGTTAGTTCCCGTCAACGCGGCCTCACCAAACAGTGCAAACCGGCCGGCCTGCGCGACTGCCTGAAATAGAATGCCTTCCACGTCGATCAGTCGTGTCAACAGGTTATGGGCGTGGTTTCGGCACCGGAACTGACCGACGGCTGCGTCCGCATCGGGACGAGCCGCGAGCGCTTCGACCAATCTGGAGATGGATTGGGGTTCGGGCGCGTTATCGGCATCGAACACGGCAACAAGCGGTGTCTCGACCAGGGGAAGCGCCGCCATCAAGGCGGCTCCCTTGCCGTCACCTTGAGATCGGGATGTCCGGTGTATGACATGAACGCGGGCGTCTTCCCGCGCCAGATGGTCGGCTATATCACCTGTGGCGTCCGATGAAACATCATCGATGATGAGAATTGCGGCCAGGGGATAGTCAGATGCTTGGATCGCAGTGATCGTGTGCCTCAGGACCGCGGCTTCATTACGTGCAGGAACGAGCACGGTGATCTGATCGTGAGACGACGGCTTTCGGAGGGTATCCGGCGCCCGGCGTGTGCGCCAGATCATCCAGACGCCAGACACGCACAACACCAGTTGGTATAGCGCAGAAAATGACATCGCCAGCTGTAACAGCAGCGTCAGTATCCAGACGGTTAGATGCAAGCGGGAGCGCTCCTGTATAGGTGACCAACGCATTGTAGCCCCAGCGAACGGTGGACTGCACAGCGCGGCATGTTACACTGTCATCATATCCACCGCGCTCCATGTCGGGCGGGTCTCAGGAGGTCCAGCCGTGTCATTGTCCATACCAGTGCATGCAGCAACCATCCGGTTCGATCTGCCGGGGAGCCGGGTTCCTGAGTTGTTCGGAGCGGGGTATTCGGGGTGGGGTGATATTACATACCCCAGAGCCATCCAGCGACTCAAGCAAGTGCGCGTGCGGCACATGCGTATGGCGGTGGAATTGGACTCACTGTGCGGATCTCATGAGGGTGACTACCAATGGGACTATCGGACACCGAAGGACTTGGATACCGGCTTTACCGACAGAGTTCGCAAGCTGCTGGCCAATGGATGGACGCCGATCCTTTGCCTGTCCATACACAACGAAGCGATGATGCCCAAGTGGTTTCATGGGGTGACCAACGATACAGAGGGCCGTTCGTGGTGCCGTTATAACCTGGATGGGACACGCGCGACCGATGGCTACGGTGACCAGATGGAAGCGCTGACGCGGATCGCCCGCGCAATCACCTCGCACTTGGCCAATCAGGGCATGAAAGGTCTTATGTGGGAGACCATCTATGAACTGGGTCCGGAGATGCCTCTGGTCGACATCCATCGCGCTGTGGCATTGGGGGTTCGGGCGGCGGATCGGTCTGCTAAACTGATGGGGCCGGCTACCTGGCCCGGTTGGAGTGTGGAGGAACGCTTCATCAAGCCATACCTGGCACGATTCGGCCCCGATCTGCTGGACTACGTGAGCATGCACTGGTACATGAACTGCGACCACCGGCTCTGGAAACTGGGTTACACACCCGATGAGCACCTGCTGACGATGGCCGATACCAAGTACCTTACGTGGATCCTGGAACATGTCGGGGACTATGCCGCCTGGAGCCACAGCGCACGGCTTATACTTGACGACCCAAGACTGAATGTGAGCCGCAAGCGCATCGGTATCGTCTACTCTGAGTATGACCTCACTGCCATGTCAGCTTATGGCCGTAACCCGGAAAACCCGAAGTGGCCCGTGTACAACCCGGCGGCCGACTGCTATATCAACACCAACTGGTTTGGAGGCGTCTGGAACGCCGCGGTGCTGTGCCGTTCGGCTGCCCGCGGCAGTGCTGACATCTTATGCAAGTTCGCAACGAATAACATGTATGGTCTGCTGGAGTGCACTACGCATCCCCAGACGGGGTTGCCGTACCAATACTACGGCCAGCCGGTGTGGTTTGCCTGGCGCCTGCTGCAGGACCGAGCCGGGCTGAGGCCGGGAGCGCGCATCGTGTCAGCAGACGTTCGACCTGGAGCCGATCAAGGTATTGACGGGTATGCGATCACTTCTTCTGCGGGAACACGTTCCGCAGTGATCATCAACAGGTCGTTTTCCGACATGCGCGTTGTGTTAGACCTGCGGGGGGATCTGGCGCGCGTATCCCGCATCACCCGGTACCGGTTCGATCAGGAACGCACAGCGCGCTTTCTGGGGCGACGCCCCGGGGAGTCGGCGGAGGGGCGGTACGCTGATTCGCCTGACGACTCCGCCAACACGCGAAGCCTGGCGGCGTTGGACCGCATCGCCTTCCATCCGCACGGGCATATGCTGCGTTTACAACCCATCGTATGCCCGGCCGTTAGCCTAACGGTATTGACTGTCGCCTGAACGGACGTTCTTCCCGTTTACAGATTGTCTAATCTGACGAGTTCTTGTGGTATATGTGGTACCAGAAACCATATAATCCGAGCCCGACAGGGCGGATGTCTCTACACCCATTGAGTTTGCGCTGATCGGTTGCTCTGCGCCTGGTCCATGCAATGTAGCGGGATCTTGGGCATAGAAGAAAGGAGTAATATATGCGGGTCGCGACACGAGCGGTCATTGCGTG
>CAZHSN010000169.1:0-8188 GCA_964535125.1 uncultured bacterium
CGCGCATTGACGGCGTACTCATCGGCGCGCTGATGTGCGGTCACGACGGACGCCGGGGCTCGCTGTACCACATGGCAGTGGACACCGCCTGGCGCGGCCAAGGCGTTGGACGTGCATTGGTGGAGCGGTGCCTCACAGGTCTGCGTGCAGCAGGCATCGACTCGGCGTATCTCTTCGTTCATACGTTCAATCAGCCGGCGCAACGCTTTTGGATGCACCTGGGTTTTTCCGCGAACCATGAAGTGTTGTACTACTGGCGAAGCCTGTAGCGGAAGGACATACGCCGGATGAACGTGAACAGTAGAGTGAACCAACAGAGACAGGGGGAACGGCATGCAGCGGAATCGGGCGCAATGGATGGCCAACGGCCTGTACGGCATAATGGTGCACTATCTGCTCCATCCCAACGGCGAGAGTGATGCCCAACGCACGCAAGAGTTGAACCGCATCATCGATGCGTTTGATCTGGACGCCTTTGTTCAGCAATTTCGGGAGAGCGGCGCGGATTGGTTGATCTTCACGATAGGACAAAACACGGGCTATTACAACAGCCCGAACGCCACGCTGGACAGGGTGCTTCCTGGCCGTACGCCGCGCCGTGACTTGGTGCTGGAGATCGCCCGGCGGGTGAAGCGCATGGGAAAGCGGTTTATCGCGTATCTCCCGGCTGAGGTCTGGGGACAAAGCCCCGACGTTCAGCGGGCCTTTCAATGGAACGATGCGGACCAGCGTCTGTTCTTAAGCACCTACTTGGCGTTTGTGCGGGATTATTCGCGTCAATACGGCCGATTTTGCGATGGCTGGTGGTTCGACGGTTGTTACGAACCGATCCATCGAGGCCGGTGGAATTGGGCGGAATGGGCCGCGGCTGCCCGTACCGGCAATCCTTACTCAGCGGTGGCGTTCAACGACGGTGCGTTTTGCGTCGGCCTGTTGAAGCCTGTCTCTCCCGAGCAGGATTATCATGCGGGTGAAGTGCACCTGCTGGAGGATGGCAAGATCCGGATCGACCCCCTGAACGCCGGAGAACTGACAATCGATGCACAGGGCCGCGTTCGCCGAGCCGGTCAGGAGCCGAAGTTTTACATGCCTGACAGTCAGTTCATTGACGGCGTGCAGTGGCATGCGCTGGTTCCCGTTGATTCGTCTTTCTTAGGGGACGCCATCCCGCTGGAACGGCTCAGTTATTCGCCGGAATACCTGGCGACGTTCATCCGTGACTGCAAGAAAGTGAACGGTGCGGTGACTATCAACCTGCCCATTGGTTTGGACGGCGTCATACCGGCCGCCTCCGCGCGTAAAGCCCGCGAACTGGGCGCATTGCTGCGACGCGGTTGAGTCCACATGGCCAGATGGGCGAGCGCAGGGTATTGACCTGACAGGTGGTGCGGTATGGCGGAGTGGGGACTGGAGCCGGCGGAGGCTGACTGGCTGCACGCGCAACAGCAGCATTACACAGCGGGGTTTATGCTGGGGGGTGACGCGACGCCTTGCGAACGGTTCGCTCGCGCGATTGCGGAACACCTGGACCGTTGCCCCTTGCCTGAGTATGCGGGAGGGCGTATCTACCCCGAACGCGCCAATCTATGGTTGCCGGGCGGCCCACCTCAATGTCTCTGGCAGTTCTATGTTCATCTGGGTGTGAATCACGAGGCGATCGACTGGCTGGAGACCCGGGCCGATTCGCCTTGGAGCAGACAGATCGTGGCGAAGGTGCGCGCCTGCGCCCAGACGTATCCCATCGGCGGCGGATACACCCACTCGATTATCCACTTCGAGCGGGTACTGCGCGAGGGATTGGATGGGTACCGTCAGCGCATATCCGATGCGTTGAACCGACCGTGTGATACTGAGTCCGCGGAGTTGTATACAGCGATGCTCGTCGTGGTGGAGGCGATGGACCGTTTCCGTCAGCGGATTGTTGACATGCTGTCAACCACCATGTTCGACGACAGCGGTCGGGAAGCGCATCGGGTGTGTCTGCTCAACACCTTACGCGACGGCGTTCCGATGCGGCCATCGCACACCTTCGCTGAGGCGATGATCGCCACGGCACTGCTCTATGCGCTGGATGGCCCGGACGACTTGGGACGCATTGACCAGTATCTGTGGCCCTGGTTTGAAGCCGACGTGCATGCGGGACGATTGACAGAGGACGAGGCGGTATCGTGGCTGCGTGAGTTGTGGACCTATGTCGATGTGAACAGCGCCTGGAACGTTGCATTGGGCGGGACCGATCCCGAGGGTTGCGAGGCGTCTAACGCGTTGACCCGATGCTGCCTTAAAGCGGCACGAGGGATGCGGCGACCCAATCTGGCGTTGCGGCTGCGCAAAGACACACCCGACGCAGTCTGGCAGGAGGCATTGGACTGCCTGGCGACAGGCAACGGGTTGCCAGCGCTGTATTGTGAAGAGCGTTACCTTCAGGCCATTGAATCCGCCCACCTGGGGCTCTCCCTGCGGGACGCCCGCAACTTCGCCTTTGGAGGGTGCACGGAACTGATGGTGCAGGGATGCTCGAATGTGGGCTCCCTGGAAGGCGACTTCCATGTATTGCATCTGCTGGAGAGAACGCTGCCTGAACTGCTGCCGGTGTGCGGTACGTTTGAACAGCTGGTAAACATGCTGGAGGAACGCATCCGTGACGGCATAGAGGAACTCACCGGGCTATTTTGGCTGAACCAGCAGATACGCGCCCGATGGCAACCCTGTCTGATCCGGTCGTTGCTGGTTGATGACTGTATAGAGCGTGGACGCAGCTTTGCTGCAGGCGGTGCTCGCTGCAACTGGAGTGTGGTGAACGTGGTAGGACTGAGCAACGTCATCGACTCTCTGTCCGCGATACACACGCTTGTGTACCAATCCCGCATGGTCGACGCGACCACATTGCTGACCGCACTGGCGGAGAATTGGGAGGGCTACGAGACGCTGCGTCAGGCTGCAGCGGCAGCACCCAAGTTCGGCAATGATGATCCTGCGGTGGATGCACTGGCGCACAGACTGTCCGGCACCGTGTACCGGACGTTTCAGCGGTATGCTACCTGGCGCGGAGGACGTCATCTCTGCGGCACGTTGATGTTCGTGACGTACGGCTGGTTCGGTGCGATGGTCGGCGCGACTCCGGACGGCCGATTGGCCGGCTCACCGGTGGGTGACTCGGCCGGTCCCGTCCAGGGGCGCGACCGTAACGGGCCCACGGCGATGCTGCAGTCGGTAGCAAAACTGGATCAATCGGCCGCACCGGGCACTCTGGTAGTCAACATGCGTCTGGCGCGGTCTCTGTTTAAGACTGCGGACGGGCGCGCACGGATCAGAGCCTTGATTGAGGGCTATTTCGCGTTGGGCGGCATGCAGTTGCAGGTGACCGTTGTGGATCGCGGGGTGCTGGAAGACGCCATCCGAGATCCCGAACGTCATCGTGACCTGATCATCCGAATCGGAGGGTATTCGGAGTACTGGGCCAATTTGACAGAAGAGTTGCGCCAGGCTGTGCTGGAACGCACGGAACACTGCTGAGCAGAAAACGTGAGCGGGGCGGTGGAGCCGACGAGGGGACTCGAACCCCTGACCTACGCATTACGAGTGCGTCGCTCTACCAGCTGAGCTACGTCGGCGAAGGGATGGTGCCCAGGGGCGGGTTCGAACCACCGACACCGGGATTTTCAGTCCCGTGCTCTACCAACTGAGCTACCTGGGCAAAAAAGAATGGCGGGAGCGACGGGGCTCGAACCCGCGACCTCAGGCGTGACAGGCCTGCGCTCTAACCAGCTGAGCTACGCCCCCGCGTGGGATAAACTGGTGGGCGAAACAGGACTCGAACCTGTGACATCTTCCTTGTAAGGGAAGCGCTCTGCCAGCTGAGCTATTCGCCCGTGTGACTCACTTATCACACGCAGGAACCATTATGCCAGAGCTAGCGTGTCCTGTCAACTGCTTGGCGGCCGATTGCAGGCCGAGTTTCACTCGTATTTCAGCAATTCAGACACCGTGACGATGCGGTATCCGTTTGCCTGGATCTGGGCGATGAGATCCGGCAGCGCTGCCGCGGTGGCCTGACTGCCCACATGCATCAAGATAATGGCGCCCGGCTCCAGACGGTTGATGACACGCTGGCAAATCTGAGCAGGAGTGATGTCCTTGCGCACGCTGTCCAGCGAGTCCACAGACCAGTAGATGGAGCGGTAGCCGGCCGCCGCCACTGTGGCGAGTACTGTCTTGTTACGGGCGCCATACGGCGGGCGGAACAGGGGGGCGCATGGACGCCCGGACACCTCTGCGATGATCCGGCTGGTGCGCTCCAACTGACTGCGCATCTCGTCAGCACTCAATTTGGTGAAGTCGGGATGCGACCAAGAATGGTTTGCCAGTTCGTGGCCGTCCGCGGCGATGGACTGCACTTCCGCGCTGTAGGTGCTGGTCCATTTACCCGTCAGGAAGAATGTGATCCGCACATCGCTGTTGCGTAAGGTGCTTAGGATAGACGGCAACGGCGCCGCGCTGGCGCCCGCGTCCAGAGTGAGCGCCACGCGCCTTCCTGCCGAAGGTACCCGTATGACCTCCGTGGCCGGGAGCGCACCCGCGCGTTGCACAGACGGCTCAGGCGGTTCAGGGGTTTGGAGCGTTGGCGACTGCCCAGTGGGCGATGCGTTATGTGGGCCGATGTCAGGCGTGTCATCAGCGTCTGACCCGGGCGCTTCAACCACAGGGGAAGCCGAGGACGCGCGCCCGCGGGGTGTATCCGTCTGCGGCTCATATGGCTCGCTGGCCTGTACAGACGGCGGCGTGGTGCGCGGTGGAGCTGGTTCTGGCGCAGTGAGCGGTTTTACCGACTCTGATGCGGCAGGGCGCGATGCGGGCTGAGGCAGTTCTGCACGATGACAGCCATGCATCAACGCCGCGGACAGGCCGATCAAAGCCAGCAGGAACAGCACGACCCCTGCCGGCGAACTGCTCGGCTTTCGGGTGCGGCGCGCCGCCCGTCGCTTTGCCATATCAGCGCCTGGCCAGCTGCTCGTTCAGCACTTCCACAGCGCGCTTCAGCTGCAGGTCGTTCTCCCGATCGTTCATGTCTTCCATCTGATCACTTGGCTTGACCTCAATATCGGGATGGATCCCGCCACGCACCAGCTCTTTGCCGTCCGGGTCAACCTTGCGGTTCAGGTCCTGGCCATTGGGCGTGAAGTATTTGGCTGTGGTGATGGCAGCTGCGCTGTCACCGGGCAGTTGGAACACGGTTTGCACCAGTCCCTTGCCGTAGGTGGTTTCACCGACCAAGGTGGCGCGTTTGGCATCGCGCAGAGCACCGCTGACGATTTCACTGGCGCTGGCGCTGAATTCGTTAATCAGCACCACCATGGGTTCTTTCACTTCCTGCATACTGGGAACGGCGTTAAGCATAAAGCGGCGCCCTGACTTCTCCTGGATCAGCACAACGGTTCCGCCGTCTAAAAACCGGCTGGTGATGTCGACGGCCACGTTCAGCAATCCGCCCGGATTGTTCCGCAGGTCCAGGATCAATCCTTTCATCCCCTGAGCCCGCAGGCTGTTGATCTTCTCCACCATCATCTGGTCGGCTTTGTCGTTGAACTGGTACAGCGCGACCCGGCCAACCCCTGTCTTTGTGTCCTCCATCCAGGCTTTGGCCACCGGACTCACGATCAGGTCCCGAATGATGGGTATGGTCACCAATTGACCGGTGGATGGCCGATGCACAGTGATGGTGACCTTGGTCTGTCTGGGGCCCCGGATCTGCTTGACGATCTCGTCGACTTTCTGCCCGGCAACCGGTTTGCCGTTGACCTTTACAATCACATCGCGCGGTTTCACACCGGCCTTCTGGGCGGGGCTGTTTTCGATCACGTCGAATATGATGACGTCCTTCTTCTTCTCCTGAAGCTGTGCGCCGATGCCGAAGAAGTCGCCCCGGGTGTCCTCCTGCATGGCCTTGTACTCGGTGGGATTCATGAACCGGGTGAACGGGTCATGCAGAGACGCCAGCATGCCTCGAATGGCCGCATAGGTGAGTTGCTTATTATCGGCAGCGCCCACGTACTGGTTGTGGATCTTATTGAGTGTTTCCCAAAACGTAGTGACCGGTGGGAGTGGTGTCAGCTCTGGTCCACCGACAACCTGTGAGACTTGGGCCGGCAGGTTGTTCAGTGAAACACGCGCCTCGGTGAGACGGCCACTGGAGGCCAGCAGTATCTCCGGAAGTATGAAGCCTGCACCCAAGGCGATAACCGCTGTCGGTAGAACGAGCAGCCAAAGCTTGCGTTTCATTCGGTCACCTCGGAGTTCTGGACGCTGGAGTGGGCCGTTTGCAGATCCGCTTCCATCAGCCGCGTGGCGATGCTCATGGCGTCGACATCCGAGGCCATACGCGTCGGTTTGATCCCAACACTGTGAAACGCCTGCCTGGATGCAGTCAGCAGGGTCGCGGTACGCAGCTTCATCGCCGACCCGTCTGCAAACGGGGACAACGTGCTGACTCCAGCATCGCCGGCAGTTCCAGGGCCGATTACCGGCGCGCCGGTGCGGGCCAGCGCCGATGCGAACACCTCGGCGGCTGCCGCGGTGCCCTTGTTCACCACCACAGAACACCGGATTGGCGTTTTGGATGGGTTGGGTACGTTGATCGGTGTGGTGACCTGTTGATCAGGGCGTCCGGTGACGGTATAACCTAGCCTGGCCACATTAGCGATTTCGCCCGCGCAACGTGCCGCCGCGGCGGTACTTCCGCCGGGGTTGTTGCGCAGATCAATCACCACACGTTTAGCGCCTTTCAACGCCTTACGCAGTTCCAGCGGAGCGTCGTTGGTGAACTGCCGGATCGCTATCCGCCGCACTCCGCCTTCGGTACCCAAGATTTCCACAGGTGTAATCGACGTGTCTGATGGTCGGATTTGCACCAGTTTGCGTTGGGACCCGCGCACCAGGGTTACCGACTGAAACGGTTCGCCGTTTCCAAGCAGCCGTTCCATCGCCCGGGTGAGCGTGACACCGTCCAGCATGCGTTTGCGCGCGCGCTCGAACGCTTTGGTGCGGGCTGCCTGTGTCTCTTCCTGTTGCAGTTCCGCGAAGGGGTCATGTGAGATGATCCACGCCGAGTCGATCTCGTCAATCAGGTCGCCCGGCTGCAAGCCGGCCTTTGCCGCGCCGCCCCCGGGAATCACCGAGACCACCTTGATCATCTGTGCGGGTACGTCATTGTGTTTTGTTTTATACAGCGACAGTGTGCAGGCGATGCCATGGTATCGGCCTGCCTGGGCTTCCCGTTCCCGTCGTGCCGCATCCGGCGCCAGATACATGCTCGCCGGGTCATTCAGCGACGCCAGCATGCTGCGCAACGCACCACGAGCCAGTTCACCCTCATCCTTGGGGCGTTCCACATAGTCGTTGCGGATGTGCTGGAACACGGCGTGGAAGAGAGACAGGAGTGTCATGTCTGGCCGCTCGCGGGTTGCGGGTGCGACCGGTTTCAAGGCAGCCTGTTGCGGGCTTCCCACATCGTCTCTGATCTTTTCGTCCCGTGACTGATCCAAATGGATCATCAGACCCAGCCGGATGCCGGATCCCACCAGCGTACCGAACAGCGCCAGGGGGACCAGCACCGCGGCGAGAGTTATGCGCTTTTGAGACATCAAGCCCTCCGAACGGGTGAGAAGTACACGGTGTATTGCCGCCACGTATAGCATACCTCGGCGATGGGGAGAGGGGGGTGAACACATACGCGAGTGAGTGGCGGAGAGTCCGGGATTCGAACCCGGGGTGGGAGGTTTAGTGCCTCCCACAACCGCTTAGCAGGCGGCCGCTTTCGTCCACTCAGCCAACTCTCCACTGCGCGCCTATTATAGCATGCCTGCGCGTTACAGGCAAGGGGCGCGTATCCGACGGGTAAACGACGCTTTTGAGTTATAGTACTTATTGTCCTATCTATACCAATCCATGGAGTCGCATCATGAACGATCTGGAACGCTATAGAGCCACCATGGCGTATGAGCCGGTTGACCGGTACCCTTGGTGGGCGTCCGGTCCTTGGCCAGAAACGCTGGAGCGCTGGCGTACCGAGGGATATGTGGACGGCACCGACATCCACCTGGGTGCGGACCGGCGCGAATTCCACTCGCAGTGGTATTTCCCGTGTCCACGATTTGAGAACACCGTGGTGGAATACGACGGCGTACAAGTT
>CAZHSN010000170.1:0-8111 GCA_964535125.1 uncultured bacterium
CAAGGCCGATGGTCCAAGTGTTATGTACCCGCGGTATCGATGAACGGCGTGGGGATGCGTGTCTCGCATTGCTTAATCGAACAGCATCCGCATTGCGCCATTCTGTACACCGGAAATGATCATCTCATCGAGTACAACGAGATCCATCACGTGGCGCTCGAGACCGGCGATGTCGGCGCTATCTACACAGGTCGTGACTATACCTATCGCGGCAATCGGATCGTACATAACTACATCCACGATGTCGGCGGTGTGGGCATGGGCGCGATGGGCGTCTACCAGGATGACTGTGTCAGCGGGGCGCACATCGAAGGGAATCTGTTCCACCGGGTCAACTGGGGGGTATTCCTGGGTGGCGGACGCGACCATGTGGTGCGGAACAACCTGTTTGTGGCGTGCCAACCTGGCCTGGTGATGGACTCCCGCGGCGTGAACCAATCCCCCGTGTGGCGGAACATGGTGGATGTCACCATGCGTGACCGCCTGAAAGATGTTCCGCTGTCACTGCACCGGCAGCGCTATCCGGAGATGCGCTCACTGGATCGGTATTACGGTCCGCCCGAGGGACCGGCCATTACCGGAGAACAGTTCACCGGCGTACCGGCTGAAAACAATCGCATAGAGCGCAACGTGTGCGTGGGACCTTGGCTGCGTATTCAATGGCATGCCGAGGCGGAACTGCAGCACATTGAGGATAACTTCGTGACGGACGGCGATCCTGGCTGGCTGCATCCGCTGCCGGCCGATCCTCGACCTGCGGACTTTACATTGAAACGGGACGCGCCTGCGTTTCAACACGGCTTTCGCGCCTTGCGCCTGCGCCAGATGGGGCTGAACCGCCCAGTGCGTCCCTGAAGGGCGCTCGCTACAGTCGACATCCAAGGAGGCCTATCGATGTGGTACCTGCCCGTCTGTCTGCTGCTCGCGCTGCTGCTCGCGGCGGCCCCGGCTCCCGCTCGGTCTGGCTCTGTTGATCTTCAGTCCGTGGGGCTGACGCTGAACGGCGTGGGCAAACCGGTGGTCTATCCGCTGCTTCGGGATGGCAAACCGCTGCCGGAACCGATCGTCGATGTGCGGCAAGCGCAGCAGGGGGTCGAACTGACGACACCCGTGTTTCCGGCTGTTCCGGGCCGCACCTATCGCTATGGCGGGCTGTTTACCCGATTGGGCGGCGAGTCGGACTTCCTGTACAGCATCGAATGGCTGGATGCCGAGCGCAAGCACCTGGGTTATGAGTGGATCTGGATGGGACGACTGATCGGTACCGATCCGGAGCCGTATCTGTCTGTATCGACCGCACCCTGGAACGCCCGTTTCATGCGGTTGTTCCTGCATATTCCCCCGGGCCGCGGCATGCGTTTGGCGGACATGTACTGCGAATTGATGCCTTTATCCCCTCCCCGTATCGCCATCGATCTGTTCCCGGAGTCCGCTGCTGCGGGAGAGCCGTTCGATGTGGTCCTGCGTGCCGAAAACCGCGGCGATGGGGCACATGTCACCGGTGACGTGCAGCTGATCCTGCCGAAAGGGCTGTCGGCAGCAGAGACCCGCTGGACTCAGATCCCGCTCGCCAGCGGGCAGGTGTTCCGCAAAACCGTACGTGTGCAGGGAAAGCCGCTCACTGATGGGATGATCCGCTGTGTGGTTGTCACCGATGCGAATGGCGTCGTGCATCGGCATACTGGGTCCACACGCCTGTTCACCACCGTGGCGTCGCCATTGGAGGTCGATGGGCGGGATCTGCAGCCTCCTGCTGCACCCTACAGCGCGTACCGGTTGGGTGCATACTACTTTCCGGTCATGCTCGACTGGGACCGCAGCGGGTGGGGCGTGCGGAAAGTGGACTACTTGCGTCCCCTGTTGGGCTATTACGACGAGTCGTTACCGGAAGTGGCCGACTGGCACATCGCCTGGGCGGTTTCGCACGGTGTCAGTTGGTTCGCTTTCGACTGGTATCACAACCAAGGGCTGGACTATTTGAACGATGCGCTGGAGAAGGGCTTTCTGAAAAGCCGGTTTTCGCAGCAGATGCAGTTCTGCATCGATTGGTGCAACGAGGGACACTGTACCGAGTTCCGCCCGCTGGATTTTGGGCCGGAAACGCTGCGGCGTGTGACGCGGGTCTGGTGCGACCGCTATTTCAATCAGCCGAACTACCTGCGCATCAAAGGCCGCCCGGTGGTGTTTATCCATGTTCCGATAGCTGTGGTTAACGCCAATGGCGGCTGGGACGGGTGCCGGATGGCGCTGGAGGGCATGCGCGACGTGGTGCGTTCGTACGGACATGACGGCATGTACATCGTGGCTGTGCACAGCAACACGCCCTATATAGCTGACTATCAAAAAGGGGGCTTCGATGCCGTCGCGCCGTATGCCTATGGATTCCGTGATGTTCCACGGCCAGGCAACGGCCGGTCTTTACCTTTCGAGGCGCTGCTGCCCCGGCATGGAGACTGCTTCACCGAAGCGCTTCAGCAATGCCGCCAGCGAGGCTTGGGATACATCCCGGCTGCATGGGTGGGGTGGGATGACGCCGCGCGCAGCAATCAACAGTCCATACGCACCGAAGGCAACACCCCGGCAGCGTTCCGCAGAATGATCGAGCGGCTGGAGAGTGGAGTCGATCCCAATCTGAGGCTGGCGCTGGTGGAAGCGTGGAACGAGTGGGGCGAAGGCGGCGCGATAGAGCCGGAGCACGATTTGGGGTTCGGCCGCTTGGCGGCCATTCGCGACGTATTGACCGACGCCCGTGGTCCCTACTCTCCGCCGGCTCCGAACCCCGCTTCGGTGCGCCGGTATCACACCGATATCACCTGGGATCAGGTGAATGATATGTACTACGACCGGTATGCCCGTAAGCTGGGGCTGGAGAGAGGGCTGGACATGCGTTTTACTGATATCCATGACCTTTGGCTGCGGCCGGTCCAGCATCTGCGGTTCGAGGGTATGGGCGATGGCGCCATCCGTTACGATATCACCGGTAGCGATCCGCAGATGGTAACACCTCCCTCCCTGCGTATACCGGCCGCATCGGTGCAGTCGGTACGGATACGATGCGAACTACCGGCTGACGGCGAATTGCAGCTGTTCTGGAATACCGTGAATGACCGTGGCTGGTCTGAAACACGCAGCATCAAATGCCCTCTTGCCGGCGGGTCTCCGGTGGATATTGACATCCCGGTGGGTGATCATCCAGAATGGCGTGGCGACATCTGGCAGATGCGCATTGATCCCGGTTCCGCAACCGGGCGCGTACGCATCGAGCGACTGACAACAGTAATGAGGAATACCCCATGACCTACCATATTGACTATTCCACGTATCTCGACAGGGTGTACGGCTGCTGGCTGGGCAAGTGCATCGCAGGTACCATTGGCGCCCCCTTTGAAGGCGCCAAAGAGCTGATGAACCTGCAGTTCGATCCTGCCGTGCTGGAGAACATGCTGCCCAACGACGACCTGGATCTTCAGGTGCTTTGGCTGGCGGTATTGGAAGAGAAGGGCGTCCGGTTTACCACCAACGATCTGGCGGAGGCGTTCTACACCCGATGCCCGTATGCTCCAGGTGAGTACGCCACCTTCAAACGCAACTGGGCGCGTGGGATTCACCCGCCTGCCAGCGGCTGGTTCAACAACGGGTACTATCGCGACGGCATGGGGTGTCCCATTCGCAGTGAAATCTGGGCCTGCATTGCTCCGGCCAATCCCGCGCTGGCGGCCCGGCTGGCCGCGATGGATGGCGTCATGGATCATGCGGAACACTCCGTGCATGCCGAGCAGTTCCTTGCGGCGCTCGAGTCGGCTGCCTTCGTCGAGTCTGACATGCGTCAATTGGTCCAAGTCGGTTTGCAACATATACCCGAAGGATGTCCCACCGCGCGTCTGATCGGCGATGTGGTGCGCTGGTGTGCCGAAACCGACGACTGGCGGCTGGTGCGCGGACGGATCATCCGGCACTGGGGCCATCCCGACTGCACCAATATGTACCAGAACATCGGGGTCACGCTGATGGCCCTGCTGTTGGGGAACGGGGACCTGATCGAAACCACGATGATGGCGCTGAACTGCGGATTCGACACCGACTGCACCTGCGCCACTGCGGGTTCGATCATCGGCATACTGAAGGGCGCACAGTGGTTCCACGATCAGGGCTTCCGTGACCAGGGGTATATCTTGGGTGTCGAGGCCCCGCGCCGCAGCGATCGGGTTTGCGATTTGGCCGAGGACACCTGTGCTATGGGACTGCATTTCGCTCAGCATCTCAATGACTCGGTGGTGTTTCTCAACGCGCCGGAACCGCCGCAGATCGCTTTGCCCCCGTATCCTGAGTTGGAGATAGAAGCGGAGTATGTGGACATGCCCGCCATCGCACCGGGAGATGACCGTCGGGTTGCACTGGTATTCCGTTCGCACAGCGCCGAACCCTTGCATGTGGAGGCCGCCTGGACGCTGCCCGAACACTGGAGCGCCGACGTTCAGGCGATTACGTTCAATCTGGCGCCAGGCCAGACATATCGCGTCGCCTGTGTGCTGCATATGGACGAGAACATCCCGATCGTATGGGAGACGAATCACATCCAGGTCACTGCGGCCGTCGGTGAGCGAACCTATACCTATCGATTCGGGTTGGCAGGCGCCGCAGTATGGACCGTCTATGGCCCGTTCTGGTCAAATGTGGTGGACATGCCCGAGTTGGGTATTCACGATAAGTACTACGCCCATCTGCGCACGGAAGACGAGACACGTCAATATCACTTGAACACGTGTGTACATCTCGACCGGGAGTACATGACACTGGAAGAGATACTGCACGGGACTGATGCCGGCAGCGACGCGGCGCGTGAACCACAGCGCGTGTTTACATACGAGGACAAGTTCACCGTTGAGCAGTTGGTGGGTTTTCAAGGCCCGTGCACGGTGTACGCAGTACGTCGGCTGATCTCGCCGGAGACAAGGCCGGTGCGGTTCCTGGTAGGGCATACGGATGCCTACCGCTTGTGGATCAACGGCGAACTGGTGAGCCACTCTGACCAGGTCGACTGGTGGACCGCCGAAAACAAGCATCTCCCCGAGATCACTCTGAGGCAAGGGGAGAATACGGTGGCGGTTCAGCTGATACGGCGCTCCGGTACGGCCGCTTTCAGTCTGATCCCCACCACGAAGGGCACGTGTACCGATCAGTACGCCGACTTCGGCTCGGTGATGTAATACGGTGCGGCTGCTGCGGAGCCCTCACGGGCTCTGCAGCGTCATTTGCCCCACTTCGTACCGGTGCTGTCCATCGTCGCCAGCCAGCGGGAGGGCGATCCGTGGCGTGCCATCGAGATGTCCTACCGACACAAACAGACGGTAACGGCCTGGCCGAGTCACCGGAGCGATCTCGCCCACGCGCCATTCGGCCTCGCTGGTGACAGGCCGCGCCGAACCTGGCGAGCCGACAGGAAGCGTGCGCATGTTCAGGTTGCCGTCAACCCATACCGCCACGATGCCGTCGCGGTCGTCTTTCAGCGTGAGCGCCGCGTATCCGCCCGGATAGCAGGGCGCCACGCCGGCGTTGCGCCAACGCATTTGCACGCGCACGGACTCGCCAATCTTGACGGCGTCGGGATAGCTGATCTCCACCAGGTTCAACCGGTAACCCAGGCGCAGGTTGATCCGGTCGATGATCGGCCGGTTCTCTTCCAAAAGCACGCGGGGCCACCAATGGATCGACATATAACTGGCGTGGTAGTCCTCCACCGCCTTGAGCAGCAGTGATCCGTCGCCCCAGGCGCCGCGTTGCTTCGATCCTCCGTAATGCTCGTGCTCCAAAATGACCGGCAGTTTAGGCCAAAACTTCTGCGCCATCTCGGCGTGGTACCAGCTGTTGGGCGGAGGCTGGACCATGATGCTGTCATCACGCAGCGTTACCCCCTGCGACAGGGCGTAATCCGTTTCCGGGAAATGCTTTCCCGGTTTGTCGTGTCCGGCCACGTCATCGCTGATACACAGCAATGTACGGGGAAAATGCTTTTTGTGCAGATCGATGTGCGCTTTAACGATGGCCAGGTTCTTACTTTGAGGCACCCGACTGCTCATGAATGTATGGCCTTCGCCCCACAAGCCATACGTACCGACATCGATGAAGGCCACATGGGGATTGCCGTCGTAACGTTCCCCCATGGCCTCCAGGAAGCGATCCAGGTGTTTCAGATAGATCGGGTCCAGAAAGTCAGGATCCCAGAACGCTCCGTTGGGATCGGGACCTTTACCGAAAGTGTAGAAAACGCCTTTGGCTCCGGCATCTTTCACCCATTCGGGTGTAGCGAAGCGCACCCAGTTTTCCGACGTGGTTAACCGGAATGCAATGCGCCTGCCTTTACTGATCCATCGTTGAGCCGGCGTATCCAGCAGCGCCCAGTTGAACCGGTCTTTCTCGGGCTGAACGAATGCCCAGGGCACGCGGAGATACACCATCGACTGACCGGGAAAGTCCTCCACTATATCCCATGGCTCGAGCTGCGAGCCGTAGTTGGATGGGATGTTGGAGTAGAAGTGCATGGTCCAGCCCATGTCCGGGTTGATCAGCGCGGTGCCGGTATCGGCGCAGGTTACCGTTGCTCGCATGTCGGTTCTCCTCCTCGGTGATCGGGCGGCGCGCAGCATCTGCTGCGCAGGACAGACTATCGCGGGAGGTCGATCGCCACAGCGATCTCGTCGCACCCGTTGAACTTAGGGCAGAACACACATTCCGTCCAGACTTTACGCGGCAGTTCGGCCCGGTCGATTACCCGGAAGCCCAACTTGGCAAAGAAACCGGGCTTATAGGTCAGCGCGTATACCCGGTGGATGCGCAGATCAGCAGCCTCGCTCAGGCAATGCTGCACCAAAGCGCGGCCCACGCCGCGTCCCTGCAGCAGATCGGAAACCGCCAGGGACTTCACCTCGGCCAGGTCTTGCCACATGACGTGCAGTGCGGCGCAACCGACCACCGCGCCGTCTTCTTCCGCCACCCAGAAGTCCCGGATGTACTCATACAGCTGCGACATCGAGCGATGCAGCATCTCGCCGCGATCGGCGAAGCCGTTGATCAACGCCTGCATGGCTGAGGCATCGGCAGGAAGCGCCTTGCGAATGAGCATCGCCTGATTACCTGGGCAGGCCGTTGGTGATCAAGCGTAGGATGTCATTGGCCGTCACCAGCAACAGCAGCATCAACAGCAACGCCAGGCCGACGCCCTGAACCATCTGCAGCGCACGGAGTGACAACCGTTTACCCCGCCGGATCCATTCAACAAAGAACAGCAGCAGATGTCCGCCGTCCAGTATGGGCACCGGCAGCAGATTGAAGATGCCCAAGCTGATGCTGAGTGAACCGGTCAGCCCCAGCAACGCCCCCAACCCCTGCTGAGCCGCCTGGCCCGAGAGTGTGATGATCGCTACCGGTCCGCCCACATTGTCGCGCAGATCGCGCATGCTGCCCTTACTGAACATCCCTCCGATCGCCTGCATCATATGCAATGTGATCTGGTTGCCCCGTCGGAACGACTCGACGGGACCGAGCCGTTCCATTTCGCTGTCCGGGCGGAAACCGAATCGGCCGATGGTCACGGTCTGCTTTTTCCCGTTGACCGTCACGGTGTCTTCCTCAGGCCGCGGCGTGCCGAACAGCACCTCTTCGCGGTTGCCCCGATACACCAGCACCCGGATGCGTTTATTGGGCCGTTCGCGGATCAGCTTCATCATCTGGTTGCCGTTTTCCACCGAGACGCCGTCAATTTCGGCGATCAGGTCACCGGGACGCAGACCCATCCGTTGCGCTTCTGAGCCGGGACTTACAGACGCCACCCGGTTGATCGGCCGATCGGTGGCGATTCCAGCCGTCATACCCAGGGTGATGAACACGAAATAGCCCAGCAACAGGCTGAACAGCGGTCCGGCAAGCACCGTCAGCGCACGCTGATACAGCGGGCGGCCGTAGAAGTGGTTCGCCGGCGGCAGCGGGTGTTCCGGCTCTTCCATTCCGGAAATGCGCACAAAGCCGCCTAACGGGAATGCACGCAGGGTGAACAGTGTCTCCTTCTGCCGTCCCAGAATCAACAGTCGGGGCCCCATTCCCAAGGCAAACTCATC
>CAZHSN010000171.1:0-8107 GCA_964535125.1 uncultured bacterium
CATCTGAAACAGATAGTTGATGAACGCCAACAGCTGACCGACCTGCAGATCACCTCGATGCACGGCCACACCGCCAAACCACAACACCGCCACGATGCCCATACTGATCAACAGCATGATCGATGGCATGATCGCCGCAACGGTAACCATCGCCCGGATAGCGTCCAGGCTGAACTGCTGGTTCGCCTCACCAAAACGTGATGCTTCAAACGGCTCCCGCACGAACGCTTTGACAACCCGAACGCCAGACAGCGCTTCCTGCACGATGGTGTTCAACCGATCCAGCCGCGCCTGCATTGCGGTGAACAGCGGATGCGCCCGTTGGTTCACCCACACCAGTACGGCGATCATTAACGGCCCGATGATAACCAGGATGATGGAGAGGCGAGGAGCGGTCAACACAGCCATAATCAAGCTGCCGACCGTCAACAAGGGCGCACGCACCAGGATGCGCAGCACCATCAAGGCGGCTTCCTGTACCTGATCCACATCGTTGGTGACTCGGGTTATGAGTCCCCCGGTCTGCAGCCGGTCCAGGTTGCCGAAGGAGAACTGCTGGATCCGCTCGAACAGACTCTGTCGGATCGCCGTACCAAAGTGCAACGCCGCGATGGTGGCATAGATTGTGCAGCCTACCCCGCCGACGAATCCCACCAGCGCGATCCCCAGCATGCGCAGACCGGTGTGTAATACGATCTGGGTGTCACCCTGCGCGATACCGACATCCACGATATGCTGCAGCAGACGTGGTTGCGCCAAGTCCATGGTGACTTCCAACGCCATCAGCAGGGGAGCGAGCAATGCAGGCAGCCAGTACGGCCGCATAAACGAACTGAGTTGTCGAAGCGATTTCATCAGTTCGTCATGTCGCGTGTATGGTATGGGATCACGGCAAGCGGATACCTCAATGATCAGAACTCACGGATGCGTTGCGTATGAAACGAAAGCAGTGAAACAGGCGCGTCTGCGCGAATGCCGGCTTTCACCCGGGCCAGTGAGATCAACGCACGGACTGTGCGCCCTTCGTGGGGCAGTACAACAGCCGACCGGTCTCCAGCACGAACCAGGATACCATCGCGTACTGGCCGGATGTTGGTTACGTCCGTAATACGCGGACGGCTGAGGACCACTGATAGTTCAATGTGGATGCGGTTCAGTTCCATGTCGCGAACCGGAGCAAACCGACGGTCACGATAGGTGACTCGTTGAGCCTCCTGTATCGCCTGGTGCACCAGCGTGGGACAGTCGGGTTCGAGACTGCCCCAGCAGGCGCGGGTCTTTCCGTTCAGTGTAAGCGTGACAAACAAACCGGCCGGAGGTCTTAACCTCGGGTGGTGAGCTAGATACATGTCACCCAACGGCGGCGGTTCAGACCGCGCCGCACAGACAAGCGTCTGCCGCACCAGCCGCAACAACAGGTCAGTATCCGTACGCGGCAGCGGGTTCATGGCCTCATATCCGGTAGAGCGCGGGACGCCTGTCGACCAGCGGACCGTGTCCCGCGCGCGCATACCGACGCGCATTCGACATGTCGAGTTCGGCATGCAGCGCCGCATCGCCGATGACGGGGGCTTCCGCGATCACCTGACCCGAGGGGTCGATTATCTGGCTCCGCCCCAAAAACTGCGTGCCGTTTTCCACGCCCCAACGATCACATGCCAGCAGATAGGCTTCGGTATCGCGGGCGCGGCAACGTGTGGTGAAGTCCGGATTGGCCGTCATGATGTCCGGCCAGTTGGTAGGCAGCAGTAACAGTTCTGCGCCTTGCAGCGCCAGTGTTAACGCCACCTCAGGAAACCGCATATCATAACAGATCATGACGCCGAGGCACCCCAGGGCGGTTTGCACAACCGTCAGCGGGCCATCGCCGGCGTCGATAAACCGATCCGCACCCAGCGGGGGCAGATGCGTCTTTCGATAGAGGTGGGAAGCGCCATCGGGTGTGATCAGCGCCGCGGTATTGTACACACGGGCGTTATCCCGTTCCAGAAACCCCACACACATCGACAGGCCCAGTCCGCGGCACGCAGGAGACAATCTCTCGATCACGGCATCCGCAGGAACCGCTGCGTTCAAAGCCTCCTCCCGCGAGTCAAACACGTAGCCGGTCAGCATGCACTCCGGAAAGACCGCCAGATCAGCGCCCTCGCCCGACGCAGTCTGCATATGATGGAGCACGCAGTCTATATTGGCATGTAGATCAGCCGGTACCGGCTTCAACTGATGCACAGACACCTGTATCATGCGCTCCATAGTCCCTCCGTCAGCTTCGCAGCGCTCGCCCGGCGATATCAAGGCCATCAGCAATGGCGTCAGTGATGGAGTTATACCCCGTCAGACCCACCTGCATCTGCTCAGCGGTGAAACGGTGTTGCCGATACGCCTGGTTGAGGGCAGCGATACGGCGGTTGTCCAACCGCACGCCGGGGGGAAACTGGATCACCGCTCCCGTGCCTGCGGACTTTACCGCTTGTACTCCGGCATGCCATGCGGCGATACGCAGTTCCAGAATCCGCACAGCGTTCATCACTGTTTGCGGACAGGGTCCGTACCGGTCCCTCAACTCCTGCTCAATGGCCTTGATGTCATCAAAGCTGCGGCATGCCGCCATTCGCTTGTAGAAGTAGAACCGTTCGTTCTCTTCAGCCACGAAGCTTTCCGGGATGTAGGCGTTGATCGGCAGTTCCACCGGGGGCAACGTGATCACCTCTTCGGTCTCACCCCGCACGTTCCGGATCTCCTCTGCAAGCATCTGGGTATACAGCTCCAGCCCCACCGAGAGCATCGCACCATGCTGCTCCACCCCAAGCAGATTGCCAGCACCACGGATTTCCAGATCGCGCATGGCGATCTTTAGCCCGGAACCAAGCCCGCTGAACTCCCGCATCGCGGTCAGCCTGGCATGGGCGCGCGTGTCCAGCCGCTTCTCATGCGAGTAGAAGAAGTAGGCGTATGCCTGCCGATCGCTCCGCCCTACCCGGCCGCGCAGTTGGTACAGTTGCGCCAACCCCAGCGTGTTGGCGCGCTCTACGATCAAGGTGTTGGCGTTCGGCACATCCAAACCGTTCTCCACAATCGTGGTGCAGACCAGAACATCGAAGCGGTGATCATACAAGTCCATCATCACCTCTTCCAGTTCGGCGTCAGGCATCTGACCGTGACCCACACGAACCCGCGCCCACGGCACCAGTTTGTGGATCTTCTCGGCAACATGGTAGATACTCTGAACGCGGTTGTGTACATAAAACACCTGCCCGCCGCGGCTCAGTTCACGCACGATCGCTTCACGCACCACCTCTTCATCAAAGGAGCGGACAATGGTTCGCACCGGCAGACGGCCGAAAGGAGGGTCGTTGATCACGCTCATGGAGCGTAGTCCGCCCATCGCCATATGCAGCGTTCGCGGGATCGGCGTCGCCGTCAGGGTCATGACGTCCACGCTGGCCCTCAGTTCCTTTAACCGTTCTTTGTGCCTGACCCCGAAGCGCTGTTCTTCATCCACCACGATCAGGCCCAGGTTTTGCGGTTTGACATCGGCGCTCAGCAGGCGATGCGTACCCACCAGTACATCCAGCGCGCCTACCTTAAACCGGTCGATCGCCTCGCGTGACTCCTTGGGTGATGAGAACCGACTCAACAGGGCGATGCTCATCGGGTACGGTGCGAATCGTTCAGACAGCGTTGCGAAGTGCTGCGCAGCCAGCACTGTAGTCGGGCACAGCACAACCACCTGACGGCCGTCTTCCACTGCCTTGAAGATGCCCCGGATGGCGACTTCGGTTTTCCCGAAGCCCACGTCGCCGCACACCAGCCGATCCATCGGCCGACGGGTGGTCTCCATGTCGCGTTTCACATCACGGATGGCCTGCATCTGATCAGGGGTCTCTTCAAACGGAAAGGAGGATTCCAGTTCCTGCTGCCATGGCGAGTCCTCACCATAGGGTGGCCTCTCCGCTGCTTCCCGTGCGGCGTACAGCTTCACCAGTTCGGCGGCCACCTTCTGGGCCCGGGCGCGTGCCTGCTTCTTGGCTCGGGTCCACTCCGTTCCGCCCAAGCGGCGGATCTCCGGTGGATCGTCTTCAGACCCCACATACTTCTGGATACGGTCTATCTGGTCACACGGCACTAGCAACTGGTCCGGCGGCGCGTATTCAATGATGATATAGTCGCGACGGACACCCAGCACCTCCCGGTTACCTATCCCGCGGTAGATACCGATGCCGTGTTGGATGTGCACCACCGGTTCGCCCGGACGCAGATCCATGACCGATGCGATCGGGATACCTTCGTGTATGCGTCGACGGGACACCCGGTGCCGGCTGGCGCCGAACAGTTCTGTATCGGTCAACATCGCCAGTTTCCAACCCGGCGCCACAAATCCCGCAGACACCCGGGCTCTGGCGATGGCGCACCGACCGGGACCAACCCCGTCCGGCCCCGCATCAGAAATGTCCAGATCGGCCAGAATTTCCCGGAGGCGAGTAGGTTGTTCGGTCGCCATCAGCACGCTCATACCGGCGTCCATCCAGTTACGCAGCGTGGAAGCGAGCGCACCCGCCTGACCCCGGTAACCGCCGGGGGCGTTACTCACCCACTCCTCCACGCGCTCGGACGGCAAGAGATCCGCAGGACTCTGGATGGATGACCAGGCGGTCCAGCGGACGCCTTGACACAACGCGCTTACCAACCCCGCCACACGCTCCGGGTCGGGTGACGCCTCAGGTGTGGCAGACCAGAGCCGCTCCAACGGCAGGATTTCACCCCGCCGTGCGCGGTGACGCAGCACATCCGCAGACTCCTCGGCCATCTGCGTCTGGGAGGCAACGCACCGTACGGGATCAATGAGGATGAACCGCCGGTCCGCAACGCTATCGATCAAGCGATGGCCTTTGTTGAGCACTGGCAGGTACAGCTCCAGCCGATCGAACGCCACACCGTTTTCGATGCAGGTGATGTCGTTGGCGATATACTCCTCAAGCTGATCGAGCGCACGCCGCTGCCCGGCCGCCGCCAGCGACTCGCAGGTCTCGGTCAGTATGGTGCGCAGCGTCTCTGCGGCGGACTGTCGATCCACCGCTTCCCATAGCACCTCACGCGCCGGAATGATATCCGCCTGATCCACATCGCCGACCGCACGCTGCGTGTTGGTGTCAAACCACTGCAGCCGATCAACCTCGTCGCCGAACAACTCGATACGCAACGGATCGGAGAGGTGGGGCGGATAGACATCCACGATCCCTCCCCGCCGGCTGAACTGTCCCCGTCGCGCGACCATGCTTTCCCGAGTGTAGCCCAGCCTCACCAGTTGCTGGCATAACCGGTCCAGATCCAGTGTTCCTCCCTTGCGCACGGTGAAACCGGCCAGCGAGAGATCTTCCAGGTCAACCGTAGGCTCCATTAACGCCTGCGGCGTCGTGATGAGTACCGGCAAGGCATTTTGTGACAGCCGCCACGCGGTCTCTAACCGCGCCGTCAGCACGTTCGAGTCAGGCGGTGAGTCGTCATACAACTGCCCCAGCACGGTGGGAAACACCTGGACGCCGTCACCGGCACCCATCTCGCGCAGATCCATCGCCAGCGCATCAGCGCTCTGTTGGTCGGCGACCAGCACCACCAGTTTCTCTCCGCGCTGAACCATGGCGGCGATCAGAAACGGCGCCAGGTTCCCCGCTGCCGATACGTACTCCACGCGGTCGCCGGATGGAAAGCCCGCATGCGGTAAACCGGTCAGCACCGGCTTGATGATGTCGCGCAGCCCTACGCTCTGCACGTTTTTTTGTTCAGACTTCACAGTTCACTTCCTGTGCAGGCCATCGGATGGTGTAGAATCCGTATATCCCGGGCAGCGAAACGCGCCGGGTGAAGCCTGCATTCTGTCAGCAGGTGTAACCACTCAGGTGGCTACCGTCTTGCTGTTGTTTCGCGTCATGATGTAGATACACACCACCGATTAGGATACGCCGACATGAGCCGACAACCCGCCGGATCGTCCAGTACACCCGCACGTTCACTGTATGATTCACGCCGCGGTTTCAACCTGTTCAACATGTACGACGTGAACGACCGGTTCTCGCCCTTTCCGGATGAACTGCTCGTGATCGGCCGGAAACTGGGCTTTGACCTGGTGCGGCTGTGCGTGGACTACCGGGGATGGGCGTCGCCCGCGCATCCCAACACATATGATACGGCACGCTTGAGACACATCCGCGATACGGTCAACCGCGCGGTCGATCTCGGCTTCATTGTGGTGCTGGATATGCACACCGCTCCGGGGCACAACGCCGATACCGAGTCGCCGCCCTTGCGCACCAGCGTGTCATCACAGCGCCGGTTCACCCGCCTGTGGCAACACCTGGCCGGGTGGCTGAAGGACACGCCGGTCCCTTCGCTGGTTTTTAACTTGCTGAACGAACCGGAAGATCACTGGACGGAAGCCCAATTGCGCCGAGTGATCACCCCGGCAGCACAGGCGGTGCGTCAGGTGACACCTGATCGACGGATGGTGGTCGACGGCATGTCCTGGGGCCGGACGCCAGCCCCTTCGCTGGCCGCACTGCACATTGACCAGTCCGTGCATGTGTACGATCCGATGCCGCTCACGCACTGGCGCGCCGAATTCCAACCCGGAGCGATGGACTGGCCGCAACCGGATTGGCCCTTGCATGTCGACCGTCAAGTCAGCGCCGCGTGGGCCGGTTCGTGGGATCAAGACCGGGTCGAACGTCAACTGCTGGCGCCCTGGCGTGCCTTGTCGCCCGAATCACAGGTGTTCGTGGGTGAGTTCGGTGTCTACAAACACACCCCGCACCGGGTCACGCTATCCTGGCTGGATGATGTCTGCGAACTGTTCGCCCGCAGCCGCTGGGGATGGGCCTTATGGCACCTGTCCGGACCATTTGGTGTGCTGGACAGCCGACGCAGCGATGTGCGGTACGAGGCGTACCACGGCCACCAATTGGATCGTCAGATGCTGGATGTGTTATTGCGGCCGCGGACTCAAGCGCGCGGATGAGCCGACCGGTACACCTGACGCAGCCGGTCCATCGTAACCCGCGTATAGATCTGCGTCGTCAGTATGCTGGCGTGTCCCAGCAACTCCTGCACCACTCTCAGATCGGCTCCGCCCTCCAGCAGATGCACCGCGAAGGAATGGCGCAAGGTGTGCGGACTGATTGACACGGACAAGCCGGCCAGGCGGCTGGCGCGTTGCAAACGCACCCAGTACTGGTACCGCGAAATGGCCCGACCGTGTTGACTGAGAAACACATATGCCTCGCTCCGGTTGTTGGCCAACCGCGGCCTGACGTGTTCCAGATAGGCCAATAGCTCATCGCGCGTACGTTCGGCGAACGGAGTCCAGCGCTCCTTTTGGCCTTTGCCGATGATCCGGACAAACATCTCGGTGAGGTCCAGATCCGCCAGACACAACCCGCACGTCTCGCTGACGCGCAACCCGCAGGCATATGTCAGCTCGAACATGGCGCGATCCCGCCGGCTCAGTGTGTCGCCGTCTGAACAGGCATCCAGTATCCGCTCCACATCAGTCAGGGATATCGCCTTGGGGAGCGCGACCGTCTCCCGACGGGATGCCCGCTTTAGTCGTACGGTCTCGCTGGCGACTCCTTCGACCACCAAGTAGCGGGTAAACGCCCTGACGGCTGACAGCTTGCGCGATATGCTGTTGGCTTGCAGCCCCTGCCGATTCAGCGCCTGACTGAACGACAGCAGGGTCTCTTCGGTGCAGTCGTCTGGGATGCTTCGGTCATGCGACGCCAGATGCGCTTCATACTGCCGCAGGTCCCGTTGATAGGCGTCCAGTGTGTGTGAAGAAGCACCCTTCTCCACTTGCAGCCAAGCCAGAAACTGACTGATCAGCGGATGCATGGCGGCGGTCGGTACGGTTGTCGCGGTTTGGAGATCGCAGGGGGTTTCAAATAGACAGGCTGCAGCCCCAACGGATCGTCTCCCCGTCCGGCGGCGATCTTCTCCGCACACAGGCGCAACGCGGCAGCCTCATCAGGACCATCGGCGCGTATGTGGACTGTGACCGGCCACGGCAGCAGAAACTCCGACGGCAACTGCCCGATGACCACCGGCGGCCTAAGCC
>CAZHSN010000172.1:0-8076 GCA_964535125.1 uncultured bacterium
TGATCCGTGAACTGCTTCCACAACCGGGTGACAATCCGGAGCAGTTCCGCGAGTCCTGGCAGGATCTGGAGAGCCGGGTCGCGCGGGTTAAGGAACTCAAGGTATGTGACGCCATGTCATCAGCGGTTATTGCAGTGGATGAGAACACGGAAGCGCTGGAGGCTGCTGCGGTGATGCTGCACAAGAAAGTAAAGCGGCTGCCCGTGACCGCGGGAGGCCGGCTTGTGGGCATCATCAGCCGGATCGATATCTGTCAGGCGGTGTTGGAAGACCGGCTGTAACCGGTACGGCATGCGGCGCTGGCAGGGTAACAGCGCCGATCATATCCGAATCTCATGGTGTGTGACGTCACGCGCGCGCTCGTGGCGTCGCGTTCATGGTTTTATACAGATTTGTTCACCCTATACGCGCGTCTCCGTCAGTTATTTCCGGGTCTGGATCTCACATCGGATGTAATTGCCTTGAATCCGGTGGCCGATGTATCGTAAGATGAATAAACCCTGCGGTTAATGCGCCGATGCGTCGAGCAATTGGGCATACCGCTGCGGCCACATCGCTGCCGAAGGGAGTTCATCCATGCCCCATACACTTCACGTTGTCTCACATACTCACTGGGATAGGGAGTGGTATCTGCCATTTCAGATGTTTCGCATGAAGCTGGTGGACCTGATGGATCACCTGTTGGATATCCTTGATACGCGTCCCGAGTTTCTCTTCTTCAACCTCGATGCACAGACCATTGTGCTGGAAGACTATCTGCAGATCCGCCCGCACAAGGCAGACGCGCTGCGTCGCTACATTGCAGAAGGCCGAATTCTCATCGGTCCCTGGTACCAGTTGAACGATGAGAACCTGGTGAGCGGTGAGTCCACAATCCGCAGTCTGCTGATTGGTCACCGTGTCGCCGCGCTGTTTGGCCCGGTGATGAAGGTGGGGTATCTTCCCGATCAGTTTGGCAATATATCGCAAATACCTCAGATATTGCGCGGCTTTGGCATTAATAATGCGGTGTTTGGGCGTGGTCGTCAACTGGTCGGTGACCGGAAGATGGAGTTTATCTGGAGTTCACCGGATGGCAGTGAAGTATTCGCGTCACTGATGGCCTACTGGTATAACAACGCGCAGCGTTTTCCGTCTGATACCGAGGAGGCCGCCGCCTATACGCAACGGATAATCGATATGATGGGGCCGGTGGCGGCTACGCAGCACCTGCTGCTGATGAACGGCGTGGATCATCTGGAGGCTCAGCCCGATGTCGGCGAGATCATTCAAGCGTTACAGGGTCGACTGGGTGATGCGGAGATTCGCCATTCCACACTGCCTGCTTATGTGCGCGGGGCGATGGATGATGTTGCTGCACGCAAGGTTGAACTGGAACGGGTGACCGGAGAGTTGCGAGAGGACCGCGGCTGCAGCATCCTGGCTGGCACCCTTTCTACCCGGATGTATCTGAAGCAAGCGAACACCGCGTGCGAGATGTGGTTGGAGCGCCAGGCAGAACCGGCGTCTGTCATGAGTCGGCTGGTGGGCTCCCACTGGGACAAGGACATGCTGCGGTACGCCTGGAAACGCCTGATGGAGAACCATCCGCATGACTCCATCTGCGGCTGCAGTGTCGACACCGTGCATGACGAGATGATGACCCGATTTGGCGAGGTCCGGCAGGTCGCCGAAGAGACCACCCGAAGACGTCTGGCGGAGACCTCTGCAGCGGTCCAATCGGATGGCCCTGGGTTGTTAGTCTACAACACGTTGAACTGGGCGCGCACCGAGCGGGTGCAGGCGGAGATCGACTTCCCGATCAGCGACACAGTGCGTGGCGCACCTGTGGTTGACCCCAGCCGCGATGTGCGCGGATTGGAACTGCGCGACCCGGCCGGTAACCGGGTTCCGTTCATTGTGACGGAATGCCGCAAGTTAATCCAGGACGTGTATTCGCCGGTGGAGCTTCCGATGGCCCGCTGGGTACGTCGATATGTGGTCGAGTTTATCGCGCGGGATGTGCCCGGTTGCGGTTACCGGTTGTACACGATCGTGCCGAATGTCGCCACGCCGGCATTTGAGATGGACCACCTGTTCCATGCGGAAGATACCATCGCGAATGAATACCTGACGATCAACAGCGATGCCGGCGGTGTGGAGGTCTACACCGCAGCCGATACAGATGAAGGCACTGTTCTGTTGCAGAACGTGGGCATGCTGGAAGACGTGGGTGATCGGGGAGACGAATACCGACATGTGAGCCCGCTGCGCGACGAGCGGATCACCACACTGCAGGCTGGCGCCGCGGTTCGTATCATTGATGGCGGGGCGGTATACGCCTCCCTGGTGCGGCGCACCGTGATGCGGCTTCCGAAAGGCGTCACTGATGACAAAGAGGGACGCGCGGAGGAGTTGGTGGACTGCCCTGTGACCATCACATGGACACTGTCTGCCGGCGTTCCCCGCGTGGACGTACGGGTGGAGTTCGAAAATGCGGCAGCTGATCACCGACTGCGTGCGCTGGTTCCCACCTGGGTGGAGGCCGACGAGGTGCAGGCCGAGATGCCGTTTGACGTGGTGTCCCGGGCGATCCGTCCACCGGCCGACTGGCCCGACGCCTCACCGTTCGCCCCGCAGCGCACGTGGATGGACATCAGCGACGGTGCGCGCGGTGTCGCCGTGATCAACAAGGGATTGCCGGAGTACGAAGTATATCCGGATGCAGCACGTACGGTCGGATTGACTCTGTTGCGCAGCGTGGGATGCATCAGCGATGCCGGGGATACCGCCAGTGCAACACCAACCCCAGGCGCTCAATGCATTGGCCGACATGTGGCTGAGTTTGCTGTCATGCCTCATGCGGGCAACTGGGAAGACGCCCAGGTTTGGAAGCAGGCGCACAGCTTTAACACACCGATGCAGGTGTGCCGTATCGATGCTCAGGATGGCCCGTTGCCTGCTGAGTATCAGTTCGTTACGGTGGAGGGCGGAGACGGGTTGGTGATGAGCGCGTGTAAGCCGGCAGAGGACTCGGAGGCGATCATCGTGCGGCTGTACAATATCGCCACCACAGCCGTGATGGCCCGCGTCGCCATACCGGGCGCACAGTCGGCGGAGCAAGTAAACATGAACGAGGAATCGATCGCTGCGCTGACTATCGATGCAGACGGTGCGGTGACTGTTCCCGTCGGCGTGCGCCAGATCGTGACACTGGCATTCCGTCCCGGCTGAACGGGCGCAACTAACAGGGAGGCAGATAATGGGTATTCACGTGTCAGTGGACAGCCAGGCGCTCCTGCGTCTGGTCATGTCGTTCCTGCTGGTGGCGACCACCCTGGCGTGCCAGGCTGCGGGAGTCGTATCGCCCGCCAAGTTCGGAGCGGTGGGCGACGGAGAAACCGATGACACCCGGGCGATCCAGGCGGCGCTTGATGAAGCGGGCAAGGGGTCATATGAGGTCGAGTTGACCCCTGGCCAGTACGTCATCAGCGGTACGCTGGTGATCCCGAACTCCGTGACGCTGAGAGGCACCGGTCCGCGATGGGAGCAGTCATCTGTCGCGCTGGTAATCAAACAACCCGGTTTCCATGCAGTGGAATTGCGGCACGCCAGTTGTGTCAAGGGGGTGGCGTTCCGGTATCCCAATAACCTGGATCAGAAGACGCCTGCCCAATACCCCGCGGCGATCCTGCTGAACGGTATCAACCCGTCCGTTGAGCAGGTCTCGTTCGCCGGCGCATGGATCGGCATCTCCACTCCGGAGGAGGGAGGTAACACCGGCCAGGCGTTGTTCCGCGACATCAACGGTCTATGTCACCACATCGGCATCCGGCTGGATGGCATTCTGGACATTGTTCGCATTGAAAACGTCCATTGGTTTCCCGCCGGGCCAACTGGTGACGATGACTACTTCCGTAACAACCTGACTGGCTTCGTGCTGGGGCGTGTTGATGGTCTGCTGATGACGAAGTGCTTTATGATCTTCGGCAAGGCATTTGTCCATCAGCTGGCAAAAACAGCCAAGGGTGATCCGGCGCACAGTCTCGAGTTGAAGTTCCATCAGTGTTACTGCGAACACGTAGCGAATGGGTTTCTCATCGAAGGGACCTGTGGGTTTGTCTGCTCTGATGGTCAGGTTCTACTGGAGCGCAAAGGCGGAAAGGCGTTTTCGTTTACCATGCCGAACCTGTTTTATAACGCGGCAATCACCAATACGCTGGTGCGGACCGTCAATCCCGATGTCGTCGGGATCGAATTCGCGCCGACCGATACGCATGTGCTGACGCATCTCTTCGTCAGCAACTGCCAGATACACGGTGTGCGGGAAGGGGTACGCCTTGGTCCCCGGGCGAGACGGGTCTGGATCACCAACAACCACATACTGGCATCCGATGTGGGTGTCTATCTGGCGCGGGGGGCCGACATGGTGTTTGTTCGTGACAACATCATTGGCAGCAAACAACCGATTAATGATCGCACCGTGGCTTCGGCGAACAAACGGATTGAAGGCAACATGTTCGAGTAACGCACACGCAGAGTGAGTCTGTAGGCGGCGGGACATCTCGGGTGATGTCCCGCCGTTTTGATCATAACGGATGCCTGGGCGTGCGTGTACCGCGTTGAACGCGTCACATGCGGATCCGGGTCACCGGACGGCGTTTCGGAACGCCTCCAGCGTTTTCGGCGGTGCGTCGCCAAGAACTGAGTAACTCATTCCGCCCTCTTTCCACCAAATGGCTTGCCCGCGTGCCTTGCGCAACATCCCCTCTGGCCCCTTGAGGTGCGGTTTGTCCGGTGACTGGAACAACGCGACGGTATAGGTATCATTGGTGAAATGCTGACCCACGATCACTTCTCCCATGAAGGCCCGTACACTGACTTCAACCAGGCGATAGGTGGCAGGCAGCGGGCGAGGCTGTCGGATGGGGTATGGCGTGACCGGCTGTGCCGCATCGACGGAAATGAACCGCTGGAAGGGAGGTACGATCTCTTCACGGCGCGCCGAGTCAGGAAAGTCCGGTTCAAACGTGCCCGGGGCAGGGGAGTAGGGTGACCGGAAGCGGATGAATTCCATCTCCATGCGCAGTTTCGCATCTGGGCTGAACTCCTGCACGCGCAGGGGGACAGCTGTCGCTTCGTCTACCCATATCCGCCGACGCAGCAGTCCTTCGGTGTTGGAAAAGCTCAGCCGGACACATCTGCGTCCGGCCACCGGGTCGTTGGTATCTTCAACGCGTACGGTGATGTTGCCGACGCGGATTGCCTCAAACTGGTGATGTCGTGTCCACCATTGCATACGCCGATCGGACGGCATGATGCGCACGATGTTCTCTTTCGGGTTGTAGAAATAGACACGCACGCCGTTGTCCAGCATCACCTGTCGCGCACGGTCCGGTGGTTTGATGACGCTGACGCGCAGCCGGGGGCCTTCACGGAGTACCGATTCCTCCACGCTCACGGGGTTTTTGCCGAAGAAGAGCCGCGTCACACGGACGCCGCTGAAGGCGGCTCTCTCTTCTGCCCGTTGCATCCGCCGCACCCAGTCAGTGCCGCTTTGCTGACTTAATGATGGAAGCGCCGTCAGGCCTGCAAGACATGCCAGGCAGCAGGCCGCAGTACGGTTCACGGTGTACTCTGCTCCTGCGGGAATGAAATGGTAGCGAATGTATGATCTACCAGCCTGTTTGCATCCCGGAAGCGGGCGTAGTCGGCCTCAATCACCGTCGGTGCAGACAACTCTGTGACGGGTTGTGCGTTGTTTTGGTGGCCGACATAGGCGTAAGCGCCTATCAGGAACACGCATGTTACGGCGCCCGCCCACGCTAGCCGCACAGGCACACGCCGTTGCTGTTGCCGGACGATCTCCTGAGCGTGGTCATGCAGGCGTCGAGCGAGGTGTTCCGGCGCACGGTAGGCGGGTGGCATGGACAGGGACTGCTGCAATAACCGTTCCGCAGCGACGGCGCGAGCACACAAGGGGCACTTCTGATAATGGGCGTCCCACAGGCGCTGCTCATCGATACTCAGTTCGCCGTCACGGTCCCGCTGGATCCAGGTATCTCTGTGTTCGCAGAAGTTGTGTTTCATCTTGTTCACCCGCTCGCTGTCACGTCGTGCAGATAGGTCTCCAGCGCTTTCCGAAGCCGGCTGCGGCCGTGAAAGATACGCGACTTGACCGTCCCCAAGGGAACGCCCAAGGCATTGGCGATGTCCTCGTAAGGCATCTCTTCGATTTCGTGCAGAATAATTGCTTCCCGCAGCACAGGTGAGAGCTGTTCAATGGCGTTTTGGATCATGGCGCCCAACTCGGCCTGCATAAAGTTCAACTCGGGGGCGTGGCTGGTATCAGGCCACTCAATCTCTTCGCTCATATCTTCGTCATGGGATGACTTGCGCCAGAAACTGAACCAGGTGGTTTCGCGCTGTTTCCTGCGGTAGTTGTCCCTGCAGAGGTTGGATGCGATACGGAAGAGCCACGTCTGCAGGCTGCTTTCCTGTCTGAAGGAACTGATATTGCGGAAGGCTTTGAGGAAGACCTCCTGGGTGATGTCTTCGGCCACGGTGTCATTCCCTACCATTCGACGCACAAAGTGGTAGATGCGGTTTTGGTACCGCGCCACGATCTCGTCGAATGCCGTTATGTCATTGGCCTGGCATCGCTGTACCAGCAGCCCGTCCTGATCGGTCATCACGGCCACCTGTACCATGTTGCCCCTCCGCTAATCCGTTGTCTGTCACTACTCTGGACGTAACGGGTTGCGGTGCAGTTCACTTTGTTGTCCTGAACCGGTATGTTTGACTATGCGTTCACCCCTCCACGATGCGCGGAACGATGAACAGGCCGTTGGCGGATTCGGGCGCGTTAGCCAGCACCTGATCAGGTGTCAGCGATGGGTTGGACAGATCGTCTCGGAACACGTTGTAGACAGGGAAGGAGTGGGCTGTCGGCTCCACCCCTTCCGTATCCAACTCTTGCAGCGTGTCAATCTGCTTGAGCAGATTGTTCAGGTGACGCTCCATGCGGTCGATCTCCGCGTCTGTCAGCGCCAGCCGGGCAAGACGGGCCACATGGATGATATCGTCTCTGCAGAGTGTATCGGCCATCAGCTAGAACCGGTAGCCTACAGTGATCAGCGCGGCGTCGCCGCGGTCCGTCCGCTTGCTGGCTCGGGTGGTCATGTGGTACTCACCCTGCACATACACGGTGTCTGTGATGTTGTAGCCCACAAACGCTTTACCGCCAAATACCGCCGTACGGCCAGAGTCACCGGTCTTAAGCCAGTAGGGCCCAGCGCCCAAGCCCACATAAACAGGATTGGTGCCGGTGGTGTCAATCGGCCACTGTTGATCCAATGTCAGGGCTGTGATCTCGCCGCGAACGCCGCTCTTCTTGGCCGTGTGGTACATCAGGCAGAGACGTGTCTGTCCGTCATTTACCACGCTGACCTTCGGGATCACGAATTCAACGGCCAGTGTGGGCCACAGGGTGTCCGCAGGGCGCATGTCACCCTTTTGGATGCTTACCAAACCGACGCGCACCTGAACATTAGCCGGCTTCTCGTCCTGAGCGATCGCCGCGCAGGCTGCTGTGAGCGCCAGCGTGGCCAGCGCAACTCCGATGATACGCTTCATGTAGCTCCTCCGGATTAGCTGCAGTTTCGATTCAGTATATCGCAAGCCGCTGATGGAAACCCAAACGGCAGGATGATTGCCCGCAGGATAGCAGAGCGTGATGGGCGTATCTACTTCAGGCGTCCAGCGGTGAGTCCGCTGTTAGCCTGTAACGCTGAGTGGAGGTTTCATGCAATGTTCAACGGACTGGGAATGAATATGGGCAACCTGTCACGGCTGTCCCCGGCGCTCAGCCGGTCCATATCGGCAGAGAACCCGACCGGAGCGCCCGGCGGAGGCGCGCAGGCGACAGAAGGGACCGGAGCCGGATGTGCGCGTGATCTGGGTGTTGGTTGGAAGATCTCGCCATCCATCGTGATCCAACCAGGTGAGGTGCGCACGATCGCTGACATTGACGGACCGGGTGCGCTGCAGCATCTGTGGATGACACCGACGGGACACTATCGCTTCAGCATCATACGC